>DATKEG010000232.1:0-29382 GCA_035544515.1 Vicinamibacteria bacterium | reverse complement strand
GCTTCGGGGGCGGCGCCGGCCCCGCCGGCCGTCACGAGCCTCGCCGCGCCCGTGGCCGCCCCGCTCGCGACGCGGCCCGCGAGGGGGCGGGGGCTCGCCGGCGCGCTCGGAACGCGAGGCTTGCGGCGGTTGCGGTCGCTTGGGCCGGTGGCCGTCGGACGGCGCGGAGGCGGGCGACCCCCACCACGCGGACTCCTCGTCGTCGAGCACGACGAGCGGAAAGTCGCGGTCGGGCGGGGCCTCGTCGCCCTCGTCATCGGCGGCGGCGGACACCATCTCTCGCGCCGGCCGTCCCGGATCGCCCTCGGTGTCGTCGGCCGCGGGGCCGACCACGCGCGGCGACCCGGCGAGCGCGCGGGCGGGGATCGGTCGCACGTGGCTGGGCACCGCGCCGCGCTGGCGCACCGCCTCGTAGAGCGCGATGCCCGCGGCGACGGAGACGTTGAGGGAACCGACATGGCCGAACAGCGGCAACGAGACGAGGTGGTCGCAGCGCTCGCGCACCAGCCGGCGGATGCCGCGGCCCTCGCCGCCCAGGACCAGGGCCACGGGCCGGCGGAGGTCCACCGCGTCCCAGCGCTCGGTGCCGCTGGTGTCGAAGCCGACCACCCACACGCCGCGCTCCTTCAGCCGCTCGAGCGCCTGGGCCACGTTGCCGATCTGCGCCACTTTCACGTGCTCGAGCGCGCCCGCCGACGCACGCGCCACCGTCTCGGACAGGCCGGCGCTGTGGCGCTCGGGCAGCACGACGCCGTCCGCGCCCGCCGCTTCGGCCGTGCGCACGATCGCGCCGAGGTTGCGCGGGTCTTCGACGCCGTCGAGCACGACGAGCAGCGCGGGCGAGCGGGCCTGGTCCACCACCTCCTCCAGGCTCAGCAGCGGCTTGGCGGATACGACCGCGATGAGGCCCTGATGCGGCACGCCGCCGGCCATGCGGTCGAGCGTCTCCCGCGCTTCGAAGCGCAGCGGGACGCCGATCTGGCTCGCGCGCGCGACGGCCTCCGACACGCGCCGGTTGCGCAGGCCCTTCACGATCAGCAGCCGGTCGAAGTGGCGCTCCCGGGCGCTCAGCGCCTCGAGTACCGGGTTGATGCCGCAGATGAGGTGCATGAGCCCGCCTACCTCCTCTTGAGCAGGAGCGTGGCCAGCGCGGCGATGCCCTCGCCCCGGCCGAACGGCCCCAGTCCGTCCGTGCTCTTGGCCTTCACGGAGACGACGTCGGGGGGCACGCGCAAGCAGGCGCTCAGGCGCATGCGCATCCGTTCCGTGTACGGAGAGAGCCGGGGCTCCTGCGCGACCACGGTGGCGTCCACGTTCTCCACCACGTAGCCGCGCTCCGCGACCTCCCGCGCCGCCTCGGCCAGGAACATCGTGCTCGATACGTCCTTCCAGCGCGGGTCGTCGCTCGGGTAACGACCGCCCAGGTCACCCGCGCCCACGGCCCCCAGCAGAGCGTCGCACACCGCGTGGACCAGGCAGTCGCCGTCGGAGTGCCCCTCCAGTCCCCTCGTGTGCTCGACGCGCACGCCGCCGAGCACGAGCGGTCGCCCGGAGACGAGCCGGTGCGCGTCGAAGCCGGTGCCGATCCGCGCGTGTCCGGTGCCGCGCCGGTCCTCGCCCATGAGCAGGTCTTCGGCCCAGGCCAGGTCGTCCGGGGTGGTGAGCTTGCGGTTGCGGGTCGCGCCCTGGACCGCGCGCACCGCGATCCCGAGCCGCTCCAGGGCCATGGCCTCGTCGGTGAGGACGGCGCCGGTGCGCTCCGCCTCGGCGTAGGCGCGGACGAGCAGCTCGCGGCGGAAGCCCTGCGGCGTCTGGGCGGCCGCCAGCTCGCGCCGGTCCAACGTGTGGTCGACCGTCCCTTCGCGCAGGTGCTTGACCGTGTCCACGAGGGCCAGCACCGGAAGCGCGGCGCCCGTCTCGCGCGCGGCCGCGCACACCGCCTCGATCGTGGCCACGTCCACGAGCGGCCGCGCCGCGTCGTGGACGAGCACGAGCCCGCCGAACTCCAGCGGCACCTGCCGCAGGCCTTCCGCCACGGAGTCCTGGCGCCGCGGCCCCCCGGCCACCACCGCGGCCAGCTTGGGCAGGGTGGCGAGCAGGGCGCGCGCGGCGTCGATCTCGGACCGCGGCACCACGGCGATGATCGCCTCCACCGAGGGCGCGGCCTGGAAGGCGGTGGCCGCGCGCAGCAGCATGGGCTGGCCGGCGAGCGGCAGGAAGGCCTTGGGCCGGCCGGCGCCCATGCGCTCCCCGCTGCCGGCCGCCACCAGGATCGCCAGACTGTCCATGGAGAAAGGACGCCTCCCACGCGGGAGGCGCAGGGGGAGCGTAGTCCCCCGTCGTCATGAGGTCAATGTGGCGCGCGAAAGGTGACGCTCCCCTGCGCGGGCCAGGCTCTCGACGAGCACCAGCAGGTGGTCAGTCGCGTACGGCGAACAGGGGATGGGGGTCCGCTCCGCCCTCGGCCGCTCCCGCGTCCGGCCCCGGCGCGCGCACCGTGCGGTCCACGCGGCGCAGGTCGGGCAACGGACCGGGGGTGTCGACGCCCATCTCGCCGAACCGGCGCGCGGCCACCAGCACGCGGCGCTCGAGCGAGCCCGCGGCGCGGTTGTAGGCCACGACCGCCTGGTTGAGGCCCTTGCCGAGGGCGTTGAAGTGCGTGGCCAGGCCGAGCAGCCGCTCGTGCAGCGTGCGGCCGAGCTCGCTGATGGACTGGGCACTCTCCGCGACCTTCTCCTGCCGCCACCCGTAGGCCACGGCCTTAAGGAGCGAGATCAGCGTGATCGGCGTGGCCAGCATCACCCGCTGCTCCATGGCGGCGTCGATGAGCCCCGGGTCCTGCTCCCAGGCCGCGCTCAGGAAGGGCTCGCCGGGCAGGAACATGACGACGAAGTCCGGCGTGCCCGGCAGCTGGTCCCAGTAGGCGCGGCTGCCCAGGCGCACGACGTGGTCGCGCACCTGCCGGGCATGGTCGCGGAGCATCGCCTCGCGGTGCGGCTCCTCGCGCGCCTCCAGCGCCTCGAGGTAGGCCATGAAGGGCACCTTCGCGTCGACCACGACCGTCTTGCCGCCGGGCAGACGCACCTGCACGTCGGGACGGAGGCGCGCCTGGTCGCGGGGCGCGGTGGCCGTCTGCTGCTCGTCGAAGTCGCAGTGCTCGAGCATGCCGGCCATCTCGCAGACGCGGCGAAGCTGGATCTCGCCCCAGCGCCCGCGCGTGGAGGGGGTGCGCAGCGCCTTGACCAGGTTGGCGGTCTCCGCCCGCAGCAGCGTCTGGCTCGCCGCCAGCGAGCCGAGCTGCTCGCGCAACGCCGCATAGGAGCCGACGCGCTCCTTCTCGATGGCCTGGACGGCGGTCTCGAACTTCTGCAGCGTCGCGCCGACCGGCTTGAGCAGGTCCGCGATGGCGCCCTGGCGCGCCTCGAGGTCGGTGGCCGCGGTCTTCTGGAACTGCGCCATGGCGGTCTGGGCGAGGTCCAGGAACGTCTGGTTGTTCCGGCGCAGGGCCTCCGCGGACAAGGCCGCGAAGGCCTCGCGGAGCTGCTTTTCGGCCTGGTTCAGGAGCGACAGCTTCTCCTCGGCGCCGCGCCGCTCCTCGGAAAGGAGCGTGTCGAGACGCACGCCCTCGGCGCGCAGCTCCGCGCTCTCCGCGCGCAGGCGGTCGAGCTGGGCCTGCCGCGAGAGCGACTCCGCGCGCACGAGGCCCAGCGCCTCTTCCGCGCCGCGCACGCGCTCGGCCAAGGCTCCCTTCTCCGCCTCGCCCCGGTTCCGTGCCATGTGCCAGCCCATCACCCAGCCGAGCAGCGCGGCGGTGGCCAGGCCGGCGATCATGATTTCCATCCTGCCTCCGCGGACACGGACGGCGTCCGCGAAAGAGTGCCACGCGCCGGGGCCAGGGGAGGTCCGCGGCTACACGCCGGCGGCCTTCTCCAGGGCCTTGATGACCGCGGCGATGTCCTCCTGGCCCAGGCCCTGCGCTCGCGCGGCCTGGAAGACCTCGCGGATGGCGGCCAATCCCGGCATCGGCACAAGGCGCGCGGCCGCTTCATCCAGCATCAGCGTCTGGTCCTTCACCAGCAGGTCGATCGAGAAGTGCTGGTCGAAGTCGCGCTGCTCGATGGCCGCGCCCTTGAAGGCGAAATAGGGCGAGGCGAACCCCGAGGCCATCACCACCTCGAGCAGCTTCGCCAACGGAACGCCGGCCTTTCGCGCCACGACCGCCCCCTCGCAGAGTCCCTCGAGCATGAAGGAGATGACGGTGTTGCCCACGAGCTTCACTATCGAGGCCTCGCCCAGCTCGCCGCAGCGGATGGCCTTGGTCCCCATCGCCATCATCACCGGCATCAGCTCTTCGTGCGTCTCGGGACGGCCGCCGGTCATGAACAGCAGCGTGCCCTTCTCGGAGCCGAGCCTGGAGCCGGTGACCGGCGCCTCGAGGACGTCGGCGTCCTTCGCGCGCAGGACCTCGCCCATGCGCCGCACCAGTCCGGGCGAGATCGTCGAGCACTCCAGGTAGCGGAAGCCCGCCCGGGCGGCGGGCCGGATGCCGTCCTCCGCGAACATGATGCGCGCGGCCGCGTCGGGGTCGGCCACGCACGCGACCACGACGTCCGACGCTTCCGCCAGCTCGCGCGGCGTGCGCGCCACCCGGGCGCCCTCTTTCGCGAGAGGTTCGCAGCGCTCGGGGGTGCGGTTCCACACCGTGAGCGGGAAGCCCTTCTGGAGGAGGTTGCGGGCCATGCGGCTGCCCATCAACCCCAGGCCGGCGAAGCCGATGCGTTTCTGCATGCAGAAAGACCTCCGGAAGATGTGACGGTTCGCGCCAGCCTAAGGCCGGCCATTACCGCAGGTCAACGCTCGCGCGGCGCAGCCCCGCAGCGGCCGCGGCGCGGAGCTCAACCCGCTCGGAACGGATGGCGGGGACGCCTCCAGGCCCACGCGTCAGCCCGCGAAGGCCGGCTCGGGCCCGCGCGCGGTGTACGGGCAGATGTCGCGGAAGGCGCACTGTCCGCAGGCCATGTAGGACGGGCTGGCCGGGAACTCGCGGGCGCGGATGCGCGCGGCCAGCGAGCGTATCGTCTCCTCGGTGGCCGCCGCCTCCGCGAGCGTCGGCCGCTTGCCACCGGCGAGGCCCGATTCGAGGAAGCGCAGCTCCACCCGCTCCGGCAGCTTCCCGCGCGTGCGCAGCCAGGCCAGGGCGTAGACGTCGAGCTGAAGGCTCTCACGCGCGCGCGCTTTCGCCCGGTCCAGGTCGTCCACCGCGCCCGTCTTGAAGTCGAGGATCGTCACCTCGCCGTCCCGCTCCAGGACGAGGTCGTACCTCCCCACCACCTTGGTCCGGTCCACGTAGAAGGTGAAGTCGCTCTCCACGGCCGTGGGCTGGAGCGCGCTCTTCGCCTCGTCGCGGTGGAAGCGCCGCAGCATCTCCTCCCCGGCGCGGAGGCGCTGCTCCTCGTGCTCGCGCGAGAGGAAGCCCTCGGACACCCACGCCTCGCGGAAGGCGGCCACGAGGTCGTCCTCGGCGAAGGCACGGCCTTCCAGGCGCGCCCGGAAGTGCGCCTGCACCGCCTTGTGCACGGCGCTGCCGTAGACCACGCGATGGTGCGCGAGCAGCGGCACGCGCAGGCGGTGGACGTAGTGGTACTTGAGCGGGCAGGTCTGGTAGTCGTCCACCTGCCGGAAGGAGAGGGTCAGCGGCTCGTGCGCGGCGAGGGGCCGCTCCCTCCCCGGCGCCGGCAGGGGCGCGGGCTGGTGCCGGGCCAGCGCCTCGAGGGCCCGGCTCTTGCGCGGGACGGGGGCGGGCGAGGGCAGGTCCAGGGCCTCGACCACGAAGCGCGAGACCTTCCGCGCCCGCGAGGTGCCGTAGTCGGCGGCGGAGGTCAGGACCAGCTCTTCCTTCGCGCGCGTCATGGCCACGTAGAAGAGCCGCCGCTCTTCCAGCAGGTGGGCGTCGCCGCCGCCCTGCGCCTCCTTCGTCAGCTCGGCCGGCAGCTCGAGCGGCTCGCCGCGGCGCTTGACCGGGAACCTCTCCTCGACCGCGCCCACCAGGAAGACGACCGGGAACTCCAGGCCCTTGGCCTTGTGCACGGTGAGCACCGCCACCGCGTCCTCGTCGGGCTCCGCCTCCGCCACGGCCGGGTCGTCCCCCGCCTCGCGCAGCAGGTCCAGGTGCAGGACGAAGGCGGGTACCCGGTCGTGCTCGGCCACGTCGCCGTACGCCTTCACGACCTCGAAGAACCGCGCGATGTTCTTGACCATGGCCTCGGAGCGCGCGCTGGCCTCCTTCGAGAGGCGCGCGAGCAGCCCCGAGCCCTGGAGATACCGATAGAGCACCTCGCCCGTGCGCAGGGCGGGCACGTCGGCGGCCGCGCGATCGAGGTCGGCCAGCAGGCGCTCCGCGGCCGCGCGGGCCGCTGCGCCCACGCCCACGAGGTCCTCGTTCGCGGGCAGGCCGCGCAGGACCTCGAGCAGGGGCCGCGTCTTGCGCTGCGCGTAGCGGTTGAGCCGCAGCAGCTCGGGCGCGGGCATCCGATAGACCTCGGAGGCGGCCAGGTAGAAGGCCGACACGGAATCGTCGGGATGCGCCAGCGCACGCAGGAAGGCCACGAGCAGGCGCACCTCCTCGCGCGCGTAGAGGCCGCGGCTGCCCGTGAACCGTTGGGGTATGCCGCGGACGTTGAGCGCGCGCAGGAAGGGGTCGGCGTCTCCGTTGCTGCGCACGAGGAGCGCGACGTCGCGCGGACGGAAGCCGCGGACCAGGCGCGCCGCGACCTCGGCCGCGACGCCGTCGGCCTCCGCGGACACCGTGTCGAAGCGCAGGTGGCGCACGGGCTCGCCCTCGCGGCGCGGCGAGCGCAGCCGCTTGTCGATGCCGGTCATGGCCTCGAGCCGCCACGGGTTGTTGTAGGAGATGAGGCGGGTGGCCGCGTCGAGGATGATCTGCGTGGAGCGGTGGTTGTCGGTGAGCACCACCTCGCGCGCGGCCGGATGGAGCCGGCGGAACGCCAGGAGGTTGGCCGCGGCCGCGCCGCGCCAGCGGTAGATGGCCTGGTCGTCGTCGCCGACGACCGTGACGTTCGGGGCCTCCTCGCCGGCCAAAAGCCGCACCAGCTCGAGCTGGGCGTGGTTCGTATCCTGGAACTCGTCCACCAGCACGTAGCGATAGCGCGCGCGCAGCCCCCGCAGCACGGCCGGTCGCGCCCGGAGCAGCTCGAGCGCGCGGAAGATCTGGTCGCCGAAGTCCACGGCGCCCGCCTCCGCCAGGAGGTCCTGGTAGGCCTGGTAGAAAGCGGCCAGCTCGGAGTGCCGGCCCGCCAGGTCGCGAGCGTCGTCCGTGGCGGCCGCGGCCAGGCGCTCCTCGGCCCAGGCGCCGTAGGCGGCGGGCGAGACGTCCTCGTCCTTGGCCCGGCTCACCAGCGTGAGCAGCGCGTCGAGGTGGCGCGTGGGATCGCCCAGCGGCCGGAAGCGGACGAGCGGCAGCCGCCACAGCCGCTCGCGCAGGAAGATGACCTGCTCGGGCCGCGTCAGCACGCGGAACGAGGGGTCGAGCCCGGCCTCGAGCGCGTGGTCACGCAGGACGCGGTCGCCGAAGGCGTGGAAGGTGCCGATCCAGCTTTCGGCGTAGCCGTACGGGATGAGCTGATCCACCCGCTCGGACATCTCCGCCGCCGCCTTCTCGGTGAAGGTCAAGGCCAGGATCTCCTCGGGCCGCGCGCGCCGCGCCGCGATCAGGTGGGCGATGCGGCGGGTGAGGACCGTGGTCTTGCCCGTGCCCGCGCCCGCGATGATGAGCAGCGGGCCCTCGCCGTGCAGGACGGCTTCGTGCTGGGCGGGAGAGAGCCCCTCGAGGATCCGCTCGGCGGCGCTGAAGGTGGCCGTGGCCATCGTCGCAGTATGGCGGCGCCGGCGACCACCACGGGTCCTATCGCGGGATGGCAGAATAGGAAGGCACCACGTGCTCCTGCCCGCCCTCCTCCTGCTCGCCGCCGCGTCCGCCGCCCCGCCGCCCGACATCCTCGTCTCGCGCACGCTCCTCCGCGACCGTGAGCTGCGCGTGGGCGACGTGGTGCTCCTCTCCGCGGACGCGCGGGGCGCCTCTGCGCGGCCCTTCCGCATCGCCGGGACGTACGAGCCGACGCCCGACCCCTCGCGCTTCACCGCCCGGCGGCTGGAGGCGCGGCTGCACCTGCCGGACATGCTCGCGCTGCGGGGCGGGGGGGCGGCCGACGGCGCGGACGATTCGGTGAGCGCGGTCAACGTCGCGCTGGCCGACCCCGCGGACGCGGCCGCCTTCACCCGCGAGCTGCTCGCCCGCGCGCCCACGGTGACGGTGGCGCCCACGTCCGCCGGCGACGACGAGCACTTCGTGGTGATCGAGCGCTTCCACCTCGCCATCTCGATCGTGACGGTCATCGGCAGCACGGCCTTCCTGCTCGCGCTCATGGTCATCCGCGCCGACGAGCGGCGGGAGGTGGCCGGCCTGCTGCGCCTGCTCGGCGTCTCGCGCCGCCGCGTGCTCGCGCAGGCGCTGGTCGAGGGGCTCTGCATCGCGGGCGCGGGGGCCGTCTTCGGCGTGCTCTTCGCCGGAGCGACGCAGGGCGCGGTCAACGCCTTCTTCCAGTGGCGCCACGACACGACGCTCGTCTTCGTGCGCGTGACGCCCGCCATCGCGGGCCGCTGCCTCGCCCTGGCGCTGCCGCTGGGCGTGCTGGCGGGCGTCTTCGCCTCCTGGACGCTCCTGCGCCGGCCGGTCCTGGACCTGCTGCGGCGGTGAGGCCGCTTCCCTTCGCCTGGCGGAGCCTGTCGCGCCAGCCGGCCCGCGCGCTGCTCGGCCTGGCCGGCATCGCGGTGGTGGGGGCGCTGCTGTTCGACATGCTGATGCTCTCGCGCGGGCTGCTGGTCTCCTTCCGCGAGATCCTCGACAGCACCGGCTACGACGTCCGCGTCACCGCCACCGAGGGCGTCCCCGGCCTGGGTCCGCCCCTCGAGGAGGCCGGCGCGGCCACGGACGCCTTGCGCGCGCTGCCGGAGGTCGCGGAGGTGGTGCCGGTGCGCTTCGGCTCGGTCTCCGCGCGCGCGCGGGACGGCCGGACCGCGACCGTCGCCCTGCTCGGCACCGAGACGCGGCGCCGGGGCGAGTGGCGCGTGCTGCGTGGCGGAGACCTGGCGCAGGACGACGAACCGCCGCAGATGGTGGTCAACCGGACGATGGCCGAGGATCTGGGCCTGGCGCCCGGCTCGCCGCTGGGGCTCGCCTCCGGCCTGGAGCCGCGGGAGTTCCGGGTGGCGGGGATCGTGGAGTTCCCGTTCGAGACCGCCGGCGAGAGCATGGCGGCGGTGACGCTGGCCGGATTCGCCCAGGCGCTGGGGGCCGCGGCCGCGGACGAGGCGGACCTGCTCCTCGTCGCGTCGCGTCCGCCCCACGGCGGGGAGGCGGCGGTGGCGGCCATTCGCCGCCTGCGCCCCGACCTGCACCCCTTCTCGACCGACGAGCTGCTGGAGCGGCTGCGCCAGGGCGAGTTCTCCTACTTCCGCCAGGTCTCCCTCGTCCTCTCCACCATCACGTCCTTCTTCGCCTTCCTGCTGGTGACGACGCTCCTGACCGTGTCCGTGAACCAGCGGCTCGGCGAGGTGGCCGCCCTGCGCGCGCTGGGCTTCTCGCGGCGGCGCATCGCCGCCGACCTCCTGGCGGAATCCGCCCTGCTCGTCGGCGCGGGCGGGGCCCTGGCCGTGCCCCTGGGCCTCGCGCTCGCGCGCGTGCTCGACGCGATCCTGCGCCAGATGCCGGAGGTGCCGCACCGGCTCCACTTCTTCGTCTTCGAGCCGCGCGCGCTGGCCTGGCACGGCGCGCTGCTCGGCGCGGCGTGCCTGGCGGCCGCGGCCTATCCCGCCTTCCTGGCCGCGCGCCTCCCCATCTCCGCCACCCTGCGCCAGGAGACGCTGTCTTGAGCGTCCCCGTGGTCGAGGGGCGAGGCCTGGCCAAGCTCTATCCCATGCCCGCGGGGCCAGTGGAGGCGCTGCGCGACGTCTCGCTCGCCGTGGCCCCCGGGGACTACATCGCCATCTCCGGCCCGTCCGGCTGCGGCAAGTCCACGCTGCTGCACATCCTCGGCTGCGTGGACACGCCCACCCGCGGCGATCTGCTCTTCGAGGGCCGGCGGGTGCTCGCCCTCGGGGACGGAGAGCGCAGCCGGCTGCGCCTCACCCGGATCGGGTTCGTCTTCCAGCGCTTCTACCTGCTGCCGATGCTGACCGCGTTCGAGAACGTCGAGATCGTGCAGAGCGAAGCGCGGCGGCCCGCGGCCGCGCGCCGGGAACGCACGCGGGAGCTGCTCGCCTACGTCGGCCTGGCCGCCAGAGCCGGCCACCGGCCCTCCCAGCTCTCGGGCGGCGAGATGCAGAGGGTGGCCATCGCGCGCGCGCTCGCCAACCGGCCCGGCCTGGTGCTGGCCGACGAGCCCACGGGCGAGCTCGACGACGAGACGGGCGAGCAGATCGCGGCGCTGTTCGACCGGGTGAACCACGACGGCACCGCGCTCGTGATCGTCACCCACAACCCCGCCCTGGCCTCCCGCGCGAAGCGCCGGCTGTACATGCGCAGCGGCCGGCTGGTCGCGGCGCCGACGCAGGCGGACCCTTGACGCTCCGGCTCGTGCTGCGCACCATACTCGCCCGGCCCGTGCGCGCGGCCGTGCTCGCGGGCGGGTTCGGCTTCGGCATCGCGGTCATGGCCGCGCTGCTCGGTGTGGGCGAGGTCATCGTGGAGCAGTCCCGCGCGCCGGCCCTGCGCGGCGGCGGCGACCTGGTGGTGACGGGGCGCGCCGGCGACGTGCACGCGGCCCGCTTCCTGCTCTCCTCCGTGCTGGGCGCACCGCCCCTGGCCGGGCGCGCCGCAGGCGCGTCGCCCACCGTCCGCGACACGCTGTACCTCGTCCAGGGCGACCGCATCACCCGGCTGCGCGCGCGCGGCGGCGTTCCGAGCCTGGAGCGGGCGGTGGGCGACCCGGAGACCGCCACCGTGGAGGCGTGGCGGGACGCGCCCGCGGATCGCACCTGGACCGCGCCGCGGCCGGAGGACGTGCTGCGCGCGATGGACCGGTTCCACGCCGTCCCCGACGTGCCGGCGCGGGCCGCGTCCTGGGCCGAGTGGCTGTACTTCAGCGGCCAGACGCCGGACGGCTCCGTGCGGTTCTACCTGACGTTCATGGCCGGGCCGCGCGCGGCCGGCGGCACCCGGGCGGCGGGCGTCCGTCTCCAGCTCGAACGCCAGGGACGCGTCGAGAGCTTCTCCGCGCGCGCCGGCGTGCCGGAAGAGGCGCTGCTCGCGCGCGCGCCGGACATGGACATCGCGTCCAGCCGCGTGCGGCTCGAGGGGCTGCGCTACCGGATCGTCCTGGACCTGGCTTCGGACGACGGCGGGCCGCGCCTTCGCGGCGAGATCACGCTCGACGCGGTGCCGGGGCGCTCGGTGCCGCCCTTCGTGGTGCGCGGCCGCGGAGGGTGGCTCTCCGGCTACGTGGTGCCGGTGCTCTCGGGCGCGGTGGCCGGGACGCTGAGAACGGGTGCCCGGCGGGTGTCGCTCGACGGAGCCACCGGCTATCACGACCACAACTGGGGCTTCTGGCAGGGCGTGACCTGGCAGTGGGGCCAGGTGTCGCACGAGGGGCTCTCGTTCCTCTACGGCCGCATCGTCCCGCCCGAGGACGCGCGGCCGCCGGGACGGGCCTCGGGGCTGCCCGGGATCCTGGCCGTCGTGGGCCCGTCCGGCCCGCTGGCCTTCGCGCGCCAGGCCGTCATCGAGGAGACGTCCGCGACGCCCGGCGGCCCGCCCGAGACGGTGCGCATCACCGCGCGCGAGCGTGGCCTCGACCTCCAGATGGAGGCGCGCGTCGAGGACGCGGTGCGCACGCGCCTTTTCGCTGGTCCCGGCCTGGTATCGGCGGGAGGGAGGGATTTCCTCCAGTTGCGCGCGTCCTTCCGCGTGCTCGGCCGGATCGGTGATCAGGCCGTGGACTTCAGGGCGCTGGGCGCGGCGGAGACGTTTCGGGATCCTCCGCCCTGACCGGCGGTTGAAAATCCCGGCGGCCGCGGATATTTTGGGCGCGTTCCATCCAACGACAAGCCGGGGAGGTACATGGCGCAAGCCGAGGTTCACCTCAGTACACGCGGGTTCGGCGAGACCGCGCGACGCGATGCCTGGTGGACCCAGCCGCTGCTGGTGTTCGTGGCGCTGTCTGCCTTCGTCGTCTACGCGACCTGGGCGGCGTTCCAGGGCGACCACTACCACTGGGGCCCCTACCTCTCGCCCTTCTACTCGCCGCTCCTCTTCGGCGAGCCCAACGGATGGTTCGGTCCCCGGCCGGACTGGTGGCCCGGCGCCGTGCCCTTCTCGGCCGCGCTCTTCATCCTGTGGGCGCCCGGTGGGTTCCGGCTCACCTGCTACTACTACCGCGGCGCGTACTACAAGTCGTTCTGGGCCGACCCGCCCGCGTGCACGGTCGGTGAGCCGCGCCAGGGCTACCGGGGCGAGCGGTCCTTCCCGCTGGTCCTGCAGAACGGCCACCGGTTCTTCCTCTGGGTGGCGCTCGTCTTCCTGCCCATCCTGGCCCACGACGTCTGGAAGGCGCTCTGGTTCGAGGACCCGCTCACGGGCCAGGTCTCCTTCGGCATCGGGCTGGGCACGCTGGTGCTGGCCGCGAACACGACGCTGCTCGGCGGGTACGCGCTGGGCTGCCACGTGCTGCGGCACGTGGTGGGCGGGCGCCTGGACGAGATCTCGCGCGTGCCGCCCTGCCTGACCGCGTACCGTTGCGTGAGCACGCTCAACCGGCGTCACATGACCTGGGCCTGGCTGAGCCTGTTCTCCGTGGCCTTCGCCGACCTCTACGTCCGCATGCTCTCGATGGGCGTCTGGTCGGACCCGAGGCTGCTGTAGTGGCCGAATACGAGACCCACCAGCACGACGTACTCGTGATCGGCGCCGGCGGGGCGGGGCTGCGCGCGGCCATCGAGGCCTCGGCCGCGGGCGTCTCCGTGGGCCTGGTGTGCAAGTCGCTCCTGGGCAAGGCCCACACGGTGATGGCGGAAGGCGGCATCGCGGCCGCCCTGGCCAACGTGGACGAGCGCGACGACTGGCGCGTCCATTTCGCCGACACGATGCGCGGCGGCCAATACGTCAACAACTGGCGCATGGCCGAGCTGCACGCGAAGGAGGCGCCCGACCGCGTGCGCGAGCTGGAGGCCTGGGGCGCGGTGTTCGATCGCACGCCCGACGGCCGCATCCTCCAGCGCAACTTCGGGGGCCACAAGTTCCCGCGGCTGGCGCACGTCGGGGATCGCACCGGCCTGGAGATGATCCGCACGCTACAGGACCGCGGCGTGCATCAGGGCATGGACGTGCACATGGAGTGCACCGTGGCCGCCCTGGTCAAGGACGACGGCCGGGTGGTGGGTGCCTTGGGCTTCGACCGCGACCGGGGACGCTTCAAGGTCTTCCAGGCCCGGGCCGTCGTCCTGGCCACGGGCGGGATCGGGCGAGCCTACGAGATCACCAGCAACAGCTGGGAATACACGGGCGACGGCCACGCGCTCGCCTACGAGGCGGGCGCCGACCTCATGGACATGGAGTTCCTCCAGTTCCATCCCACGGGCATGATCTGGCCGCCGAGCGTGCAGGGCATCCTGGTCACGGAAGGCGTGCGCGGCGAGGGCGGCATCCTCCTCAACAAGGAGGGCCGCCGCTTCATGTTCGACGACATCCCGGAGAACTACCGCCCGCAGACCGCGGACAACGAGGAGGAGGGTTGGCGTTACACGCAGGGCGACCGGAACGCGCGCCGCCCGCCGGAGCTGCTCACCCGCGACCACGTGGCGCGCTGCATCATGCGCGAGGTCAAGGAGGGCCGGGGCAGCCCGCACGGCGGCGTGTTCCTGGACATCTCCTGGATCAAGAAGCGGCTGCCCGGCGCAGAAGAGCACATCAAGCGCAAGCTGCCGAGCATGTACCACCAGTTCAAGCAGCTCGCCGACATCGACATCACCAAGGAGCCGATGGAGGTCGGGCCCACCACGCACTACATCATGGGCGGCGTGCGCGTGGACGCGGAGACGCAGATGTCGACCGTGCCCGGCCTGTTCGCGGCCGGCGAGTGCGCGGCCGGCATCAACGGCGCCAACCGGCTGGGTGGGAACTCGCTGTCCGACCTCCTCGTGTTCGGCAAGCGGGCCGGCGAGCACGCGGCCGGCTTCGCCCGCGCGAACGGGGCCGGCCGCCTGGACCCGGCGCAGGTGGACGCGGTGGCCCGCCGCTGCCTGGAGCCCTTCGAGCGCGGCGGCAGGTCCGGCGAGGGCGAAGGCCCCTACAAGGTCCAGCACGACTTGCAGCACATGATGCAGGATCTGGTGGGGATCGTACGGAACGAGGCGGACATGCGTCGGGCGCTCGAGGCGATCGAGGGGCTTTGGCAGCGCGCTCGGCGTGTGCATGTCATGGGCAACCGCGAGTACAACCCGGGCTGGCACACCGCGCTGGACCTGGGCAACCTGCTCACCGCGGCGGAGGCGGTCACCCGCTCGGCCCTGGAGCGCAAGGAGAGCCGGGGCGGCCACTTCCGCGAGGACTACCCGGAGAAGTCGGCGGAGCTCGGAAAGGTCAACCTCGTGGTCCGCAACGGAACGGAGGGCCGGATGGAGGTCACACGCGTGCCCATCCCCGAGATGCCGCCCGCCCTCGGGCAGGTGATCGAGGAGATGAAGTGATGGCGCGCGCGACCTTCCGGATCTGGCGGGGCGATGCGCACGGGGGCTCCTTCCAGGACTACGCGACCGAGGTCGCCGAGGGCATGGTCGTGCTCGATGCCGTCCACCGCGTCCAGGCCGAGCAGGCCGGCGACCTGGCCGTGCGCTGGAACTGCAAGGCCGGCAAGTGCGGCTCCTGCTCGGCGGAGGTCAACGGGCAGCCACGACTCATGTGCATGACACGACTGAACGACCTCGACCTGGACAAGCCGGTGACCCTTCAGCCCATGAAGGCCTTCCGCCTGCTGAAGGACCTGGTCACGGACGTGTCGTGGAACTACGAGGTGAAGAAGCGCATAAAGCCCTTCCGGCCGCGGCCTCCCGACGCGCCGGACGGCACGTGGCGCATGGCGCAGGCGGACGTGGACCGCGTGCAGGAGTTCCGCAAGTGCATCGAGTGTTACCTCTGCCAGGACGTCTGCCACGTCCTGCGCGACCACCGCCTGCATGCCGAGTTCATCGGGCCGCGCTTCCTGGTGCACGTGGCCGCGCTCGAGATGCACCCGCTGGACGTCGAGGACCGCCTGGACGAGCTGCGTACCGCCCAGGGCATCGGCTACTGCAACATCACCAAGTGCTGCACCAAGGTCTGCCCGGAGGGCATCACCATCACCGACAACGCCATCATTCCGCTGAAGGAGCGGGTCGTGGACCGCTTCTACGATCCGCTGTGGAAGCTCTTTCGCGTCTTCCGGAGCTAGCCGTCTCTGGAACCAGGAGGTGGGGCCATGGCCCTGTTCGAGCTCAAGCCCCTGTCGAAGGAGGCCGTGGGTCGAGCCCTCGAGAAGGCGGAGCGCTACCGGCTGCTGAGCGAACCGGGGGAGGCCGAGAGCATCTGCCTGGACGTCCTGCGGGTGGATCCCGAGAACCAGCAGGCCCTGATCACGCTGCTCCTGGCCCGCACGGACGAGTTCGAGGAGATGCCGGGCGAGTTGGCCCGGGCGCAGGAGGTCGTCCCGCGCCTGAAGGGCGACTACGAGCAGGCCTATTACGCCGGGATCATCCACGAGCGGAAGGCGAGGGCGCAGCTCAAGCGAACCGGCCCGGGCGTGGAAGCCGTCGCCCAGGGCGGATTCCGCCGGGCCATGAGCCTCTATGAGAAGGCCGAAGGCCTCCGTCCGCCGGGCAACGACGACGCGCTCCTGCGCTGGAACGCCTGCGCCCGCCTGCTGGAGCGCCTCCCACCGGTGGACAGCGCCGTCGAGGAGTACGAGGCGCCGCTGGAGTAGGCCGCGATCTAACGTCCTGTCAGGAGCAGCACCGCCACCGCGGCATGGTCGTTGCCGAGCGCCGGCTCGAAGGGTCGCATGCGGTAGAAGGAGGCTGCGAGCAGGATCGGCATGCCGCGTGGCATACGGCAGCTCAGGCCGGCAGGAACTGGCGGAGCACGCGCGCGCCGCCGCAGGCCCGCGTGAGCGTGGCCTCGGTGCCGTCGAGGACCTGCTCGAGCCGGCCCGGCGCGTACCCGCCCGGCGCGTACACGGTCACGAGCGCGCGGCGGGTGCGGGGCGTGACCATGGTGCGGGCCGAGTCGGAAGTGGGGTTGCCGAACGGTCCGTGCGCGTCCACGAGCACCGGCCGGCCCTCCAGGTGGACCTCCGCCTTGCGGATACCCTCGTAGGCCTCGCCCGCCGTCCCGCGCCGCAGCACCACGGGCGGGACCACCTGGTCGAGGTCGTAGAGCCCGAAGGGAAGCTGGTAGCGGAGCGAGCAGAGGTTCAGCGCGTCCACCAGCGTGTTCACGCGGTAGAGCGCCTCGCCCTTGAGCACGCGGCGGAGCAGGGACTCGTTGGAAGGCCGGGTCTTGGTCGGGTCCATGCCGAGCGCCTTGTAGAGGGTCCGGGCCTCTTCGACGCCCGGCACCTCGGCGCTCTTGGCCTGGCCGTAACGCTCGCGCACGTCCCGGCCGTACGCCTCGATCTCGGCCGCCAGCCGCTCGTCGGCGTCGCGCACCGTGACGCCCTCGAGCACGACGATGCCGAGCTTGACCCGCCCCCCCATCTCCGGCGCGAGCGTGACCTCCAGCGGCGGCGCGCTCACCGCGTGACCAGCGCGTTGACGATGTCGTCGATCGCCCCCACCCCCACGGTGCCGCCGGCGGTGTGGTGGTTGAGCACGATCGCGAACACGAGCCGTTCGCCGCCGCGGTGCGTGGCGTAGCCGGCCAGCGCGTTGACGTGCCGGAGGCTGCCCGTCTTGGCCCGGACCCGGCCCTGCGCGGCCGTGCCCCTCATCCGGCCCTCCAGAGTGCCGTCGACGCCGGCCACGGGCAGGCTGTCGCGGAAGGCGGCCGCGTGGGGGTGCTTGTCCATGGCCACGAGCAGGGCGGCCAGCCCGCGCGGCGTGACGATGTCGGACCGGCTCAGCCCCGAGGCGTCGCGCAGGTCCCAGCTCTCGGCGGGCACGCCCAGGCGGCGCAGGAAATCCTCGACCGCCTCGTGTCCCGCCTCGACCGTGCCCTCGCCCTTCACGCGCGCGCCGAGCAGGCGCAGCAGCATCTCGCTGTGCAGGTTCTGGCTCTTCTTGTTGACCACGCGGAGGATCTCGGCGAGGGGCTCGCTCTCGCGCGCGGCCAGCACGCGCCGGCCGGCGGGCAGCGGATCGGACGAGGTGGCGACGGTTCCGGTGAGGGAGATGCCCCTGGCCGCCAGCACCTCCGAGAAGACGACGGCCGCGTAGCGGGCGGGGTCGGCGATGGCCACGCCCGCCGCCCATGGCTCGCCGCCGTGCGGCAGGCTGCCGGAGAGCCGGATGAGGTTCGACCCGGGGTCGGAGCGCAGCACCAGCTCCGGCTTGCCGCCGGCGGCGGAGGTGACGGCGGTCGAGACCACACCGTAGTGCGCGCTGACCGGGTCCCGCTCCACGACCAGCGGATCGCCCACGCGCTCGCCGGGGATGGCCCGGAGCTGCGCGGCGTTGTCGTTGAAGGACAGCGCCGACACCTCGGCGCCGTACGACCAGACGAGGTCGTTCCAGGCCCAGTCCTCGCCGCGGCGATCGCCCCCGAAGAGCGCCTCGTGGCCGATCAGCCGGCCCTCGATGCGCCGCACGCCGGAGGCGTGCAGCGCCCCCGCCAGCTCCTCGAGGGTCGCGGTCGTGCGTCCGTCGTGGAAGCGGCCGGAGAGGTTGGGGTCGCCGCCGCCGACCAGGTAGACGTCCCCCAGGATGCGGCCGTAGGCGTCGAGACGGCCGGCCGTCTCCACCGTGGTGCGCAGGCGCGCGTCCGGGCCGAGCGCGTCGAGGGCGGCGGCGGCGGTGACGAGCTTGAGCGTCGAGGCCGGCTTGAAGTTCTTCTCCGCGTCGCGCGCGTAGAGCACGCGCCCGCTGCGCAGGCTGCGCACCTCGATCCCCCACCAGGCGTGCGCGAGCGGCGGCCGCAGGGCGATGCGGTCGATCTCGCGCCGCAAGGCCGTGGGCGCGCTCGCGCGCGCCACGGCCGCGGCCGTGGTCAGGGCGGCCAACGCCAAGGCCACCGCCGGCCGCCCGCTCAGACCCGCTCGCATCCCACGCTCACGATGGCCTGCGCCTGCCGGGCCAGCGATCCGGCCTGGTCGAGGCCGCGTCCCGCGGTCGGCAGCGCCTGGTGCACGGCGAGGCGCACGATGCCCGACCGCAACCGCATCAGACCGTGCGGCGTGAGCCGCTTGACGCCGCAGAGCGAGACCGGCACCACGGGCACGCCGGCCTCCAGGGCCAGCACGAAGCTGCCCTTCTTGAACGGCCGCACGCTCTCGTCGCGGCTGCGCGTCCCTTCCGGAAACACGGCGACGCTCGCGCCGCCGGCGATGCGGGCGGCCGCCCGGGCCAGGCTCCGCCGGGCGCGAAAGGGGTTCGCGCGGTCGATCCCGATGTGCCCGGCCAGGTAGAGGTACAGGCCGATGACGGGAACGAGGTACAGCGAGCGCTTGTGCACGATGCGGAAGTCGGCCGGCAGGTAGCCGAACAGCAGCGGGATGTCCAGGACGCTGGCATGGTTGGCGGCGAACACCGCGGGCCCCCGGGGCACGTGCTCAGCTCCCGAGACCAGGACGTCGACGCCCCAGAGCCGCAGCAGCGCGCGGGCCCAGACGCGCTCGAGCCGGCGCGGCGCGGCGTCGCCCGGCCGCACGAACCCCGCCAGGATGGAGGCCAACCCCACGCCGACCGTGAGCAGCGCGGCCAGCGGGAGCGAGAGCAGGACTCTCGGCAACGAGACTAATCGGCCTTGGCCGTGTGCCCTGGATGGCCGGCCGCTCCGCCCTCACCGGGCATGGGCGCGGTGCCCAGCTCCGGGTGCCGCGCCTCGTGCTCGCGGTGCTCCACCGCGGGCGGGATGGGGGCGATGGCCGCGCCGTGGCTGCCCAGCGTCGGGGTCGCGGGCGCCGGCCGGTGGTCGCCGCCGTTGCCCGCGCGCTCCTCGAGGGTGCGCCGGTCGGTCTCGCGGCGGTCGGGCAGACGGTAGTCGCGTCCGTTGCGCGGATCGCGCCGGTCGCCCAGGCGCAGGCTCCGGGCGGCCTCCTCCGCCGGCGGCGCGTCGATCCAGCGGCAGAAGATCATCTTGCCCGCCGTGGTCTGCAGCACGCTCGTCACCGAGACCTCGATGGTGCGGCCCAGCGCCTTCTTGGCCTGGTCCACCACGACCATGGTCCCATCGTCGAGGTAGGCCACGCCCTGGCCGGCCTCCTTCCCTTCCTTGATGACGAACACGCGCATCACCTCGCCGGGGAGCACCACCGGCTTGAGGGAGTTGGCCAGCTCGTTGATGTTCAGCACCTGCACGCCGCGGAGCTGGGCCACCTTGTTGAGGTTGAAGTCGTTGGTCACGATCTTCCCGTTCATGCGGCGCGCCAGCTCGATGAGCTTGAGATCCACCTCGCGCGTCTCCGGGAAGTCGGTCTCCACGATCTGCACGTGCACGTTGGCCATCTTCTGGATCTTCTGCAGGATGTCGAGGCCGCGGCGCCCGCGGTTGCGCTTGAGCGAGTCGGACGAGTCGGCCACCTGCTGCAGCTCGCGGAGCACGAACTGGGGCACCACCAGCGTGCCCTCCACGAACCCCGTCTCGCAGATGTCGGCGATGCGCCCGTCGATGATGACCGAGGTGTCGAGGATCTTGTACTGGTGCAGCCGCGACGAGTCACGGAAGGCGGCGATGATGCGCGCGGGCTCGAACCACTCGCCCTTCTGCCCGCCGATCATGATGCCCATGTAGCCGAGGAACACCACGACCAGCACGTGCAGGAAGTGGTCTCCGATGATGTCGAGGCCGGAGAGAGCGCCCCAGACCAGCCGCGCCCCGACGAGCCCGGTGACGCCGCCGACCAGCGCCCCCACCATGTGGTGGCCGGGCACGGAGCGCAGCATCATCTCCAGCGTGATGATGCCGGCGGCCACCAGCACGCCGAGGGCGAGGCCGAAGCCGGGCCGTCCCGGGAAGGGCGTGTAGACGTAACCGGCGTGGGCGAGGAGGGAAACGAGGACGACCCGGAAGAGGACGAGCCACATGCGAGACCTCGGAGGATGGGTCAGGAAAGCATCATGCCGGCCACATCATAAGCGGACTTGCTCAAGGGGAGAAGAGCCTCTCGAGCGCGTCCTGCAGCGTGCTCACGCCGACGGCCTCGATGCCCTCGGGCGCCACCGCGGGATCCGGCAGGCTGCGCGCGGGAAGCAGGCATCGCGTGAACCCCATCTGCGCGGCCTCGCGCAGGCGCAGCGCGGCCTGGCCCACCCCCCGGACCTCCCCGGCCAGGCCCACTTCGCCGAAGAGCGCGGTTTTGGGGGGCAAGGCCCGGTTGCGGAACGAGGAGGCCACCGCAGCCGCCACCCCGAGGTCCGCCGCGGGCTCGGCCACCTCGAGGCCGCCGGCCACGCTCACGAACACGTCGTCGCCGAGCAGGGCCAGGCCCACGCGCTTCTCGAGCACGGCCAGGAGCAGGCTGGTGCGGTTGGGGTCGATGCCGAGCGACATGCGTCGCGGCGTGCCGAACGAGGTGGGCGAGACGAGCGCCTGCACCTCGACCAGCATCGGCCGCGAGCCCTCCAGCGTCGCCACCACGGCCGAGCCGGCCGAGCCCTCCAGGCGCTCGGAGAGGAACAGCGCCGAAGGGTTGGCCACCGGTTGCAGCCCCGCGCCCGTCATCTCGAACACGCCCATCTCGGAGACCGCGCCGAACCTGTTCTTCACCGCGCGCACGATGCGGTGGTGCTGGCGCTTCTCTCCCTCGAAGTAAAGGACGGTGTCCACGATGTGCTCGAGGGACTTGGGGCCGGCGAGGTTGCCGTCCTTGGTCACGTGCCCGATCAGGAACGTGGTGAGGCCGCGGCCCTTGGCCAGGAAGAGGAGCTGCGTCGCCACCTCGCGCACCTGCGTGATGCTGCCGGGCGCGGAGGGAAACTTGGACGAATAGACGGTCTGCACCGAGTCCACGACCAGCGCGAAGGGCTTGAGGTCCTCGACCTGGTCGAGGATGCGCTCGAGCGAGGTCTCCGACACGAGCAGCAGGCCGGGCGCGCGGAGGCCCAGGCGGTCGCCGCGCAGCTTGATCTGCCGCTCGGATTCCTCTCCGGAGACGTAGAGCACGGGCCCGCAGCGGGCCAGCAGATGGGCGACCTGGAGCAGCAGCGTGCTCTTTCCGATGCCCGGTTCCCCGCCGATGAGCACCATCGACCCGGGCACGATGCCGCCGCCGAGCACGCGGTCGAACTCTCCGATGCCCGAGGGCAGGCGCTCGGCCTCGCCCACCTCCACGAGGTCGTAGGGCTGGGGGCGGCCGCCGTGCTCGCGCACGGACGCGGCGGCGCCGCGCGGCGAGGGCGGCTCCGGCCGCTCCTCGGCGAAGCTGTTCCACTCCCCGCAGTCGGGGCACCGCCCGAGCCACTTCGAGCTTTCCAGACCGCAGGCCTGGCAGGCGAAGACGGTCCTGAGCTTCGTGCTCACGTCAAGGCTGGTAGCGGGCGGCCGCCGCCATGACGCGCCCACGCTCGACGTAGACGCGCGGAACGCGTGCGCCGACGCGGGTGAGCACTTCCCAGGCGTTGGTGCCGGCGCACTCGGCCAGGTCCCAGGCGCCGGGGGCGTCGCCGAAGAGGACGGCCTCGTCGCCCGCCTGCACCGACGGGTGGTCCGTGACGTCGGCCATGGTCAGGTCCATGCAGACGGTCCCGGCCACCGGTATGCGCTCGCCTCGAGCCACGAAAGCCCCCGTTTCCGCCATCACCCGCGTGCGCGGCACGCCGTCGGCATAGCCGATGGGTATGGTGGCGACGCGGGAGGGACGCGCCGCCACCCAACGCGCCCCGTACGAAACCGTGGTCCCCACCGGCACCTGCTTCACGAGCGCGATGCGAGCCGAGAGTGACATGACGGGCTGCACGGGGAGGTCCGGCGAAAGGGGCCGCGGCCGAACGCCATAGAGAAGGAGGCCGGGACGGACGAGCGTGTGCGTGGGGCGCAGGAAGGCGAGGCCGGCGCTGTTGGCGGCATGGATGTGCCGCGGCTCGAGGCCCCGGGCGGCGAGCTGGCGCACCGCCTGGTCGAAGAGGTCGAGCTGCTTCGAGGTGAAGGCCGCGTCCTCGTCGGCGCAGGCCAGGTGCGTCATGAGGCCGGCGAGCTCGACGCGGGCGGCGCCGGCCAGGCGCGTGGCGGCCTCGTCCAGTCCCTCCGGCGCGAAGCCGAGGCGGCCCATGCCGGTGTCGACCTTCAGGTGGACGGCGAGCCGGCGGCGCGCGCCCCTCGCGGCCGCCAGCGCGAGGTCGAGCGTTTCCGGGGTCGACACGACCGGCGTGAGGTCGTGTTCGACCACGACCGCCTCCTGGCCCGGGGCGAATCCCGCCAGCACCACGATCGGCAGCTTCACCCCCGCCTCCCGCAGCGCGGCGCCCTCCTCCGGATAGGCCACCGCCAGCATCGGCGCGCCCTCCACGACCAGGCGCCTGGCCACGTGCGCCGCGCCGTGCCCGTAGGCGTCGGCCTTCACCACCGGCATCACCGGCCGGCCCGCGTGGGCGGCGAGGGCGTGGTAGTTGGCGGCCAGCCGGTCGAGGTCGACGCGCGCGCGCGCGGGACGCAAGCGCGGAAGCACGCGTTCGGGGTCGACCGTCATGTCCCTCAGGATGCCACGGCGGGCTCGGCCCGCCCGCCGGAGGGGCTCGCTCCGCCGCGGCTCCCGCGCATCGACGTCAGTAGCCCGGCATCAGGTTCTCGAATCGCGTGTACTCCTTGAGGAACGCGAGCTTGATCGTGCCCGTGGGACCGTTGCGCTGCTTGCCGATGATCAGCTCGGCCACGCCGCGGTTCTCGTCGGTCGGCTTGTACTCCTCCTCGCGGAAGATGAACATGACGATGTCCGCATCCTGCTCCAGGCCACCCGAGTTGTGGCTGACGATTCCATCCGCCAGCCACGATGCGGGTCCCGGCACGGTGAGATCGAACACGTCCTCCTCCCCATCGGCGTCGATCGACGTGATGCGATCCCAGAAGAGGTCGCTCGTCGCCTGTTCCATCAAGATGCCGTCCTCGAGGATCTCACCGTATTCGCTGAGCATGTTTCGCGATGGCGCGAACTTGAAGTGGGACACGCCGCCATAAGCGGTGCCTCGCATCGCGGACATTCGCCGTGTCGTCACGCCACGGTCCTGCATCACTGCCCGCACGCGATCGAAGTATTCCTTCGGCAGCGTATCGACATTCGTGTTCGCCTCGCCCACCGCGACCGCGCGGCTCAACTCACGCGCCTGGGCCACGCGCGGGCCGCACGCGCTCACCAGATCCAGGAACCGGCGATGTTGCTCCATGCCCGTCACGGTAACGAAAATGGATGGCCGGTAGCCTTTCTTGACGGCCCGGTACGTCCTGGCGACGAGCCCGAGCCGCAGGAGGAGCGCCATGACGTCGGACGCCAGACCCTCGCTGTTCGTGTTGTACGTGACGCGGCGCCCACCCCCGCGTAGCGCGCCGCCGGCATGGATGGTTCCGTCGGTCGCCCAGAGATGCCGCAGCAGGAGCGCAACCTGCGCGTTGGACAGCCTGAACGCCGCCGCCGGCACGCGCTTCTCGTGCGATCGCTGGCCGAACACGCCCAGCTCACGCAGCCAGGCGTTGACACCATCGGGACGCCACCGATGGCCGTTTCCGCGGATCAAGAGCTGGTGCCAGGAGCGACGGCCGCGGTAGCGCTTGACCTCGCAGCCGAATTCCGTGCGCGCGGCCGCCGTGACCGTCGCGCTGTTCTCCTCCGACGCGGTCGTGTACCGCATCGGAGCGTGGTTCAGGTAGCTGCCATCGCCGATCAATTGGCCGAGCAGCGCCACCCGGGCGTCCGGCCAGACGTCGGGCCGTACCGACTCCAGCAACCGACGGGCAATCGCCACGCGATCACCCACGCGCAGCTGCCGCAGACGCGTCCAGCCCTCTGCGCCCCAGAGCCGATGCCGGAGCGTCGCGCGGACGGAACGGCCGCTGGCCAGCGACACGCGGTAGACCGGACGCTTGCCGACGCGCCAGACCCTGTCGCTCGTGGCCCGGAGCAACCGGCCATCAGGGACGGAGATGGCGACGACGTCCGGCTTGGTGCCGACCAGGTCCCGGATAGGCACGCGCTGGCCGTCCGCGAGCACGACCAGGGTCTCGCCGGTCACGCATTCGCGAAGGTCCGACAGTTGCGGCCGCTTCTCCGTGCGCGCCTCCGGCGCGCGCGAGAGCTGGGACAGCGCGATCACGGGAACGTTCAGCTCCTTGGCCAACCCCTTGAAGGAGCGGCTGATGGAGGCGATCTCCTGCTGGCGGTTCTCCACCCGGCCCGCCCCGGAGACGAGCTGCAGGTAGTCCACGATGACCAGCGCCAGGCCGTGTTCGGCCTTCAAGCGCCGGCACTTGGCCCGGATCTCCAACGGGGTGAGGATGGAGGAATCGTCGATGAAGATGCGCGCGGCGGACAGGTCCGCGTAGGCCTTGGCCAGCCGCGCCCAGTCCTTCTCCTGCAGGTTGCCCGTGCGCAGCCGGTGGGCGTCCACGCGCGCGTCGGAGCAGAGCAGGCGGAGTACGAGCTGCTCCTTGGACATCTCCAGCGAGAAGATGCCGACCGTCTCGCCGGTCTTCAGGGAGGCGTATTGGCCGATGTTCAGGCAAAGCGACGTCTTCCCCATGGCCGGCCGCGCGGCCACGATGATGAGGTCGCCCTTCTGCAGGCCGCTGGTCTTCTCGTCGAGATCCACGAAGCCCGTGGGCAGGCCGGTGACCAGGTCCCGCGACTGCGAGAGCTGGTCGATCGTGCGGAAGCTCTCCTTGACGATGTCGCGGATGCCGACGAAGCCCTGGCGGATGCGGTGCTCCGCGATCTCGAAGATGGCCTTCTCCGCGCGGTCGAGGAGGACGGCGGCGTCGTCCTCGGCCTCGAAGCAGGACTGGACGATGCGGTTGCTGGCGTGGATGAGGTTGCGGAGGACCGCCTTCTCCTTGATGAGGCGGCTCCAGTGCTCGACGCTGGTGACGCGCGGGATGCCGTCCAGGAGCGACGCCAGGTAGGACGCCCCGCCCACCGCCTCCAGGGCGGAGGCCCGCGCCAGCTCGTCCTTCAGCGTGACGAGGTCGATGGGCTGGCTCTTCTCGGCCAGGAGGGCCATGGCCTCGAAGATCCGGCGGTGCGCCTCGCGGTGGAAGTCGTCGCGGACGAGGATCTCGGCCGCGGAGTTGAAGGCCGCGTTGTCGACCAGGATCGCGGCGAGGACCGTGCGCTCCGCCTCCGCGTTGTGGGGGAGGGAGCGGTCCTTGACGGCGATCTCGGTGGCCACGGGGGGACCTATCGTACCCGAACGCCCCTCCGGCGGCGGTCAATTTTTCGGACCGCCCGTTCGTCATCGGGAAGCAGCGGCGCCGCTAGCCTTCTTTGCTGACCAGCACCTTGATGGTGGCCACCACCTCGGGGTGCAGCTTGATCTTCACCTCGTGGTCGCCCAGGTGCTTGATGGGCTCGTCGATCTGGACCTTGCGTTTGTCGATCTCGACGCCCTTGCCCTTCAGGAAGTCGGCGATGTCGCCGGACGTGACCGAGCCGTAGAGCACGTCGTGCTCGCCCACCTTGCGCGGCGCCACGAAGCGGATGGCGTTGATGCGGTCGGCCACCGCCTGCCACTCCGCCTTCTCCTTCGCCACGCGCGCCTCGTGCGCCTTCCTCTCCCGCTCGATCGTGACCTTGTTGGCCGCGGTCACGGGCATGGCCAGGCCGCGCGGCAGCAGGAAGTTGCGGCCGTAGCCCTCGGCCACCTTCACCACCTCCCCGCGCCGCCCCAGCTTGTCCACGTCTTCCCGCAGAATGACTTCCATTGTCGTCTCCTATCGCTCGCTCACGCCTGCGCCGCCGGCGGCGGCTCGGCCCACTTCCGGAAATCGAACCACATGTCGAACAGGCCCAGCAGCCCGAGGATCTGCGCGGCCCACGGGTTGATGAGCACCAGCACCATGACCGCCCAGCGCAGGAACGGCGGTGCGGCCAGCCGCCTGGTGTAGAAGGCCACGACCGCAAGTCCCTGGAGGGCGAAGAAGAACGCGAGCAGCAGGAGGACGTTGTAGGCGGCCGGCCGCAGCGCCGGGGCCAGGACCGCCGCGCCGGCCAGCACGAAGGCCACCGCCATCGCGAACGGCCAGCGCACGCGCTCGAACTCATTGCCCTCGAGCCAGGCCGGATCGTGCCGCGCCAGGTACAGCCGGAGCAGGGTCGAGTTGGCCAGCACGACCAACGCGCCCAGGATCAGGCAGGCGGCCGGATACACCACGGCCATGATCCGGGACAGGACCGCGAACTGCTCCACCCAGGCCTCCACCTGGTCGGCGGGAACGCCCGCCCCGCGGACCTCGTCGATGAACTGCTTCGAGCCGTAGTAGTCGAACGGACCGAGGACGAGCGCCGACATCCGCTCGTTGGCGAAGAGGAGCGCGGCGCCCGTCTGGACCGCCACGAGCGCGAACGCCCAGGCGCAGCCGCGGAAGAGGCCGCGCCCGCGCGCCATGGTATCCACCATGATCAGGGCGGGCAGGGCCAGCACGAACAGGAACAGGAGCCCGCTGCCGGGCGAGAACACCGCGGTCAGGAGCGCGGCGGAGGCGAACGCGGCCGCCAGCGCGCTGCCCAGGCCGCCGCGCAGCCGCAGGACGAGCAGGGGGAAGGGGGAGATCATCGCCAACGGGAACAGGAAGGGGACGACGAGCCGCGCCGCGAACAGGAGCGCGGAGCCCAGCGCCGCGCCCAGGACGCTCTCGGCCCCGGGCTCACGGCGCTCCTGCGCGCTGGCGGAAACGGGCATGTTCATGCCGATGGTTCGGCGCGGTCTTCAGGCCGAGAGCCTGGCCCGCCGGGGGCGACTCGCGAGGGCCGGAGCCCGCCGCGGGGCATGCTCGAGGCCTCTCAGTCGGCGGAGGCGAAGGCCAGCAGCGCGATGTTGCGCGCCCGCTTGATGGCCAGGGTGAGCTTCCTCTGGTGCTCGGCGCAGGTGCCGAACATGCGGCGGGGCAGGATCTTGCCGCGCTCCGGGACGAAGCCCGAGAGCAGCTTCACGTCCTTGTAGTCGACGTAATCGATCTTGTCCGCGCAGAACTTGCAGACCTTGCGCCGCCGGAAGAAGTAGCGCTTGCCGGCGTCCTTGCCCGCGCCGCCGGCTCCGCCGCGGCCGCCGGGCTTGGCCCCGCCACGTCCGCCGCCACCCCCACGTCCGCCGCCCGAGCCGTAGCTGCTCACAGCTCCACCTCCTCGGGCGGTTTCGGCGCGCGCGCGGTGCCGCGCTCGCGGCGGCGCGCTTCCTCGGCCATGCGCCGCGACTTGCGCCGCTCCGCCTTCTTCAGCTCCTCGTCCACCCTCACGGTCATGAACTTCACGACGCCGTCGGTGACGCGGATGCGCCGCTCGACTTCCTTGACCGTTTCCGCGCCGGCCTCGACCACCAGCAGCACGTACGAGCCCTCACGGTGCTTGCCGATCATGTAGGCGAGGCGCTTCTTCCCCCACTTCTCGACCTTCTGGAGGCGGCCGCCCTCCTTCTCGACGTAGCCCTGCACCTGCGTGGCCAGGGCGTCCACCTCCGGCTCCCCGAGGTTGGGGTCGGCGATGAACAGGATTTCGTAGACGCGATCGCTCAATCTGCTCTCCTCATGGATGAAGCCCCTTTCCGGCCCGAAGGGCCTTCGCGGGGGCAAGGAGTGATGGCCCTATTCTACTTCAGCGGCTATCCGTTCCTCATCGGGTTGAACCGGTTCATGGCCGCGGCCGCGCCCTCCCGGATGAGCGTCTCCACCGCGTCCGCCGCCCAGCCGACCACCTCCTGCACGACCAGCACGTCCTCCTGCGGGAACTCCGACAGCACGTAGTCCGCCAGGTCGCTCGGGGGCTCGCCCTTCGCGACCCCCACCCGCACCCGGGGGAACTCCTCCGTCCCGACCGCTTCGATCACCGAGCGCAGCCCGTTGTGGCTGCCGTGGCCGCCGCGCTCCCGCACGCGCAGCGTGCCCAGCTCGAGCGCCATGTCGTCGAGCACGACCACCAGCTCCTGCTGCCCGCCGCGCTCGAGGGCCAGGAGCTGGTCCACGGCGGCCCCGCTGCGGTTCATGAAGGTGAGCGGCTTGGCGAGCAGCACGTCCTCGCCTCCCACGCGCGCCGGGACCACCCACGCCTCCGCGCGCTCCTCGCCCCGGGAGGCGCCGGCCCGGTGCGCCAGCGCGTCCACGACCATGAAGCCGACGTTGTGGCGGGTGCGGCGGTAGCGTTCGCCCGGGTTGCCCAGCCCGACCACCAGCCGCATGCGGAGCGGTAACGAGGCTACTTCTTCTCCTTCTTCTCCGGCTTCTCCTTCTTCTCCGGCTTCTCCTTCTCCTCGGGCTCGCCCTCGGCCGCGGTCTTGCCCTTCTTGATGACCTCCGGCTCCACCGCCGCCTCGCCCTCGACCGGCGCGACCGCCGCCTCCGGTGCCGCCACCACCTCCTCGGCGCGCGGCGCCACCACGTGCGCGATCACCACGTCCGGGGCGGTGAGGACCTTGACGCGGTCGGGCACCTTGATGTCGGACACGCGGACGTGTTTGCCCAGCGCCAGCTCGGAGACGTCCACCACGATCTTCTCCGGGATCTCCGTGGGCAGGCACTCCACTTCCAGCTCGCGGGTGACGAAGTCGAGGACTCCGCCCTCGACCTTGACGCCCACGGGCACCCCGGACAGCTCGATGTGGACCGTGACCTCGAGGGCCTGGTCGAGCGCGACCTCGTAGAAGTCGGCATGGAGCAGGCGGCTCTTGATGGGCTCCACCTGGAACTCCTTCAGGATGACCTTCCTCCGGCCGCCGTCGAGCTGGAGATCGAACAGCGTGTTCTCGCCCGAGGCGCTGCGCAGGATGGCGCCGATCTCCTTGGGCGAGACCGCCACCGGCACCGCCTTCTTCTTGGCGCCGTAGAGCACGCCCGGGATCAGCCCCTGCGCGCGCAGGCGGCGGTTGACGTTCTTCCCGAACTCGGCCCGCGGCCGCGCTTCGACCACGATCTCTGGCATGACCTAGCAGCTCCTCAGCAAACCGGGGATTATACCCTGCCCTCCGGCACGGGCCAAGCGTGAGCGCGATTCACTCGCG
>DATKEG010000231.1:0-17697 GCA_035544515.1 Vicinamibacteria bacterium | reverse complement strand
GGGGGCCGGCCGGCGGCGCGGGGGCGCGCCCGGTCATGGGCGTGCGGTGGCGGTCGACCATCACGGCCGTGTCGTCGAGCGGCTCGAGGGCGGACTCCGGCACCGAGTCCGGGTCGGCCGGGAACAGGTCGTGGAGGTACTGCTTCAGCGTGAGGTTCGTCGGCCCGTAGCCCTTGTCGTAGAGGTAGTGCTCGCAGGCCTCGCCCATCTCGCCCGCCGACGCGAAGCGGCGGCCGGGATCGCGCTGCAGCGCGCGGCGGAGGATCGCCATCACGCCGTCGGGGATGGCCGGGTTGAGGTCGCGCGGCGAGGGCGGATGGCCCGCGATGACCTGCTCGAGGATCGCGGAGGCCGACTCGCCCTTGAACAGCCGGTCGAGGGTGAGCATCTCGAAGAGCACGGAACCCAGCGAGAACAGGTCGCTGCGGTTGTCGGCGCGCAGCTCCAGCACCATCTCGGGGGCCATGTAGGCCGGCTTGCCGGCCAGGTTCTCGTCGCGGGTGCCGCTGCGCGTGGCGATGCCGAAGTCGATCAGCTTCACCGTGCCCTCGCGCGTCATCATGATGTTGCTCGGGCTGACGTCGCGGTGCACGATGGCCGCCCGCTCGAACACGTACTGCAGCCCGCGGCAGACCCGGCTGGCGATGAACACCGACAGCTCGACGTCGGGGAGGCGGCCGAGCCGCCGGTGGCGCTCGAGGTAGTCGATCACGGTCCAGCCGTCGATGTACTCGAGGATGATGCACATGTCCTCGCCCACGCGCTCGAAGTCGAAGATGCGTCCGATGTTCTCGTGGTCGAGCAGGGCGTAGCGGCGGGCCTCGTCCACGAAGAGCTGGAGGTGGCCCGCGTCGTGCGTGTCGCGGAGCTGCTTCATGACGACGGGCCGCTGGAACCCGGCCTGTCCGATCACCAGGCCCTTGTAGACGTGGCCCATCCCTCCCGCGCCCAACTCCTGCAGCACCTTGTATTTGGCCGAGCCGAGCATGCGGGGTGGGCCTCGAGGAAGCGGCCGAGAGCATGGCAGAGCCCCTCCGGGCAGTCAAGGTATACTCCCCCGGTGCGGCACCTCGGCCTCGACGTCGGCGACAAGCTGATCGGCGTCGCCTTGTCCGACGAGACGGCGACGCTGGCCAGCGGCCTGGAGACGATCCGGCGCGTGGGTCCGAAGAAGGACCTGAAGGCGGTGGCGGAGCTGGTCCGGGAGCACGAGGTGGCGGAGGTGGTGGTCGGGCTGCCCCGCAAGCTCGACGGGTCGATCGGGCCGCAGGCCCAGAAGGTCGTCGCCTTCATGGAGGCGCTGCGGCCGGTGGTGCGCGTGCCCGTCGTGCCCTGGGACGAGCGGTTCACCTCGGTGGTGGCGAACCAGGCTCTGATCGAGGCCGACCGCTCGCGCCGGGAGCGCCGGGCGCTGGTGGACAAGGTGTCGGCGATCCTGATCCTGCAGAACTACCTCGACTACCGCAAGCTCGCCGAGGGCGAGGGGCGGAAGTCCACGGCCTGATCGCGCGCGCGTGCGGCGGCTCCTGTTCCTGGCCCTCCTGGCCGCCGTCCTCTACGGTGCCTGGTGGTACGAGACGCGCCGGCCCTTCCGGGCCGCCTCGGAGCCCCCGCGGCGCGTGCTCATACCGCCCGGCACCGGCGTCCGCCAGATCGGCCGCCAGCTCCAGGGCCAGGGCCTCGTCCGGCACCCCGAGATCTTCCGCCTGCTCGTGCTCGAGCGCGGCGGCGCCGGCAAGCTCCAGGCCGGTGAGTACGAGCTCTCCGGCCGCATGTCGCTTCGCGACCTCGTGGACAAGATGGCCCGGGGAGACGTGGTCCGGCGCTTCGTCACGTTCCCGGAGGGCCGCAACCTCGAGGAGATGGCCGCGATCCTCGCCGCGCGGGGCGTGCCGCCGGAAGCCTTCCTGGCCGTCGCCCGGGATCCCGCGCCGATCGCCGACCTCGATCCCGAGGCGACGGACCTGGAGGGGTACCTGTTCCCGGACACCTACGAGATCCCGCCGCGGCCGGACGCGGCCGCGGCGGTCGCCCGACAGGCGGTGAGCCACTTCAAGAAGGTGATCGCGCCGGAGCGGCCGGCCGTGGCGCAAAGCGGCCGTTCCCTGCGCGAGGTGGTGACGCTCGCCTCGCTCGTCGAGCTGGAGACGGCCGTCCCCGCGGAGCGGCCGCGCGTGGCCGCGGTCTTCCTCAACCGCCTCCGGCGCCGCATGCCCCTGCAGACCGATCCCACGGTGATCTTCGCCATGCGCAAGGCCGGGCGGTGGGACGGCAACATCCGCAAGGGAGACCTCGCCATCGACTCGCCGTACAACACCTATCGGTATCCCGGCCTGCCCCCGGGCCCGATCGCCTCGCCGGGGATCGAGTCGATCCGCGCGGTGCTGCGGCCGGCCGTCTCGGACGAGCTGTACTTCGTCAGCCGCAACGACGGATCGCATTACTTCAGCCGGACGCTGGCCGAGCACTCGCGGGCCGTCGACCACTACCAGCGGGGGCGCGGGCTGCCGCCGCCCGACGTGCCGGCCTCGCCGGGAGCGTCGCCGTCCGTGCCGGCCGCCTCGCCGTCCCCTGACGCCCCCTCTCGCTAGGAGTGGTCATGGCCGTCCGCGTGCCGGAGCCGGTCGAGTCCGAGGTGGACCCGACGACAGCGCCGGAGGGGCCTTCGCCGGCGCAAGGCCTGCTGCTCGGAGTGGCCGTTTCGCTGCTGCTGCTCGCCAACGGCCGGCCCATCGGCGCCGGCGACACGCGCGCGAACGAGTACGTCGCGGCCAGCCTGGTGCAGGAGGGCAACCTCGACCTCGACGAGTACCCCGAGGTCGAACCGCCCTTCGCGCGCACGGTCGGCGAGCATCACCTGTCCATCTACCCGCCCGTGTCGCCGCTGCTCGCCGCGCCCGTGTTCGCGGTGGCGCGGGCGGCCTTCGCCCTCGACGAGACGGGCAGCGCGATCGCCGGCAAGGTGGCGGCGGCGCTGCTCGCGGGGCTGGCCGCCGGCGTCCTCTTCATGGCCGTCGGCCTTCGCCGACCCCGGGACGAGGCCGCGGTGGCCGCGCTCCTGTTCGCGTTCGGCACCAGCGTGTGGTCCACGAGCCAGGCGCTGTGGCAGCACCCGGCGGCGCTCTGGTTCCTCGGCCTGACGCTCCTCTGCATGGTGCGGGCGGAATACGACCCAGTCTGGGCGGGCCGCGCCGGGCTCCCGCTGGCCCTGGCGGTGGCCGCCCGCCACGCCGACGTGGCGCTGGCCGTCGTGCTGGCCCTCGGCATCGCGCTGCGATGGCCGCGCAAGCTGCCGGCCTTCCTGCTCTGGGCGGCGGCCCCGGTGGCGCTCGTGGCCGCGTACAACACCACCTACTTCGGCTCGCCCTTCGAGCAGGGATTCGCCGGGGCCGCCGGCCGGTTCACCGGCACGTGGGGAGAAGGACACCTCGGCCTGCTCGTTTCGCCGGCCAAGGGACTGCTCGTGTTCACGCCGATCGCCGCGGTCGCCCTCGTGGGCCTCCTTCGCGCGGTACGGGCGGGCGAGCGCTGGCTGCCGCTGACGCTGCTCGCGGCCGCGGTCGCGCACTGGCTGCTCATGGGCCTCTGGGGCGAGTGGCACGGCGGCCGGTCCTGGGGACCGCGGCTGATGACGGACGCGCTGCCCCTGTTGTTCCTGTTCCTGCCCGAGGGACTGGAGCTGGCTCCGCGGCTCGGCGCCGTGCTCGCGGCGGTGTCCGTCGCCGTGCAGGCGCTGGGCGCGTTCGCCTACGACTACCGCTGGGAGCGCCTGTACCAGCACACGGGCGCCGACCTGCACGCCTCGCTGTGGGATCCCGTGAAGAGCCCGATCCCGTTCTACGTCCAGCGGCGGGTGGTGACGGTGTCGATGCCGCGCGTCCACGACGGGCGCGCCACCGTGCGCGAGCACCCGATCGTCCTCTTCGGCGCGGAGGGCTCACGGGTGCGGTTCACGGGGGAGGTGCCGTCGGTCACCGGCTCGGAGGCGACCCTGAGCGACGTGCACCTCGAGCGGGCGGCGCGGGTCGCGGACGGGCGCGTCCGCTTGCGCGCGCGCTGGGACGGCGTGTTCCTGCGCGTCACGCCCCAGGGCCGGCTCAGGCGGCTCGAGCTGCGGCTGCGCGGCCGCGGGCAGGGGCTGCTCTACGTGGGGGAGCGGAGCTTCTGGTCGGCCGGCACCCGGTGGACGCCCTACACCGTGTCCGGAGGCTTCGCCCTGCGGCATCGCTATCACTATCCGGAGTCGGGTGGCTCCGACCTGACGGTGACGGTCGGCACGGGCGGGGGAGACCTGTGGCTCGAGTCGGTCGCGCTCGTGCCGCCGGGCGAGCCGGAGGAGGTGATCGTCGGGCGAGCCTCAGCGGCGGGCGGTGCTCTCGCCCCACTTGAGCTTCGTGCGCAGCACCTCGAAGTAGTCCCGCTCCGGCGCCTTCACCAGGCGCAGCGAGCGCGGGCTGCGCGTGATCGTGACCGTGTCCGTGCTGGCCAGGGGGAAGCCGCGCTGGCCGTCGAACGTGATGTGCACCTCTCCCTCGCGCGCGGCGCGCAGCCGGACCTCGATCACGGACTCGTCGCCCACCACCAGCGGCCGGTTGCTCAGCATGTGCGGGCAGATCGGCGTGAGCACCACCGCGGGCAGCGCGGGGTGCACGATGGGACCGCCCGCGGCCAGGTTGTACGCGGTCGACCCCGTGGGCGAGGAGACGATCAGGCCGTCCGCGCGGAAGGACGACATGAACAGCCCGTCCACCGTGACTTCCAGCTCGATGATCCGGGAGAGCGCGGCCTTGGTGATCACGACGTCGTTGAGGACGTCGCCCTGCACCTCCGGCTCGTCCTCCCGCGCGACCGTGGCCCGCAGCATCCGCCTCTCGTCGAACCGGTACTCGCCGCGCAGGACGCCGTCGAGCGCGGGATGGAGCTCCGCCAGGGTGATCTCGGTGAGGAAGCCGAGGTGGCCGAAGTTCACGCCCAGGACCGGCACCGGCTTCTCGAGCAGGTGGGCGGCGGAGAGCAGTGTGCCGTCCCCGCCCAGCACCACCAGCGCGTCCGCCCGCGCCGCCACCTCGCGGCCGGAGGCGACCTCCACGCCCGAGCGCGTGGCGGCGTCGAGCAGGGCCGCCGTGCGCTCCTCCACCACGACGCGCGCCTCGCGGTGACCCAGCCAGGCGACGAGCTCCCGCAGGGTGGGGGCCGCCTCCGGAACGTCGGGGCGGGCGATGACGCCCACGGTGCTCACGACCGCGCCACCTTTCGCATGGCCTCCTCCAGTTCGTGTGCGCCTAGCCCCGGCCCGCCCGGCCGCAGGTGCAGGAAGAACTCGCGGTTGCCCTCGGCGCCCGTGATCGGCGAGGGGCACGCTCCCACCACGGCGTAGGCGAGCTCGCCGCGGGCGCGGGCGGCCACGCCCGCGAGCACGTCGCCGTGCAGGGCGGGGTCCCTCACCAGCCCCCCGCGGCCCACCTGGGCACGCCCGACCTCGAACTGCGGCTTGACCAGCGCGATCACGTCCGCCTCGGGGGAGAGGACGCCGCGCAACGCCGGCAGCACCTTGAGCACGGAGATGAACGACACGTCCACGGTGGCGAGGCCGCAGGGCTCCGGGACGTCGGCCGCGGACAAGTGGCGCGCGTTGACCCGTTCGCGCACGACCACGCGCGGATCGCGGCGGAGGCGTTCGTGGAGCTGGCCGCGGCCGACGTCCACCGCGTAGACCCGCCGGGCGCCGCGCGCGACGAGGACCTCCGTGAACCCTCCGGTCGAGGCGCCCACGTCCACCGCCACCCGGCCCGCGGGGTCCACGGAAAACGCGTCGAGAGCGCCCTCGAGCTTCCGGGCGCCGCGGCCCACGTGCCGGGGGCCGGGGAGGATTTCGACCTGGGCGCCCGTGGCCACCGCCGTGCCGGGCTTCGCGGCCGCCAGGCCGTCCACCCGCACCCGTCCGGCCATGACCAGCGCCTGCGCCTTCTCGCGGGACTCGGCCAGGCCGCGCTCCACGAGCCAGACGTCCAGCCGCGCCCTCACGCCCGTCTCCGCACGATCATGCGCGCCAGCTCGCGCAGCAGCTCGGCGCGAGGGCCCATGTGCTCCAGGGCGGACTCGGCCTCCGCGAGCAGGTCCGCGGCGATCCTCCGCGCGCCGTCCATCCCGTGCACCCGCACGTACGTCGCCTTCGCCGCGGCCTGGTCCTTGCCGGCGGTCTTCCCGAGCTGAAGGGCGCCCTCGGTGGCGTCGAGGATGTCGTCCACGACCTGAAAGGCGAGGCCGATGGCGGCGGCGTATCGCTCCAGCCGCGCCAGGTCGTCCGCTTCCGCGCCGCCCAGCACCGCCCCTCCGCGCACGCAGGCTCCGAGCAGCGCGCCCGTCTTCGCGCGATGGAGACGCTCCAGCGCGGCGGGCGTGATGTCCTTGCCCTCGCTCTCGAGGTCCTCGACCTGGCCGCCGATGAGGCCGGTGGTGCCCGCGGCCTGGCCCAGGATGGCCAGGGCCTGCACGCGCCGCCTGAGCCGCTCGGCGTCCCAGTGCGCGGGGACCTCGGAGAGAAGATGGAAGGCGCGGGTGAGCAGGGCGTCGCCGGCCAGGACCGCGATCGCCTCTCCGAAGACCTTGTGGGAGGTCGGCTTGCCGCGCCGCAGGTCGTCGTCGTCCATGCACGGCAGGTCGTCGTGGATGAGCGAGTAGGTGTGGATCAACTCCACGGAGACGGCGAGCGGCAACACGTCCTCCGGAGCCCCGCCGGCCGTCTCGCCGGCGGCGAGCGCGAGCAGCGGCCGCACGCGCTTGCCGCCCGCGAACAGGCTGTAGCGCACGGCGCGGTGGACCGTGGGCGGCCAGGACTCCGCGGAGGGGAGCGCACGGGACAGGGCGTCCTCGACCAGCCGGCGCCGGTCGTCCAGGACCGCCCGCGCGCTCACGGCTGGAACGGTTTCGTGCGCGGCCGGCCCTGCGCGTCGAGGGCGGCGTCGCCGCGGGCGTCCTTCACCAGCTGCTCGATCTTGCCCTCGGCTTCCTCCAGCTTGGCGTGGCAGAGGCGCGAGAGGCGGATGCCCTCCTCGTACAACCCCAGCGACTCCTCCAGCGTCAGCTCGCCCTTCTCCAGCCGCTGCACGATCGTCTCCAGCGTCTGCAGGGCGGCCTCGAAGGTCGGGGCCGCCGCTTCGACCGGGGCGGACGGCGGCTTCGCATCGCTCATGCCGGCTCCTCGTGCTCCGTGACCACCGCCTCGACCTCACCGCCGGCGACACGGATGCGCAGGGGGTCGCCCGGGGCGACGTCGGCCGGCTCGCGCAGGAGACGGCCGTGTTCGTCCCAGACGAGCGCGTAGCCGCGGGAGAGGACGGCCAGGGGCGACAGGCTATCGAGCTTGCCCGCGAACCGGGCCAGGGCGCTCCGCCCGCCGGCCAGGCGGGCACGCACCAGGTCGCCCATCCGGCGCTGGTGGCGGCCCACGGTCTCCAGGCGCTCCTGGAGCTGGCGGTCCCAGCGGAACGCCTCCACGCGCTCGTGCGCGCGCCGCGCGCGATCGCGCCCGCGTTCGACCCGGCGCCGGAGGGCGGACTCCGCGCGGTGGCCCAGCTCGTCCACGCGCTGGGCGTGCGAGCGGAGGCGGCCGCGCTCGGCCTCGAAGACGCGATGGGACGTCGCCCCGGCGACGCGGGCGCGCACGCGCGCCAGGCGCAGGTCGAAGCCGGAGGCCAGGCGGCGCCCCAGCGCGTCGATGCGGGCCGCGATCTCCTCCTTGGCTTGCACCACGCGCTCCGCCGCCGCCGAGGGCGTGGGCGCACGCAGGTCGGCCACGAAGTCGGCGATGGTGAAATCGGTCTCGTGGCCCACCGCGGAGATGGTCGGCACCTTCGAGGAGGCGAGCGCGCGCGCCACCATCTCGTCGTTGAAGGGGAAGAGGTCCTCCAGGCTGCCTCCGCCGCGGGCCACGATGAGCACGTCGAGCCCCGGCACGCGGTTGAGGGCATGGATCCCCTGCACGATCTCCCATGACGCCTCGGGTCCCTGCACGCGCGCGGGATAGACCAGCACGCTCAGGTTGGCGTAGCGCCGGGACAGGACGCGCAGGAAGTCCTGGATCACGGCTCCCGTGGGCGAGGTCACGATGCCGACGCGGCGCGGCAGAGTGGGCAAGGGCCGCTTGCGGCCCGGATCGAAGAGGCCTTCCTTCTCCAGCTTGTCCTTGAGCTCCTCGAAGGCCTGCTGCAGCGAGCCCTTGCCCAGGGGTTCCAGCACCTCGACCGAGAGCTGGTACTCGCCGCGCGGCGCGTACACCCGCACGCCCCCGCGGGCCAGCACCTTCATGCCGTCGCGCGGCTTCCAGCGGACGAGCCGCGCGGCCGTCTTCCAGACCACCGCGCGCACCTGCGCCTGGTCGTCCTTGAGCGAGAAATACCAGTGGCCGGAGGGAGCCATCTTCAGGTTGGAGATCTCGCCCTCCACCCAGACGTCGAACAGCTCGGTCTCGAGCACGCCCTGGATCCGCTCGGTGAGCTGCGCGACGGTGAGGGCGCGGCGGGCGGGCGCGAGCCGTCCCGGCGGGGCCGTGCCGAAGTCGAGCCCTTTCTGCTCCATGAGCGGATTCTACGACTCCCGGGCCCGGTTGCTGAGCGGGCGGTGCATGTGGCCTGCGCGGTCAGACCGCCAGGTCGCTCTCGGAGAGCAGCATGCGGTCGATGCCGCGCGCGCGCCCGGTCTGCGGGTCCACGTCCACCACCACGGCCGCGAAGCGCGGGTCGCCCTTGGCCGTCTCGAAGCGGGCGGGCATCCCGTTCACGAACCGCTGCACGATCAGCTCGGCGTCCACGCCGATGACCGAATCGTAGGGGCCCGTCATGCCGAGGTCGGAGCAGTAGGCGGTGCCCTTCGGCAGCAGCCGGTGATCGCAGGTCGGCACGTGCGTGTGCGTGCCCACCACCGCGGAGACCTTGCCGTCGAGGAAGTAGCCGAGCGCGGCCTTCTCCGAGGTGGCCTCCGCGTGCATGTCCACGATGATGATCCGCGCCTCCTTGCGCAGAGCCTCGATCTCCCGGGCCGCCGTCTGGAAGGGGTCGTCGATGGCTCCGGGCATGAACACCCGCCCGCTCAGGTTCAGCGTGGCCACGGGCGCCCGCGAATCCCTTCCGCGCCCGACGTGCGCGCCCTGGCCCGGCTGTCCCGCCGGGTAGTTGGCCGGCCGGAGGAGCTGCGGGAACTGCCCGATCGCGGGAATGATCTCGCGCTTGTCCCAGATGTGGTTGCCCGAGGTCATCACGTCCACGCCCATGGCCAGGAACTCCTGGCAGAGCTCCGGGGTCACGCCGAACCCTCCCGCCGCGTTCTCCACGTTGGCGATGACGTAATCGACGTCGTGCCTGCGGACCACCCCGGGCAGGGCCTTCTTCATGATGGCGCGCCCCGGGCTCCCGACGACGTCGCCGATGATGAGGATGTTCATCGGACCAGTCTACGTTGACGGTGCCTACCCGTGGCCCCGTCAGACCGTCAGCGGCTTGGGGCGGGGCTTGGGCGGGAAGGTCGCCTTGGGGCCGCCGCTGGCGGGGAGGCGCGCTTCGAGCGGCGGGATCAGGGCCAGGCGCAGCACGTCGTCCACCTCGTCCACGAGGTGGATCTCGAGACCGCGCTTGAGGTGGGGCGCTATCTCGTCGAGCTCCTTCTTGTTGAGCTTCGGGATGATCACGGTGGTGATGCCGACCCGCCGCGCGGCCAGGAGCTTCTCCTTCAGCCCGCCGATGGGCAGCACGTTGCCGCGCAGCGTGATCTCGCCCGTCATGGCCACCGTCCGCCGCACGGGGCGGTTGGTGAGCACGGAGATCACGGCGGCCGCGATCGTGATGCCGGCCGAGGGCCCGTCCTTGGGTATGGCCCCCTCCGGCACGTGCACGTGGAGGTCGTGGGAGGCGAAGTAGTCCTCGCGGATGCCGAACTGGCGCGCCCGCGTCCGCGCATAGGACATCGCGGCCTGGGCGGACTCCTTCATCACGTCGCCCAGCGAGCCGGTCAGCGTCAGGCGGCCCTTGCCCCTCATGGAGGTGGACTCGATGAACATCACGTCGCCGCCCGTGGCCGTCCAGGCCAGGGCCATGGCCACGCCCACGTTGTCCTTCTTGAGGATCTCGTCGGGGAGGATCTTGGGCGCGCCCAGGTAGCGGTGCAGCGTCGCCGGCGTGACCTTCACGAGGCCGGCCTGGCCCTCGGCCACCCGCCGGGCCACCTTGCGGGAGATGGAGGCGATCTCGCGCTCGAAGTTCCGCAGCCCCGCCTCGCGCGTGTAGCTGTAGATCACCGTGCGCAGGGCGCGGTCGGTGAAGGCGAGCTGCTCCTTCGTGATCCCGTGCTCCTCGAGCTGCTTGGGGATGAGGTGCCGCCGGGCGATCTCCAGCTTCTCGTCTTCGGTGTAGCCGCTGAGCCGCAGCACCTCCATGCGATCGAGGAAGGCGGGCTGGATGGTGTCCGTGAGGTTCCCCGTGCAGATGAACATGACGTTCGAGAGGTCGAACGGCACGCCGAGGTAGTGGTCGCGGAAGGAGTTGTTCTGCTCCGGGTCGAGCACCTCGAGCAGAGCCGAGGAGGGGTCGCCCCGGTAGTCGGCGCCGATCTTGTCTACCTCGTCCATCATGAACACCGGGTTGTTCGAGCCGGCCTGGTGGATGCCCTGGATGATGCGCCCGGGCATGGAGCCCACGTAGGTGCGGCGGTGCCCGCGGATCTCGGCCTCGTCCTTCACGCCCCCGAGGGAGAGGCGGACGAACTTGCGGCCGAGCGCGCGCGCGATGGAGCGGCCCAGCGACGTCTTGCCCACGCCGGGCGGGCCCACGAAGCAGAGCAGCGGGCCCTTCATCTTGTCCTTGAGCTTGCGCACGGCGAGGTACTCGACGATGCGCTCCTTGACCTTCTCCAGCCCGTAGTGGTCCTCGTCGAGGATCCGCTGCGCCTCCTTGAGGTCGAGCTGGTCCTTGGTGGACTTGCCCCAGGGCAGCGTGACCATCCAGTCGAGCCAGTTGCGCAGGGTGGCCGTCTCCGCCGCATCGGGGTGCATGCGCTCGAGCTTCTTGAGCTGGCGCTCCACCTCCTCCAGGACGGTCTTGGGCATCTTCGCCTTGTGCGCCTTCTCCTTGAGCGAGGCGATCTCCTCGGAGAGCTCGTTGCCCTCGCCCAGCTCGGACTGGATGGCCTTGAGCTGCTGGCGCAGGAAGAACTCCCGCTGCGAGCGGTCCATCTCCCCCTTGGCCTGCGAGGAGATCTCCTGCTGCATGGCCAGGACCTCCAGCTCCTTGGCTATGAGCTCGTGCACGCGGCGCAGGCGCTCGACGGGGTCGATCGCCTCGAGGATCTCCTGCGCGCCCTCCACCTTCAGGTCGAGGTTCGAGGCGGCGAGGTCGGCCAGGCGGCCCGGCTCCTCCATGTTCGTGGCGATGACGATGACCTCGGGCGAGATCGGCTTGCCCAGGTTGGCCGATTTCTCCAGCGCCGCCTTGACGTTGCGCATGAGGGCCTCGATCTCCAGGCCCTTGTCCCCCACCTCGGGCTCGGGGATGGACTCGATGCGGGCCTGCAGCTGCGCCTGGCCCTCCTCGAAGCTCTGGATGCGCGCGCGGCCGATGCCCTGCACGAGCACGCGGATGCGGCCGTCGGGCAGCTTCAGCATGCGCATGATGAGGGCCACCGTGCCCACGCTGTAGACGTCCTCGGGGCCGGGGTCCTCGTCGTCCTGCCGCTTCTGCGCCGCGAGCAGGATCATGCGGCTGTCGGCGAGGGCCTGGTCCACGGCCTTGATGGACTTCTCGCGGCTGACGTACAGCGGCACGATCATGAACGGAAAGATGACGATGTCCCGCAGGGGCAGCACGGGCAAGGTGTCCGGGATCTTGGCCGGAGCGTCTTCGTCCTTCTCCTTCTTCAGCTCGTCGTTCATTGGCGTCCTCGCCTCGCCCTGACCCTCAGTCCTCGCCTCGCCCTGGCCTTCATCATAAAAGCGCCACGCCTGGCTCCGCTCGGAGAACGCTGGTTCATCTATGATTGCTCCGCTACCACGGGGATGACGGTCTCCCGGCCGCGGCGGTCCTTCAGCCGCGGGATGGCGATGACGAGCAGCCCGTCGCGGAGCTTCGCTTCCGCGCCGGCGAGGTCGACCGCGAGGTCGAGGTCGATCACCCGCGTGAAACGGCCCTGCGGCCGCTCCAGGCAGAGGAATTCCGCGCCGCCGGGAGGGCGGACGTCGCGACGCTCTCCGCTGACCACGAGCTTGCCTCCGCGGCAGGCGACGCGCAGCGACTCCGGGGCCAAGCCGGGGGCTTCCACCACGATGGTGAGCTTGCCGCGGCAGTCGAACACGTCCACCGCGGGCAGCCACTCGCCCACGCGCGGCCGCGGTGGCGCCTCCGTGTCGACCAGCCGCCCGACCAGGTCGTTCAGCTCACGCTGCAGCAGGGCCAGCTCGGCGTGAACGCCGCGCGTGGGCTTCCGAACGGGCATGTGGTCCCAGTAGATTACAGGGCGGGGGACCGGTCAAGCCGGCAGCCGCTTGATCACGATCAGGGTGCGGTCGTCCGTGGCCTTCGTGCCGCGCGAGAAGTGGTCGAGCTCGCTCAGCAGCGCCGCCTGCAGCTCCCGCGGGCCCAGCCCGCGCTCGCGCACCAGCAGCTCGGCCAGGCGCGTCTCGCCGTACTCCTCGTCCGCCGCGCTCCAGGTCTCCGTGACGCCATCCGAGAAGACGACGAGCATGTCCCCCGGCCGCAGCTCGGCCCGCCCTTCGCCGTATTCGGTCGGGTCCACGAAGCCCAGGACCATGCCGCCCTCGGCCAGGGTGTCCACCGACCCGTCCGTCCTCACCAGCAGCGGCGGGTTGTGGCCGGCGTTGACGTAGGAAACGAGGCCCGTCTCCGGCTCCAGCGAACCCATGAAGAAGGTCACGTACTTGTTCGTCGGGATGTTCTGGCACACCGTGCGGTTGATGCGCGCCACCGCCTGCGCGGTCGGCCGCTCCGCCCAGTGGGCGCGCACCGCCGCGCGCAGGACGGTCATGAGCAGGGCCGCACCCGTCCCCTTGCCCGAGACGTCGCCCAGCGCGAAGAGGAGCTGCCCGTCTTCCATCATGAAGTCGAAGTAGTCGCCGCCCACCGTCCGGCAGGGGAAGTTCACGCCGCAGACGCCGTAGCCGGGCACCGCGGGAGACGCGGAGGGCAGGAGGCCGCGCTGGATCTCCGCGGCCATGGCCATGTCCTCCTCCATCCGGCGCTTCTCCAGGCTCTCCTCGAGCAGCCGCGCGTTCTCGATCTTGGCCGCGGCGACGTTGGCCAGGGCGGTCACGATCCGCAGGTCCTCCTCGCCGAACGGCTCGGCGCCCAGGAGCGAGTCGAGGTACACGAGGCCGATCACCGCGTCCGCGCCCGCGTCCGCCGACCGGAACCACAGCGGGGCGCACATGGCCGTGCGGATGCCCGTGGCCAGGATGCTGTCCTGGGCCCGGAACGCGGCATCCTCGAGGATGTTGGGGATGAGGAGGGAATCGAGGCCCTCGAGCACGCGCCGGGCGATCGAGCGGCTCACCTTCGTGATCTTCTCGCCCTGGCGGCTGCGCGACGCCGTCACCACGGTCTGCGGCGGGTTGCCCTCGAGCAGGAGGATGGCCGCGCGCTGGGCCGGCACCGCCTGCATGAGCAGGTCGAGGATCGTCTCGAACAGCTCCGGCAGCGGCCGGTGCGCGAGCAGGGCCTCGGTGCCGTCCTTGAGCACGGTGAGGATGCGGTTCTGCCGCTGCAGCTCCTCGGGGTCGATCGTGGGCCGGGTCTTGACGTCCGACAGGTCGCGCGCGGAGAAGACGCGCGTCCCTTCCGGCGCCTCCTCGGGCTCCTCCTCGCGGGCCGGCTCGTCCACGGTCGAGAACGTGAGGTGGTGCTCGCCGAGCGAGATCACGTCTCCGTGGCGCAGCCGGCGCTCCTCGCCCAGGCGCTCTCCGTTGAGCAGGGTGCCGTTCTTGCTCTCGAGGTCCGCCACGTAGTAGTCGCCGCTGCGGCGGCGAATCTCCGCGTGCTGCCGCGACAGCCACTGGTCGGGGAGGAAGACGTCGCAGCTTCGCGCGCGGCCCACCGTGACGCGCTCCTTCCAGAGATGGAAGCGCTGGCGCGTCCCGTCCGCGCTCTCGATGGTGATCTCGGCCATGACGAGCGCGAATTCTAGCACTCACCAAAACGGATCACCGCAGAGGCGCAGAGGACGGCGCTCTCCGCTCCCTCTGCGGCCTCGCGGTGAAATGGTGAGCGTTACCCTTCGTCGTCGTCGGTGGCGGGGGGTGGGGTGGGACGCAGCCGCTTGACCGCGAAGTAGCCCTTGCGCACGCGCAACTGGGCGTCCTTGCGGCCGAGCTTCACCTCGATCTCCCGCCAGGTGCCGTCGGGCGGGCGCTGCGGCGAGTAGCCCAGCAGGTAGTGGTTGTGAAGCTCGTCGGAGATGCCCGAGAAGATCCGGATGAGGTCGCCCACCTTCTCCGGGAAGAAGTACTGCCCGCCGGTCTCCTTCGCCACCTTGCGCAGGAACCCGCGCGGCCCGCGGTCCATGAGCCCGACCCCGCCGCGGATGCCCACGCAGTAGACGGTGGCTTCCACGGCGCGCGCGTAGTCGATGACGTCCTTCTCGCCGAGGGAGCTGGTCGTGTCGTCCCCGTCCGAGAAGACGATGACGGCCTTGCGCCCCGGCTGGTCCTTGATGCGGTTGAGGCCGTAATGGATCGCGTCGTAGAGGCTGGTGCCGCCCCAGGCCTGCAGCGCATCCACGAACCGCTCGAGGCGGGAGACGTCCTCCGTGAACTCCGCGCTGCCGCGCACGCCGGAGTTGAAGTCCACCACCAGCGCCTTGTCCACGTCCTCCAGCTTGTTCACGAAAGTGATGGCGGCCTCCTGCAGGAAGCGCATGTTGTTCCGCATGCTCCCGCTGGAATCCAGCACCAGCACCACGGAGAGCGGGATCTCCTCTCCGGGCCCGGATGCCTCCCGGAAGAAAGCCACCTCCTGCTTCACGCCGTCCTCGGTCACCACGACGTCGCCGGGGCCGAGCCCGCGTATGAATGCCCCGCTCTTGTCCTGCACCACGGCCGTGACCGACACCAGGCTCGTCTCCACCTCCAGGGTGAAGGGCCGGGGCGTGGGCGCCGGCGTCTGCGGAGAAGCCGCGCCCGCGCCGAAGAGCGCGGCGAGCGGCACGGCGAGGCGCCGGGAGAAGGGGCTCACGTGGTGGAGGGAGCGGGAGCACGGCGCGTCCGCCGCCACAGGCGCCGCGCGATGAGCCAGGCGGTCAGCAGGACGAGGCCGCCGGCCAGGAGGGGCACGAGGACCGCGAGGACGAAGAGCGCCAGCGTGACGAGGTCCTCCAGGACGCTGATCACGGGGTTGGCCACTCCCGCGGTCAGCGCGCTCGAGGCCGCGCGCAGGACCGACTTGCCGACGTGCGGCACCATGGCGGTGGGCGCCCCCAGGGCCGCGCCCAGCGCAACGGCGGTCAGCGGGTCCGCGAACGACCCGAACACGGAAGCGGCCAGCACGGTGGCCGCCATCGGGCGCGCCACGGTACCGACCGCGTCGAGCGCGTGGTCGATGGCCGGCACCTTGTCCGCCACGATCTCGATGGCGGAGGCCAGTCCGAAGAGGATCAGCGCGCGGTCCGAGGCGATGAACGAGAACGACGACCCCACCTCGAGCACGCCCGCGCGCACCAGTCCACCCGTGAGCAGCAGGGGAAGCCAGGCGCGCAGGCCGGCGCAGGCGGCCAGGCCGATGGCCAGCGCGACCGCCGAAACCACCTCCGTCCAGCTCACCGTGGGCATGGAGCGAGACTAGGGTCCCGTGCCGGCGGTGTCAAGGAGCGGCGGCGGGCTCGCTGGCGGCCGTGAGGCTCAGGAGGAACGTCTCGACGTGGCGCATACGGCGCCGGGGAAAGCCCGCGAACTCCATGCGCCCGCGCTCTTGCCGCACCTCCACCAGCGCCGGCCGGTCCGGATCGATGGTGACCTCGGTGGCCGACGAAACCACGTCCTTCCAGGCCGGCTCCCCGGCGGTGCCCGCGTTGAGCTGGTAGGCGATGCGCAGCCGCCTCGCGTCGCGAGCCCGCGCGCGCACGTCGAGCTTGAGCAGGATGCGGCCCGGACGCACCTCGGCCGGGTGGACGCGCACGCCCGGGGCCGGCGAGACGGCGAGGCCCTCCGCGAACGAGAAGGCGTTGACGAGGGCGCCCGGGATCTGGTCGGGATCGGGCAGCGCGTCCACGTAGACGACCACCGCGTCCTCGTCGAGCCTCAGCTCGAGCCGCAGCGTGGGATCGCGCCCCGATTCGCGGGGATCCCACGCCTGCCAGAACGTCTTGCCGGTGATGGCGACGGCCAGGCGGCCGGTGCCCGCGGTGGGCCTGGGCGCGGGGACGGGCATGGCGGCGGCGGGTCGCGCCTCTCCCGCCGCGTCCGCCGGGTGGAGCACCTCCTCCGATCCGTCGGCGCGCACGACCTTCGCCACCCGAGCGCGCGGCAGCGTGAGGCGGCCGAACGGCGTCTGCACGGCGAACGAGCGCTTGTTCCGCGCGATGGTCCGGCCGGTGATGCGGTCGCCGTTGCGCAGGTGATACACGTCCGGCGGTGGCGCCGGCCGCGCGGACGGCCGCGGGCTCGGCGTCGGCGCGGCCGGGGGAGCGTCCTGCGCCCGCGCGAGCGCCGCAAAGAGGCCCAGCGTGGCCAGGAACGCCGCTACGTGACGAGCCCGCTGGTTCGGCACCGTGTGCCCTTTCCTTCCGCCACGACAAGGGCGCGATGCGGGCACCCCCGCTACCCGCGGCCGAACATCTTCTTGATGAAGCCGCCGCCCGGCCCCGGCTCGGGATCGTCGGGCGCGATCTCGCCGAGCTGCGCCGCCGCCTCCGCGTGCTCGGGATCGAGGTCGAGCACCTTGCGGAACATGCTCACCGCCCGGCTGCGCAGGCCGCCGCTCTTGTACAGGTTCCCGAGCAGGAGGTACGCCTCGATGTGCTTGGGGTCGTCCTGCAGCACCGCCAGAAGCAGCTCCTCCCCCTGCTTCACCCAGTTCGGATTCTTCATGTAGGCCTTGGCCAGCAGCACGCGCCCGTGCTGCCTCATCTTGCCCTCCACGCGTCCGATCGCGGGCTCCAGGAGCTGGATGGCCTCCCAGTACTTCTCGGCCGCCACGCTGCGCGCCGCCTTGCGTATGGCTTCCTCGGCCTGGCGGGCCTCCTGCCGCGGATCGGGGGCCTCGGGTGGCGGGGTCGGCGGAGCGGGCGTGGGGGGGGTGACGGGCTGGGCGCGCGGCGCCCGCGCGTCGAGCGCCTTCTCGTAGCTGGCGCGTATGCGCGGGTTGCGCAGCACCTCGTAGGCGTCGCCGAGCCGGATGAACACCGCTTCGAGCTTGTCGCGCAGGTCGGTCAGCGCGGCGTCGTGGTGCGCGTCGGGGTGGAAGCGCTTCGCCATGCGGAAGTACGCTTCCTTGACCTGTGCCTCCGTCGCCTCCCGTCCCACGCCCAGCACCTCGAAGTGGGTCCGCGTCTTGAGGGCGGCGTGAGCCTCGAGGATCTCCTGCCGGCGCGCGTCCGTGGCCGGCGGCCTCTCCGGCGGGGGCGGGGGCACGGGCGGCGCCGGAGGGGACGGCGCCGGCGCGCCCGCGGCGGGCAACGCGCTGGCCGCCCGTCCCTTGGGACCGGCGC
>DATKEG010000230.1:0-7069 GCA_035544515.1 Vicinamibacteria bacterium | reverse complement strand
CTTCACATCTGGTGCATGGGATCCGGTTCGCCGGCCGTGGTCCTCGAGGCCGGCCTCTCGGGCTCGACCTCCGGCGGGGGGTTCGTCCAGCCGGAGGTCGCCCGGTTCACGCGCGTGTGCGCATACGATCGCGCGGGGCTGGGCTACAGCGATCCCGGGCCGTCGCCGCGGACGGCGGGACGCATCGCGCACGAGCTCGCCCGGCTGCTCGACCGCGCCGGCATCGTCGGTCCGGTGGTGCTCGCCGGAGCTTCCATCGGCGGCCTCTACGCCCGCGTCTTCACCTCCGAGCACCCCGAGCGCGTGGCCGGCCTCGTGCTCGTCGACGCCTCGCACGAGCGGCAGGAGATGGAGGTTCCACGCCTCGCGCGCGTCGTTCCGCTGCTCGCCCCCCTCGGCGTGTTCCGCCTCCTCGGCGTGTCGTTCGCGCGCGGCCCCGATTCCCTGGCGCCGTCCACGCAGGCCATGGCGCGCGCGACGCGGTTCCGCACCGCCGGGTATCTGGCCGCCGCCAGCGAGATCGCCCACGTGCGGCAGAGCGCGGCGGAAGCCGAGACCTCTCGTCGCAAGCTGGCCGTCCCCGTCATGGTGGTCACGGCCGGGCGCGGGACCGACGCCGCCTGGCGAGAGCTGCAGCGCGACCTGGTCGGCCTGTCCGAGCGCGGCTGCCAGGTGATCGCGGAGGAATCGGGCCACGTGGTCACGGCCGACCAGCCGCAGGTCGTGGTGGAGGCGATCCGCACCGCCGTCATGGCGGCGCGAGGATCGAGCGACATCCTCTCCTGCGACACGAAGACCCTGCCGGGGTGAAGCCCGCCGCCCGAGCGAGCCCCCTTTCGTCCCTACAACCCCGGCGCGGGCGAGCCGCCGGCGGCCGCGGCCGCCGCCTCCGCGGCCTGCTGCTGCTTGCGCAGCTCCAGCCCCTGCTTCTGCAGGGTCTGCGCCTGGTCGAGGTACTGCGCGCGCTGGCGCGGGTCCTTGGCCACGCTGGCCATCACGCGGTAGAGGAGGCCCTTGTAGATGACCGCGTCGAAGTACTCGGGCTTGAGCTCCAGCGCCTTGTCGACCGCCTCCATGCCCTTCTGGGCGTACTGCTGTTTCTGCTCGTCCGTGATCAACGGGTCGCGATAGGCCTTGTCCCAGTAGAAGCTGGCCACCTTCTGGTACCCGCCGGCGTCGTCGGGATCGAGGTTGGCGCAGCGCTGCAGGACCTCGATGGCCTGGTCGAACTTGGAGCGCCCCTCCCAGAGCGGCTTGTTGTAGAAGGCGGCCAGGGCACCGCAGGCCTTGGGGTCGTTGGGGTTGAGCTCGGAGACGCGCCGATAGGTCTCTTCCGCCCGGTCGATCTGGTCGAACTTCTCGTACAGGTTGGCCAGGGCGTAGAGGTTCTTCGCGTCGTTCGGGTTCTCCTGGACGAGCTGCTGCGCGTACTGCTGCGCGACGTCGAAGTTCTTGAAGGGCTCGTCGGAGTGGATGGCGATCAGGGCTCCCAGGGTGTTCGTCTTGACCTTTTTCTGCTGCTCGGTCGTGGCGGGGTTCCGCTCCAGAGACGTCTTGTAGGCCGCGCTGGCCTTCTCGAGCAACGCGTTGTTCTCGGGCGTGTCCTTGCCCGGGCGGTACATCGCCTGGTAGGAGCTGCCGAGGTAGAACCACGCCTCGCCGAGGTTCGGGTCGAGCTCGACCGCGCGCTCGTAGAGGGCGATCGCGCGCTTGAAGTTCTCCCTCGTGTACTCCTTGTTCCCGTCCTTGAAGGCCGCCCTGCTCTGCACCTTGGCGCAACCGACGCCGGAGAAGAGCAGCACGGCGCCCACGGCCAGGACGCGCATCTTCATGAACTTTCTCCCGGAAGTCGTTTGAAGAAGGAACGGCCGGTTAACCCGTCTCAGAAGGGCCCAATATAGGCGGAGGCTCCGCACCAAGTCAACCACGCCGGGCGGCGGCCTTGACGCCCATCTTCGCGGTTCCTACACTGCGGTGACGCCCGCCCTACCATGCCCATCCGCTTCGAGGACATCTACGAGACCGTCCGGCGGCACCATCCCAGCGCCGACCTGGAGCTGCTCCGCAAGGCGTACATCTTCTCCGCGGTGGAGCACAAGGGGCAGACCCGCGCCTCCGGCGAGCCCTATCTCGTGCATCCCCTGGAGGTCGCGGCCGTGCTGGCCGAGATGCGCATGGACCCGGCCTGCGTGGCCGTGGGCCTCCTCCACGACGTGCTCGAGGACACCCTCACCGAGCCCGAGCGCATCAAGGAGTATTTCGGCGACGACGTCCTGCACATGGTGGAGGGCGTCACCAAGATCAGCAAGATCCCCTTCTCCAGCTCGGAGGAGCGGCAGGCCGAGAATTTCCGCAAGCTGCTCCTGGCCATGGTGGACGACGTGCGCGTCATCCTGGTCAAGCTGGCCGACCGCCTGCACAACATGCGCACGCTGCAGTACCTCCCCGACGAGCGCCGGGTGCGCATCGCGCGCGAGACGATGGACATCTACGCGCCGCTGGCCGGCCGGCTGGGCATGAGCAAGATCAAGAACGAGCTGGAGGACCTCTCCTTCCAGTACCTGGAGCCGGAGGCCTACAAGGAGCTCACGGCGCGGGTGGAGGAGAGGAGGGCCTGGGCCCTGGCCTTCATCGACAAGGTCAAGGCCGCGCTGGTGGAGAAGCTGCAGGCCGCCGGCCTCGAGGCCACGGTGGAGGGACGCACCAAGCGGCTCTACTCCATCCAGCAGAAGCTGCGCCGCCAGCGCATCGAGCTGGACCAGGTCTACGACTTCGTGGCCCTGCGCGTGGTGGTGAACAGCATACCCGACTGCTACGCGGTGCTCGGCATCCTGCACAACGTCTGGCGCCCGGTGCCCGGCCGCATCAAGGACTTCATCGCCATGCCCCGGCCCAACGGCTACCAGGCCCTGCACACCTCGGTCATCGGCGACGAGGGCCATCCCTTCGAGGTGCAGATCCGCACGCTGGAGATGCATCGCGTGGCCGAGGACGGCATCGCCGCCCACTGGAAGTACAAGGAGGGCAAGAGCGGCTTCGACCAGGACGACCAGGCGTTCGCCTGGCTGCGCCAGCTCCTGGAATGGCAGCAGGAGGTCAAGGACCCCCACGAGTTCCTCAACTCGCTCAAGCTCGACCTCTATCCCGAGGAGGTGTATTGCTTCACCCCCAAGGGCGAGGTGAAGACGCTGCCGCGCGGCGCCACCCCCATCGACTTCGCCTACGCCATCCACACCGACATCGGGCGCCAGTGCGTGGGCGCGCGGGTGAACGGCAAGATGATCCCCCTCCGCTACAAGCTCAACAACGGGGACATCGTGGAGATCCTCACCGCCGCCGGCCACAAGCCCAGCCGCGACTGGCTGTCCCTGGCCGTGACCAACAAGGCGCGGGCGAAGATCCGCCATTACCTCAACTCGGCCGAGAAGCAGCAGGCGGTGGACATCGGCAAGAAGCACTTCGAGCGCGAGCTGAAGCGCTACGAGCTGAGCCTGAAGAAGCTGGAGCCGGGCAAGCTCGACGCCCTGCCGCAGGAGCTGGGGGCGGGCTCCAAGCTGGAGGACCTCTACGCCGCGCTCGGATACGGCAAGCTCTCGATGCGGCAGGTGATCGCCCGGCTCGTGCCCCCCGACAAGCTCCGGGAGGCGCCCCCTCCGGACAAGCCGCGCCCGCTCGCGGACGCGGTCAAGCGGCTGCTGCGCGTGGGCGAGGAGCGCATCACGGTCAAGGGCTCCGGCGACCTGCTCATCTACCGCGCGCGCTGCTGCAACCCGATCATGGGCGAGCCCATCGTGGGCTACATCACGCGCGGCAAGGGCGTCTCCGTGCACTCCCAGACCTGCCCCAACGTGGTGAACCTCATGTACGACCCGGAGCGCCGGATCGCGGTGGAGTGGGAGCGCGGCGGCGAAGACGCCTACGAGGTGCGCATCGCGGTGGAGGTGGAGGACCGCCCCGGCCTGCTGGCCGACATCACCGCGGTGCTGGCGGGGGCCAGCGCGGACATCCGCGACGCGCAGGCCCGGACCTTCGACGATCGCACCGCCGCCATCGACCTCACCCTGCGCATCCAGGACCTGAAGCACCTCGAACGCGTCCTCAAGAGCATCCGCGGGGTGAGCGGGGTGCTCGACGTGGAGCGCCAGAGCGTGGCGCGTTAGCGGCGCCGGAGCGTCCCGGCCCATGTCCCGGCCCATAATGAGCGTCCGGCGCGCGAAGCGGAGCGTCTCCTCGGCCGCGCCGCGGCAGGTTCACCCTGCGCGGCGCGTTGGAGGAAGCCAGGCGCGGAGCGTAGCGCGCCGCATCCGCGCGTAAGGAGGAGTCATGCCCAAGAAGCACGTCAGCTCGAGCCAGGCCCCCAGGCCGATCGGACCGTATTCGCAGGGCGTGATCGCGGGCGGGTTGATGTTCGTCTCCGGCCAGATATCGCTCGATCCGGACACGGGGGAGTTCGTGCCCGGGGACATCGAAGCGCAGACCGAGCAGGTGCTGAAGAACCTCCTGGCCATCCTGAAGGAAGCCAAGATGGGGCCGGAGAACGTGGTCAAGACGACCGTCTACCTGGCCGACCTCGGCGACTTCCCGCGCATGAACGAGGTGTACGCGCGTTACCTCGGCAAGGAGCCGCCCGCGCGCTCCACGATCCAGGCGGCGGGCCTGCCCAAGGGCGCGCGCGTCGAGATCGACGCGATCGCGGCGTTTTGAGTTAGGTGGTCGCCGTCTTGCGCTTCTGGGGCACGGGCTTGGTGACCAGGCCGGTGCGCAGGCAGCGCGTGCACACGCGCACCTTCCGCTGCACGCCGTTCGTGGTGGCCCGGACGCGGCGGAGGTTCGGGTTGAAGCGCCGGGCGGTGACGTTGTGGGCGTGGCTGACCCGGTGGCCGAACTGGGGTCCCTTGCCGCAGATGTCGCATCGCTGAGCCATTGAGTCCTCTCGCTCGCCGACGGGGCCCAAGGCCCGTACGCGAAACCGCCATTATATCAGCCGTTTGAGGCCGGTCAAGGCCGCGGCCGGGCATGGTATAGTCCCTCCCCGCGGCGTCCACCGCGCCAGGGGCCATCGAGAACAATGGTCCAGTTCAACTTCAACGAACGGACCATCAAAGCCAAGGTGGTGTACTACGGCCCTGCCCAGTCGGGGAAGACCACCAACCTCGAGCGGATCCATCGCCGGACCGACCCCGGCGGCACGCATCGGCTGATCTCGCTCAACACCGCCCAGGACCGCACGCTGTTCTTCGACCTCCTGCCCTTCAGCCTGGGCGCGGTGTCGGGCTACGACTTCCAGGTCCAGCTCTACACCGTCCCCGGGCAGGTCCAGTACAACGCCACCCGCCGCGTGGTGCTGGCGGGCGCCGACGCGGTGGTGTTCGTGGCCGACTCCCGGCGCGCCTTCCTGAAGGAGAACGTGGCCGCGCTGGAGAACATGAAGGTCAACCTGCTCGCGAACCGGCTGGTGCCCGAGAAGATCCCGCTGGTGCTGCAGTACAACAAACAGGACCTTCCCGACCTCCTGCCGGTCGCCGAGCTGAACACGGTGCTCAACCCCTGGGGCCGGCCGACCTTCGCGGCCGTGGCCTCCGCCGGGGACGGGGTCATGGAGACCTTCCTGACGGTCGTGCAGGACATGCTCCACGCCATCGCCGTGAAGTACAACCTGAAGGACAAGGGGCTGGATCCCGAGAACGTCCCGGAGCTGGTCAAGGCGGCGTTTGCGTCCGTCCTGGAGCGCGCCGCGCAGGACGGGGCGGTGCCGGGCCAGCCCGCGCCGGAGCACGCCGCGCCACGGATGATCGTGTCCCAGCCACCCGACTCGCGCGCGGTGCCCCCGGCGACGTCGACGGAGGCCGGGCTCGTCTCCGAGGAGCTGCTGCACCGCGCCATCCGCTCCAACGTGGAGCTGGCCGAGGCGCTGGGCGACCTGGTGCGCGAGATGAACCTCGGCCTGGCCTCCATCCTGTCGCACGCCGAGCTGCTCCCCATCTACAAGGACGACGCGCGTGAGAAGCGGGCCGCGGCCATCCAGAGCATCCACGCCGACGCCGAGCGGCTGCGGGGGATCGTGCGGAGGCTCGGAGTGGCGAGCGCTTCGAGCCCCGCCCCTCCGGCGGCCGCGCCCGCGCCCCCCGCGCCCGTCCCGGCCGCGGCGACCGCCGGACCCCCGGGCCTCGACTCGCTCGTCCGCGATGCGGTGGCGCGTGTGCAGTCGGTGCTGGACGGACGCGGCCTGGCGGTCACCGTGCGCATCGCTCCCGGCGTCCTTCCGCCGCGGCCGGCCGCCGCCGTCCCGGAGCTGCTCGCGGGCGTGCTCGAGGGCGTGGCCGGGGCGTCCGCGCCGCGGACCTCGATGGCGCTGCGCTGCGAGCGCAAGCCCGTGCTCATGCGCGGCCGCGACGGCGACGTGCGCCAGGATTTCCTGATGATGGCCGTGTCCCACCAGGGCATGCTGCCCGCCGACGAGCAGCAACGGTTGATGGACGGCGCCGGCGCCGGTCCCCTGGGGGGCGCGGCGCGGCGCGTGCGCGAGCTGGGCGGTTTCGTGCGGTTCGCCCCGCTTCCCGGCGGCGCGCTCGAGACCCGCGTGTTCCTGCCGACCGTCTGAGCGGCCCGGGCCGCCGCCCGGCACACCCTTTGCAGCTCTGCCGTGGATGGCCAGAATGGGATCGACGATGGACCAGCCGCTCGCGAGCCCTCCCGCCGGCCCGGGCCCTCCGCAGGAGAAGCCCGCCACCCTGCTCGTGGTGGACGACAACGACCTGATCCGGGAGCTCCTCACGGTCTTCTTCGGCCAGCGGGGCTACACCGTGCTCGAAGCGGAGAACGGGCCCGAGGCGCTCGCGATGGTCGCGAGTCACGCCGTCGACCTCGTTTTGCTCGACGTCATGATGCCGGAGGTTTCGGGGCTCGACGTCCTCCAGGAGCTCCGGTTGCTGCGGGAGCCCAGCGACCTGCCCATCATCATGATCACGGCCAAGGACCGGACCGACGACGTGGTGGGGGCGCTCAACATGGGCGCCAACGACTACATCGTCAAGCCGCTGGACCTGCCGGAGGTGGTCGCGCGCGTGAA
>DATKEG010000229.1:0-7560 GCA_035544515.1 Vicinamibacteria bacterium | reverse complement strand
AATCACGGAGGGGTGTCATGGAAGAGACCACCCGTCGGGAGTTCCTCAAGCAGGCGGCGGCGGGAGCCACGCTCGCCGCCCTGGCCGAGAACGTCCTCGCCCAGCAAAGCTCGCCGTCCGCCACCGGCCTGCCCACGCGGGTGCTGGGCCGCACCGGGCAGCGGGTCTCGATACTGTGCCTGGGCGGCTGGCATCTGGGCTCGATCAAGGACGACGCGGCCGCGGTCCGGCTGGTGCAGACCGCGATCGACGAGGGCATGACCTTCATGGACAACTGCTGGGACTACCACGACGGCCGCTCGGAGGAGCTGATGGGCCGGGGCCTCGAGGGCCGGCGGGACAAGGCGTTCGTCATGACGAAGAACTGCGAGCGCGATTACGCCGGATCCATGCGCTGCCTGGAGGACAGCCTGCGCCGGTTGCGCACGGACCGCATCGACCTCTGGCAGTTCCACGAGATGGTCTACGACAACGACCCGGACTGGGTGTTCGAGAAGGGCGGCATCAAGGCGGCCCGGGAGGCGCAGAAGGCCGGCAAGGTGCGCTTCATCGGGTTCACGGGGCACAAGGACCCGCGGATCCACCTCAAGATGCTCGGGAAGCCCCACGACTGGGACGCGGCGCTGATGCCCATCAACGTGCTCGACGCGCACTACCGGAGCTTCCAGAAGGAGGTGGTGCCGGTCTGCCTGCAGAAAAACGTGGGCGTCATCGGCATGAAGGGCTTCGGCGGCGGCGACGGGATCGCGCGCGGCGCCGGGCTGACGGCGGGGGAAGCCTACCGTTACGCGCTGAGCCAGCCCGTGGCCTCGCAGGTGGTGGGCATGACGAGCCTGGAGCAGCTCGCGGAGAACGTCGCCCTGGCCCGCGGCTTCAAGCCGATGTCGGACGCCGAGCGGACGGCGCTGCTCGACCGGGTGCGCGAGGTGGCGGGCGACGGCCGGTTCGAGCTGTTCAAGTCCGCGCAGTCGTTCGACGGCCCGCACCACCGCCGCCAGCACGGCTTCGGGGCGTGAATCGGCTCGAGACGGGGCCCGTGACGCACCCCAGCAAGTGGTCACAATGACCACATGAGTCGCCTCAGGCACACCGTCGGATCGCGCGAACTCAAGACGCGTCTGGGTGCGCATCTCAACCGCTCGTTGCGAGCGGAGAGGGTCTCGACCGCCGCCTGGCCGAGCTCGAGGCGCTGGGTATCCTGACCCGCGGGCAATCGCGCGGGCCCCTTCGGCCCTTCAGGCCGATCACCAGCCGCGGCCGACCGCTGAGCGACGCGGTCACGGAGGACCGCGAGGACCGCTCCTAATCTACTTGCGCCGGACGCGCCGACCTGCCCCTCCAGGCCCATGCACCGCGCGAAGGACTCGATGGCCGGGCCGGAACGCGCGGACGAAGACTGGTCCTACCCCGAGAGCCCGCCTCCGCCGCGCGGCCTGGCCATGCTCGGCGTGTTCGGACCCGGCGCCATCCTGGCCTCGGCGACCATCGGCGCCGGAGAGACGATCCTGGCCGTGCGCGCCGGGGCCTGGGGCGGCTACGACCTGCTCTGGCTCATCCTCGTCGCGTCCTTCACCAAGTCGTTCGTGCTGCTGTACCTGCTCGGCCGGTACGCCGCGCTCACGGGCGACGCGGTCGCGCGCCGGCTCCTGGAGCTGCCCGGCCCGCGCGGGTGGCTCCTCGTCTTCATCCTGGTGGCGGATCTCGTGCCCGCGGGCGCCGTGTTCGCGGCCATCGCCGCCCCGTGCGGTGTGTTGATCACGCAGCACGCGGGCGGCGATGCGCGGGCGTGGGCCATCGGCTTCGCGCTCGCGGCCATCCTGGTGGCGGTCGTGCAGAAATACGAGGTGCTGGAGAAGCAGCAGGTGGTGGTCTGCCTGGTGCTGCTCCTGTGCGTGGTCGTCTCCACCCTGCTCGTGGGACCCGACCTGCGGCGCCTCCTCGCCGGGCTGTTCGGGATCGGGCGCATCCCCGCGGTGCCCGACTGGGCGCGCGAGGCGTTCGCCGGCCGGCCCATGGCCCTGGAGCTGAGCACGGTCTTCGGCTACACCGGCAACGTCGCCATGGGATACGTCGTGTACTGCGAGTTCGTGCGGCGGAAGGGCTGGGGCGTGTTCCGGGGGGCGCGGCCCGCTCCCCCGCCCGACCGCCTGCCCACCGACGAGGCCAACCGGCGGCGCGCCGTGGCCGGGCTCGCCCTCGTGCGCGGCGACCTGATCATCACCGCGGCGCTGATCTTCGCGGTGACCGCGGCCTTCCTGGTCGCGGGAGCGGTGGTGCTCCATCCCATCGGCCAGATGCCGCTGGGCTTCGACCTGCTCTCGCGGCAGTCGGCGATCTTCGAGAGGATCTCCCCGGCGCTGATCCCGGTCTACTACGTGGCCATCCTGCTCGCGCTCTGGGGCACGCTCAACTCCGTGCCGGAGATCTACGCCCGCGTGACGCACGCCTTCCTGGGCGCGCTTCTCCCCGGCCGGATGGCCGCGCGGTCCTACGCCAGCGTGCTCCGCGCCATCGGCCTGTACCTGGCCGCCTGCTCGATCCCCCTGCTCTGGTTCCGCGTCCAGCCGCAGGCCATGATGGACTTCGTCGGTCTCCTCTCCACCAACCTCGGCGTGGCCCTCGCGTTCGTGGCCGCACTCTGGCTCGACGGCCGCCTGCCTCCGCCGCTGCGCGCCTCCCGAGCGTTGTTCGCCGTGGGCCTCGTGTCCTGCCTGCTGGTCTTCACGGCCACGGGCGTCTCCGCATGGTTCCTGTTCCTGGCCTAGCAGCTCGTGGATGAGCCGTGGCCGCGCTTGCGGTACTCTTCCCGCCATGAGCGGCCGGAGCAGACGCGACTTCTTGCGCGCCGCCGCCGCGGCGGCCTTCGCCAGCACGGCGCGGGGTGAGGCGGCGGGCGGTCCGCGGTCCGCGTTCCGCGGGACGGTGTGCCTCTTCTCGAAGCACCTGCCGGGCCTCGACGCTCACGGTCTCGGACGCGCGGCCAAGACCCTCGGCTTCGCGGGCGTGGACCTCACGGTGCGTCCGGGCGGGCACGTGCTTCCCGAGCGCGCGGCCTCGGACCTGCCGTCCTTCCTCGCGGGGCTGCGGGACGAGGGGCTCGAGGTGCCCATGATCACCACGGGCCTCGTGTCCGCGTCCGATCCCACGGCTCGCCCCATCCTGGAGACTGCCGGGCGGCACCGGGTCCCCTTCTTCAAGCCCGGGTACTATCGCTACCGGTTCGACGACGTGCGCCGGGAGCTCGACGCCGCCGGGGCGGAGCTGCGCGGCCTGGCGGCGATCGGCGCCGAATGCGGCGTCCAGCTCGGCTACCACAACCACGCCGGATACGTCGGCGGGCCCGTCTGGGACCTGGCGCGCGTGATGGACGGCCTCGATCCGCGGTGGGCCGGCTATTACTTCGACGTCCGCCATGCGGTCGTGGAAGGCGGCGACGGCGGCTGGCGCTCCGCCCTCAACCTGGCGGCCCCGCGCCTGAAGATGGTCGCCGTCAAGGACTTCTTCTGGGAGAAGACCGCGAGCGGCTGGCGGCAGCGCAACTGCCCGCTCGGCGAGGGCATGGTGGAGTGGAAGCCGTTCTTCGCGGCCCTGGCGCGCGCCGCGTTCGCGGGGCCGGTCTCCCTGCACCTCGAGTACGACATCCCCGGTGACACGCCGGCCGCCCGGCAGGACCACACGCTGGCCGCGGCCACGCGCGACCTCGCTTTCCTGCGGGCGCGCCTGGCCGAGGCCTACGGGACCGCCGCGTCGTGACCCTCACCCGCCGCGGCTTCCTGAAGCGCGTGGCCGCGGCCGTGGCCGTGCCCAGCTCGACGGACGTCCGCATCACCGACGTCCGCCACGGCTACGAGGACTACGTGTACCGCGCGCCCTACAAGTTCGGGGGGCGCGTCGTGGACCGGGTCACGCTCCTGAACGTCCGCTGCCGCGTGGAGACGCGCGGGGGCCGGAGCGCCTGGGGCTTCGGCTCCATGACCATGGGCAACGTGTGGGCGTTCCCCTCGCGCACGATGTCCTACGACGCCACCCTCGGCGCCATGAAGGACCTGGCGGAGCGCATCGCGCGGATCACCGGCCGGTGCACGGAGGTGGGCCACCCGCTCGACCTCGCCCACGTCCTGGAGCCGGAGTACCTGGCGGCCGCCGCCGGCGCCTCGCGCGGGCTGGCCGAGCCGATCCCCAAGCTGTGCACCCTGGTGGTCGCGAGCCCGTTCGACGCCGCGCTGCACGACGCGTTCGGCAAGCTCCACGGGCGAAACGTGTACGCCACGTACGGCCCCGACCTGCTCCCGCACGACCTGGCCCGCTACCTCGGCCGCGACTTCCGTGGCGAGAGGCTGGACCGCTTCCTGCTGCCCCGGCCGCAGCCGCGCATCCCGCTCTTCCACAGCGTGGGCGGGCTCGACCCGCTCGAGGCGAGCGACGTGGAGAAACCGGTCGGCGACGGCCTGCCCGAGACGCTGCCACAGTGGATCGAGCGCGACGGCCTCGTGCGGATCAAGATCAAGCTCAGCGGCGAGGACCTGCGCTGGGACGTGGAGCGCACGCTGCGCATCGACCGCATCGCCAGCCGGACGCAGGCCGGGCGCGGCGTGAGGGACTGGTCGTATTGCCTGGACTTCAACGAGCGCTGCCCGAACGTCGACTACGTCCTCGACGGCCTGCGACAGGTGCGCGCGGCGGCGCCCGCGGGCTTCGCGCGCGTCCTCTACGTCGAGCAGCCGACCGGGCGCGACCTGCGGAAGGACCGCGCCAACGTCATGCACGAGGCGGCGAAGCTCCGGCCGGTGGTGATCGACGAGTCGCTGGTCGACCTCGAGAGCCTGCTCCTCGCGCGCGAGATGGGCTACAACGGCGTCGCCCTCAAGGCGTGCAAGGGCCAGAGCCAGGCGGTGCTGATGGCGGCGGCCGCGCAGAAGTACGGCATGTTCCTCTGCGTGCAGGACCTCACCTGCCCCGGAGCGTCGCTGATCCATGCCGTGGGCATCTCCGCGCGCGTGCCCTCGGTGGCCGGGATCGAGGCCAACGCGCGCCAATACGTGCCGGCGGCCAACGCGCCCTGGTCCGCGCGCTTCCCGGGCATCTTCGAGGTGAGCGACGGCCACCTGGGGACGGCGGAGATCGGCGGGCCCGGGCTCGGGATCCCGGACGAGCTCGTCCCACGGTGAGGTCGCAGGGAAAGCCAGGAGGTGATCGCATGGACGTACCCACCCGCCCGTTGGGCTCGACGGGCATGGACGTCACGCGCGTGGGCTTCGGCGCCTGGGCCATCGGCGGCGGCGGCTGGGCCTTCGCCTGGGGCAGGCAGGACGACGACGAGTCGGTCGCCGCCATCCGGCACGCGGTGGAGAGCGGCATCAACTGGATCGACACCGCGGCCGTATACGGCAACGGCCATTCGGAGGAAGTCGTGGCGCGGGCGCTGCGCGAGATCCCGGAGCGCGGCCGGCCGTTCGTCTTCACCAAGTGCGGGCTCGTCTGGGACGAGGCCAACCCCATGGCGCAGGCCCGGCGCGTCGGCCGGGCGGACAGCCTCCGGCGCGAGGTCGAGGCCTCGCTGCGGCGGCTGGGCCTCGAGCGCATCGACCTCTACCAGATGCACTGGCCGGCCGAGGACGGCACGCCCATCGAGCAGTACTGGCGGACGCTCCTCGACCTCAAGGCCGAGGGCAAGGTACGTGCGGTGGGCCTGTCCAACCACGACATCGCGCGGCTCGATGCCGCCGAGCGCATCGGCCACGTGGAAACGCTGCAGCCACCGTTCTCGGCCATCCGCCGCGAGGCCGCCGAGACGGTGCTGCCCTGGTGCGCGGTGCACCGGACGGGCGTGATCGTCTACAGTCCCATGCAGGCCGGCCTGCTCAGCGGCGGCTTCACGGCCGCGCGCGCCGCGAGCCTGCCCGCGGACGACTGGCGCGCGCGCGCGCCGTGGTTCCAGGGCGATGCGCTCCGCAGGAACCTCGCCCTCGCCGAGGCGCTGCGGCCGATCGCCGACCGCCACGGCACGACGGTGGGCGCGGTGGCCGTGGCCTGGACGCTGGCCTGGCCCGGGGTCACGGGCGCGATCGTGGGTGCGCGCCGGCCGTCCCAGATCGACGGCTGGATCGACGCCGCCCGTCTCGAGTTGACGGAGGCGGACCTGACGGAGGTGGCCGCCGCCCTGGAGCGGACGGGCGCCGGCAGCGGTCCCCTGCGGCCGTAAGGGTTCGTCACGGAATAGGTGTGCCAATATGGGCGCCGAGGCGCCCGGCTGGCAAGGCGCGATGACCGCGCATAGCGGTGCTATGCAAGGGAGGAGCAACGCAGCCAGCCGGGATGCATCGGCGGCCAGATTGGCGCAGTTATTCCGTGACGAGCCCTGACTACGGGCGGGGCAGAATGGCCAGCAGGAGCAGCATGGCGGCGAAGGCGCTGCCGAGGATCACGGTCTCGCGGCGCGGCCAGGCGGTGGCGGGAAGGCGGAGCACGGCGCCGTCCACGGCCAGCGCGACCAACGCGGCCACGAGCAGGCCGGCGGGGTTCCACCAGAGCCAGGAGACGCCGGGGGCGAGCTTCCAGAGGAGGAGGTTGCCGGCGACGCCGCTGGCGAGGCCGGCCACCGCGCCTCGGCCGCCCACCGCCGGCGCGAGCACGCCGAGCAGGAAGACCGCGAGCACGGGGCCGTAGAAGGCCGATCCCACCTGGTTGACGCCCTCCAGCACGCCGGTGCCGCTGCGCGCGAAGGCCAACCCCGCGGCGATCGCGAACAGCCCCCAGCCCAGCGCGGTGAGACGGCCGAGCCACACGCCCTGCGCGCCGGGCGGACGCTCGAGCACGTCCTCGAGCGTGATCGCGGCGAGCGAGTTGAGGGCCGAGTCGATCGAGGACATGGCCGCGGCGAGGATAGCGGCCAGGAAGAGGCCGCGCAGGCCCGCCGGGAGGTAGCTCATCATGAAGACGGGCACCAGGCTGTCCGGGGGCCGTCCTTCCATCGAGGCCGCGAAGCTCGCGTCGGTGGCGAGCAGGCCCGCGAGGAGGAGGCCGAAGGCGCAGTAGGTCAGGACCAGCGGAAAGCGGAGCAGCCCGTTGAGCACCAGCGCGCGGCGCGCCGCCGCCTCGTCGCGGGCCGTGAGCAGGCGCTGGGCCTGGCTCTGGTCGCAGCCGTAGTAGGACATGTACAGGAACACGCCGCCGAGCAGCATCGGCCAGAGGGCGAACGTCTGGCCGTCCCCGAGCCCGCTGGCGTCGAGCACCAGGCCGTGCGACCGTCCGGCGGGGATCGCCTCGGTGACGGCCCAGCCGGCGTGCCGCACGAGGTAGAAGGCGGAGACGAGCGTGCCTCCCCACAGCATCACGAGCTGGACGGCGTCGCTCCAGATGTCCGCCGCGATGCCGCCCAGGCTGGTGTAGGCCACCGAGAAGAGGCCCACGGCCAGGATCGCCACGTCCACGGGCACGCCCAGGGCGATCGACACCACGAGGGCGGAGGCGTAGAGGATCACGCCCAGGGAGAGCCCGCGCGTGAGCAGGAACGTGCCGGCCAGGGCGCGGCGCGTGCCGGGGCCGAACCGGCGGTCCGCG
>DATKEG010000228.1:0-33401 GCA_035544515.1 Vicinamibacteria bacterium | reverse complement strand
TTCGTCACGGCTCCACCTCGGCGACGTCGGTCACGCCGGGCAGGCCTTCCAGGAACGCGCGCGTGTGCGTCTCGTCGAACTGCGGGTCGGTGGCCTCGATGCAGAGGAAGAACCGGTCGCGGGTGGCGAGCGCGAACGAGGGCACGTTGAACACGGGGTGGTACGGCTCGGGCAGGCCGTTGAGCGCGAGCATGCCCAGCACGGTGGTGAGGGCCGCGAAGAGGATGGTGGTCTCGAAGCTGGGGACGACGAAGGCCGGCCAGCTGTGGAAGGGCCGGCCCCCGACGTTCATCGGGTACTCGATCACGGAGGCCCAGTACTGCAGGCCGTAGCCGGCGAGGAGCCCGGTGAGGCCCCCGAGCAGCACCAGCAGCGGCAGGCGCGAGTGGTGGAAGTGCAGCGCCTCGGCCAGCGCCTCGATGGGATACGGGGAGTAGGCGTCCAGCCGGCGGTATCCGGCCGCGTGGGCGGCGCGCGCCGCCCCCACCACGTCGGCCGGGGCGTGGAACTCGGCCATGAGGCCGTAGAGCCGGTGCCGCCTCATGCGTTCTCCTTCGCCTCGGCCTCCGGCAGGATGCTGCGCATCTCGAAGATCGAGATCACGGGCAGGAAGCGGATGAACAGGAAGAACAGGGTGAGGAAGAGCCCGATGGTGCCGACGAAGGCGGACCAGTCGTAGGCCGTGCCCGAGTACATTCCCCAGGACGAAGGCAGGAAGTCGCGGTGCAGGCTGGTCACGATGATGACGTAGCGCTCCAGCCACATCCCCACGCTCACCACGAACGAGATGAAGAAGAGGTAGGGCACGCTCGTGCGCAGGTTCTTCACCCAGAGCGTGTTGATCATCACCACGTTGCACAGGATGAGCGCGGCGTACATCGGCCAGTAGGGCCCGGTCATGCGGTTCCAGATCATGAAGCGCTCGTATTCGTTGGCGCTGTACCAGGCCATGAAGGTCTCGACCATGTAGCCGTAGGCCACGATGAGCCCGGTGGCGAGCATGACCTTGGCCATGTTCTCGAGGTGCCTCATGGTGATGAAGTCCTCGAGCCCGTAGAACTTCCGCAGCGGGATGGCCAGGGTGAGCACCATGGCGAACCCGGCGTAGATGGCGCCGGCCACGAAGTAGGGCGGGAAGATCGTGGCGTGCCAGCCCGGCACGATGCCCACCGCGAAGTCGAGGCTCACCACCGAGTGCACGGAGATGACGAGCGGCGTGGCCAGCCCGGCCAGGAGCAGGTAGGCGGTGTCGTAGTTGTGCCAGTGCCGGGCGGATCCCCGCCAGCCCATGGCCAACATGCCGTAGGCGATCTTCCAGGGCTTGCTCCTGGCGCGGTCGCGCAGGGTGGCGAAGTCGGGGATGAGCCCCACGAACCAGAAGAGGGCGGAGACCAGGCCGTACGTGCTGATCGCGAACACGTCCCAGATGAGCGGGCTGCGGAACTGCGGCCACAGGCCCATGGTGTTCGGGTAGGGGAACAGCCAATAGACGGCCAGCCAGGGGCGGCCGGTGTGGAAGACCGGGTAGAAGACCGCGCAGGCCACCGCGAAGAGCGTCATGGCCTCGGCGAAGCGGTTGATGGACGTGCGCCACTGCTGGCGGAACAGGAGCAGGATGGCGGAGATGAGCGTGCCGGCGTGGCCGATGCCGATCCACCAGACGAGGTTGATGATGTCGAACCCCCAGCCCACGGGAACGTTCGGCCCCCACACCCCGATGCCCACGAAGAGCAGGTTCACCACCGCCCAGAGCAGGCCCATGAACAGCGTGAAGGAGATGGCGAAGCCCAGGAACCAGCCCCAGGGCGTGCGCCGCGTCAGGGTGATGCTGGCGATCTTCTCCGTGACGGACGCCAGCGTGTGGTCTCCGCCGAGCAGCTCGGCGCCGGGGGGCGGCGGCAGCGCGTCGCGGGCCAGGTCCCCTCGCGGCTCGGGAGGGCGGGTGGCCATCAGCCGTGGCTCGCCGTGCCCGGCGCCAGCGCCGGCTGGTCGGGCATCTCGGGGTTGGGGTTGCGGACCGCGGCCAGGTAGGTGGTGCGCGGCCGCGTGTTCAGCTCCTCCAGCATCCCGTAGTTGCGCGGGTCGGCCTTGAGGCGGGCCACCTCGCTCCGCGGGTCGTTGATGTCCCCGAAGACGATGGCGCGTCCGGGGCAGGCCTGCGCGCAGGCCGTCTGGATCTCGCCGTCGCGGACCTTGCGGTCCTCGTTCTTCGCCTGCACGCGCGCGTGGTTGATGCGCTGCACGCAGTAGGTGCACTTCTCCATGACGCCGCGGCTGCGCACGGTGACGTCGGGGTTGCGGCCGAGCTTGAGGCTGGGCGTCTCCCAGTCCGAGTAGAGGAAGAAGTTGAAGCGCCTCACCTTGTAGGGACAGTTGTTCGAGCAGTAGCGGGTGCCCACGCACCGGTTGTAGACCATGTCGTTGAGGCCTTCTTCGCTGTGCACGGTCGCCGCCACCGGGCACACCACCTCGCAAGGCGCCATCTCGCAGTGCATGCAGGGCACGGGCGCGAAGTAGGTGTCCGGGTCCTCGACCGCGCCCGTGTAGTACTGGTCCACGCGCAGCCAGTGCATCTCGCGGCCGCGCGCCACCTGGTCCTTGCCCACCACCGGGATGTTGTTCTCGGCCTGGCAGGCCACCACACAGGCGTTGCACCCCACGCAGGAGTTGAGGTCGATGGCCATGCCCCAGGCGTAGCCCTCGTATTTGTGCTCCGGGTACATCGTCAGCTCGCGTCCCGGCTTGTGGCCGAGCCGCGCGGCGAAGTGCGGGTCCCTCTCGTGCTGCGCGCGGGTGGCGGCGCGGACGATGTTGCGTCCTTCCAGGCTCCAGTGCTCCTGGGTGACGGCGAGGGTGTAGCGCTCGCCCGTCTTGGCCACCTCCAGGCCGGCGCCGGACCAGGGCGCGTCGCTCGTGCGCAGCGCGTACGCGTTGAAGCCCAGCCCGCTGCCCACGCGGCCGGCCCGCGCGCGCCCGTAGCCGAGGTGCACGGTCACCGTCTCGTCGGGATGGCCGGGCACGGCGAGGGCGGGCGCGGTCACGGCACGGCCTCGATACCGCAGGAGGACCAGGTCCGTCGTCGTTCCCCGGCTCGTGGCCTCGGTCGTGATCCCCAGCCGGGCGGCCGTCCGCGGGCTCATCAGGGCCGCGTTGTCCCAGGTCAGCTTGGTGAGAGGTTTGGGCAGCTCCTGCAGCCAGCCCACGTTCGCGAAGCGGCCGTCGTAGACGGACGGATCGGGCCGGAACGCGAGCTCGAGCCCCTGCGTCTCGGCCGCGGCGACGGGGGCCGCGGCGAAGGGAGCCGCCGCGGGCGTGGTGGACGCCGTGGGGGCGGCGGGCAGGGTCGCCGTGCCTTCCGCCGCCGGCGCGCGCACGACGCCGTCGTGAAGGGCCTGTTGCCAGGCGCGCTCGAAGTCGCCGCCCAGGCCGCCCCCCGTCTGCCAGTGCTCGCGCACGATCTCGTAGGCGGTGCGCTCGGGCCGGTCCGTGAGGGCGGCGAGCAGCTCGTGCGCGGTCTTTCCGCCGTAGAGCGGAGCGATGAGCGGCTGCAGGATGGTGACCGTCCCGTCGGCGGCCCGGGCGTCGCCCCAGCTCTCGAAGGTGTGGGCCTCGGGCACGTGCCAGTGGCAGCGCTCGGCGGTCTCGTCCTGGTAGAGGCCGAGGTGCACGCGCAGGCCGACCTTGTCCATGCGCGCGGAAAACTCCAGGTCCACGGGCGCGGTATAGACGGGGTTGGTCCCGGACACGACGAGCAGCGACACGCGGCCCGCGTCCATGTCCGCGGCCAGCTCGCGCAGCGAGCCGAAGGCGTCCCCCGCCGGGGGGACGGCGGAATAGGTGACCGTTCGTCCCACGTTGCCGAGCCGCTGGTTCAGGTCCCGCGCGAGGGCGTGCACCGCCGGCGGCTGCCACTCCCCCGCCAGCACGAGGCTGCGTCCCGCGTGGCGCTGCAGGTCCGTCGCGAGCGCGGCGATCCAGGCCTGGTGCCCCGGCTCCGCGGACGCCACCCCACCGTCGAGCGCGCCCACGATGGCGCGCGCGATCCGGTCCACCTCCGAGGGCCGCACCGCCAGGCGATGGTCCGCGAGCGCGCCGGTGAGCGAGGGCGCGCTCTCCACGACGTACAGGCGGTTCATGGCCGGCCCGCCGGGCTGTAGCTTGCGGCGCGACGTGTAGGCGCGCGCGTCGCGCACGCGCGCCGGCCCCGCGCCCACGAAGTCGGCGTCGAGCGAGAGCAGCAGGTCCGCCGCCTCGATGCGGTGCTGGAGGCCCGACGTCTGGTGCGGGCCGGCGGGTTCCCATTGGTGCCAGCGCGCGCCGGGCAGGGTGGCGAGGAACTCCTGGACCTGGCCGATCAACGTGGGCGAGGTCACCGTGCCCGTGAGGAGGCGCACGCCCGCGCCGCCCGCCGCCCGCTGGGCCGCCACCGCGGAGTGCATGGCGGCGAGGAAGTTCCCCCAGGGCCGGATCTCGCCGCGGTAGGTGAGCGTCTGGGAACGGTCCGGGTCGTAGAGCTGGAGTATCGCCGCCTGCGCGAAGGCGTCCGTGGCCCCGAGGCTCAGGGGATGGTCGGGGTTCCCCTCGACCTTGGTCGGCCGTCCCATGTGGCTCTCGACCAGCACGCCGCGCGCGTAGCCGTCGTCCACCACGGCGGTGGCGAAGAAGAGCGGCCGCCCGGGGAGCTCGTCCTCGGGCGCCCGGACGTACGGAACGATCTTCTCTTCGGGCTGGCGCGTGCAGCCCGTGAGCCCGGCCAGGGCGAGCGACGCGCCCATGACGCGCAGGAAGTCGCGGCGGCCCTCGGGATCGTCCCATTCGGAGGCCTGCTCGGGGAACTCCCGTTCCAGGAACTCCTTGAAGCGGGCCGAGCCCGACAGCTCCTCGAGGCTCTTCCAGAACACGCGGCCCCGCGAGTCGGCCAGACGCCGCCGGATGCCGGAGAGGTCGTCGGGAGGGAGGGGCGCGCTCATGTCAGCGGTGGCAGGTGGAGCAGCCGGTCCGGGTCTCCACCCCGTACTCCTGCACGAGGCGGCGTCCCAGCGCGAGCTGGTCGAAGGGCGGCACGTAGGCCACGTCGAAGACCTCCGACCGCGGGCGCAGGTACCGCTCCGGGTTGCGGTGGCACTCCAGGCACCATTCCATCTGCAGCGAGGCCTCCTGCCACATGAGCGGCATCTGGTCCACGCGCCCGTGACACGTGCTGCAGCCCACACCCTGGTTCACGTGCGCGCTGTGGTCGAAGTAGGAGAAGTCGGGCAGGTCGTGCACGCGCACCCACTCGATCGAGCGGTCGGTGCGGAAGCTCTCGCGCACGGGCTCGAGCATGGGGCTCTGCGCCCAGATCTGGGCGTGACAGCCCATGCAGATCTCGGTGGCGGGCATGCCTGCCACCGGCGACGCCTCCACCGAGGCGTGGCAATAGCGGCAGTCGAGGCCGATCCCGCCCACGTGGTGGGCGTGGCTGAAGGGGACGGGCTGCTCGCGCGCGTCTCCGGCGCGGGTGACCCAGGCCGAGCGGTTGATCTCCAGCAGCGCCCAGAGCGCGGCCGCGACCAGGAAGAGCCCGCCGAAAATGCTGAGCTTCGAGAGTGTGTTGGTGCTGTGGTGGAAGATCTGGGACATTTGGCCGCTGCTGTAGACCCTATTCGTGCGATGCGGTGGGCGGAAGCGGAGCATACGTCAGGGCTCGAAGGCCCGTCAACGCTTCTAGGTCCCGAAGAGCCGGTCCCCGAAGTCGCCCAGCCCCGGCAGGATGTATTTCCGGTCGTTGAGCTCGCGGTCGAGCGCGGCCGTGAAGACGACCGCGTTCGGGACGTGCTGCGAAAGGTGCTCGACGCCCTCGGGCGCGGCCACGATGGAGAGCAGCCGCACCTGCCGCGCCCCGAGGCCCATCAGGCCGTCCACCGCCATCACCGCCGACCCGCCCGTGGCCAGCATGGGATCGAGCAGGAACACCAGCGCCCCGGCGAGGTCGCGCGGAACCTTCTCGTAGTAGCGGCGGGCGACCGCGGTCTGCTCGTTCCGCTCGAGGCCGAAGTACCCGACCTGCGCCTGCGGCACCAGCTCCAGGAACGCGTCGAGCATGCCCAGACCGGCGCGCAGCACGGGCACGGCCACCACCCGCGAGGCCAGCTTCCGCGCGGGCGTGCGCTCGAGAGGCGTCTCCACCGCGGATTCCGCCAGCGCCAGGTCGCGGGTGGCCTCCGCGGCCAGCAACAGGCTGACGCGCCGCGCCAGCCGGCGGAACTCGTCGCAGGGCGTGGCCTTGTCGCGCAGGCCGCGCAGCGCGTCCTCCACCAGGGGGTGGCGCACCACGTGCAGGGGCATGGGACGGGCGGAGGATAACACGCGCCCGGGAGAGCGCGCGCCACCTGATATACTGCGCGAAGTGCGGCTGACCTCCGACGAGATCGAGTACCTGTCCCGCAAGATCGTCAAGACGCTCATCCGCGAACACCGCATCGAGATCGACTCCGAGCCGCGCGTGGTCCAGGCCGTCGCCGCCGCGATCACCGAGGAGTTGATGGTCGAAGACCGGCTCAACGAGGAGGTGCGCGAGGTGTTGCTCCAGCACTCCTCGGAGATGCAGCGCTCCAACATCACCTACACCGAGATGTTCAAGATGGTGAAGAAGAAGCTGGCCCGGGAGAAGGGGATCGTCCTGTGATGCGTCCTCGCGTCGGCCCTTGCCTTCGGCAAGAGACCTCGCCGGGAGTGGATCCCGGCTCGGCAGCGGTGGAAAGCCTCCGCTCGGAAAACGCCCTTTGAAGCTGTCCCGGGAGAAGATCCTCCGCCTCTCCCATCTCATCCTGGACCGCCTGAACCACGACGAGGACGTGGAGTTCTTCACCGAGCCCCAGGAGCTGCGCCAGCGGATCGTCAAGCTCATCTCGGAGGAGATGAAGGCCGACGAAGCCATCGACGCCCTGGTGCGCCGCAAGATCGAGAGCCAGAAGCGCACGATCGTCGAAGGCTCGGACGAGTGGGACGTCATGTACCGCAAGTACTACGAGGAAGAAACCGCGCGTCACCGCAAGGTGATGCCCTAGAACGGACGGGCGCCCGCCTTGACGCCCGGCCTCTCGATCGCCTGCGCCGCGGCGTTGCGCGAGGAGTAGGGGGCCGGCGGCCGGTAGCTCTCGAGGTCGGCCGAGACCCATCCCACCGGCGCCTTCGCGCGCAGGCGCACGGGAATGCGGTGCCGGTCGTCGGTCACCCACAGGAAAAGCTGCCCCTGCTGCTCGAACACGCCCGTCTCGGGCACGAGCAGTACCTCGAACACGCGCGCCGGCACGTTGCGTCCGAGGGGCGCGGGCAGGTCCACCGTCTCCGCGCGCACCGGCCGGAAGCGCAGGTCGAAGAGCCGGCCGTTGTCGAACGTGCGTACGGCGGGCAGGTTGCCGTCCGCGGCCCATCCCGCCGCGCGTGCCACGAAGAAGGCGGAGAGGATGTCCTGCACGCAGGGGCCGACGTCGTAGCGGCGCCGCGGCAGGCGCGGGTCCTCCACCTCGGCCGCTCCCGTCCCTGGATCGAAGACGACGCGCTGGTCGCGCCTGTGGCGTCCCTGGCGCAGCCTTTTCTCGATGCCCACCGAGCAACCGCGTGCGGGGTCCCAGGCCGCCACCGTGCGGTCTTCGACCTTGAACCGGGTCAGCCAGGCGAAGAACCCCTGGCTGCGGGCCTCGAGCACGAGCTCCAGCACGGGCCGGCCCGATCTCTCGGCGCTCTCCACATGGAGGATCGCGCGCCCCGCCAGCAGGCGCGACCAGGTCACGCGCATGCCGATCCGCTCGCCGGGTCCGAAGACCGGGTCCGCGGGCGAGGGAGGGACCGCGCCGGCCAGGGCCACCCAGGCGGCCAGCCCGGCCACTCCGGGCCGGCAGGACCTCATCGCAGCGACACCACCAGCCGTTGCCGCCGCCAGTCGGTGTCCAGGACCACGTAGCGGTCGCGGCCGACGGTCTCGACGCGGAAGGCCCGCGCGCGGTCGCCCAGCCGCGCGGCCGACGGCGTGGCGCCCGGAGGCAGCAGGAGGCCGACCGTGCCCCGGCCGCCCGCGTTGCTCTCGTAGTCGAGGGTCATGGTGCGCGCCCGCCCGTCATGGGAGTAAAGGTACCGTACCCACGTCCCGGTGGCCGGCTGGTGGACGTGGACCTCGCCCCGGGGATGGTCGCCAAGCCGCACCCGGATGTCGAGCCGTTCGGCGCGCAGGTCGATGCCGAACAGGCCGTGGAAGAGCGCGGCCCCCAGGGCCCCGGCGCTGCCCGCGTAGTGGGCGCTGCCGCGGCCCTCGCCGTGGCGCGTGGACCACTCGTAGAGGCCGCGGCTGCGCACGATGCGCGCCGCCACCGCGGCGAGCTGCGCCCGCGCGCGCGCGGCCTCGCCCCGCTCGAACTGCGCGAGCAGGAAGCGGCCGGCGAACCAGTCCCACTGGCCGCCGTTCTGGTACGTGAACGGCTCGCTGAGGATCGGGTGGCGGAACACGCCCCGAGGGTAGGGCGGCAGGAGCACGGCGGCGATGGTCGCGATCCCGCTCGTCCGCCGGCGCCGCTCGGCGACCTCGGACACGCGCGCCGCCTGCCGCTCGTCGGCGAGGCCGTAGAGCAGGGCCAGCGCGTTGCCGCCCATGCCGAAGAAGTTCGAGTCGTCGAGGGCCGGGGGCGCGGGACCGGCGACCGGCAGGTGCATGCGGAAGAACCCGCGCTCCTCCTGCCAGAGGTGCCGCTGCACCGCCGCGCGCACGCCCGCCGCCTGCTCCTCCCAGCGCGCGGCCGCCGCCGGCTGGCCCGCGCGGCGGTACAGCCCCGCCAGGGCGCGCGTGGCCCGGTAGAAGAGCGCGTTCGTGTAGACGCCCACGACCACCGGCGTGCGCTCGTCCCGGTAGATGACGCGCTGGTCGGCGTAGACGGGGCTCACGTCCCCCCAGTCCGCCGTGAACGCGCTCGTCACCAGGCCGCGCTGCCGGTCGAGGTAGCGCGCCTGGACGAAGCGCAGAGCCTGGTCGAGACGCTGGAGCACGGTGCGTCCGCGGATGCGGCGGCCGAGCCAGGCCACGTCGCCGGTGAGCGCCACCACCTGCGCGGCGGCGTCCACGGCGCTGGACTCCTGGTCGGTCTCGCTGGTGTTGCGATCGGCGGAGACGACCACGCTCCCGGCGCGATGGACCTCCCTCACGCGCGGAGCGTTGTCCTTGAACGCATGCGCCGGCCCCGCCGCGATCCAGTCGAACAGCTCGCCCGAGGGCGACTGGTGCGCCAGGTGCTCCTCGATCCAGGACGTGAGGAACTCCCGGTCGTGCGTGTACCGCGCGAGCGGCACGAGCGTGGCGCTGTCCCGCAGCCACACCTGCGGGTAGACCTCTCCCGCGCCGAACGCACTGACGCGGCCCGTCACCCCGACCAGGGACTTCCGGTTCGCCTCGAGCGTCGGACGCAGGTAGGCCTGCAGCGCGTCGAGCGCGGCCTCGCCCGTGACATACGAGGGCGCCGGACCCGCGGACGGCTGTGCCCAGGCGGGTCGCGCGACGATGCAGGCGCACGCCAGCAACGCGGCGGCGCAATGGGGAGCTCGACGCTGCGGCACCGCCGCCATTGTACCGGCTGTCCGTGGCCGGCTTGGCCGCCGGAAGAATCTACAATCTGGCGCCCAATCCTTGAAAGGCTTGCCGAAGGCATCCCGCACCGGAGCACCCGAGTCGCCCCCACGGAGGGCCTGGCCGCGCCCGCGCGCCATGGGCTCTCACGCACCGCACGCCGACCAGGCGCCGATTTGACCGTCAACCGCGGGCGTGCGAGCCCGATCCGAGGGGGTACTCGCACGGTTCTTGCATCCCCGCCGCCGGTGGCGCTGGACACTATAAAAGAAAGTAGTACCAGGGGAGGACGCTGTTGCGGCAGTTACTCGGCTTCGTAGTGCTGGTGGCGATGGCCGGAGTGGCCTACTACTACTGGCGTTACCGGCCTGCCGAGGTCCAGAGCGCGCGCGAGGCTCTGGGCTCGGTCGGAGACAAGCTGCACGCCACCAAGACCGCGACTTCGGTCAAGGCGGCGCTGGAGCTGGACCGCGACCTCAGCCCGTACCCGATCGACGTGGTCTCGGGCGAGGAGGGGACGGTCGTTCTCCGCGGCGAGGTTCCGAGCGAGGACCTCCGGGCCGCGGCGGAGGAGCGGACGGCGGCCGTGCCGGATGTGCGGCAGGTCGTCAACGAGCTGCGCGCGAACCCGGCCTTGGCCGTGCCGGGTGACTCCGGCCGCACGCTGGGCGAGAGCTTCGACGACCGGGCCCTGGAGGCGAAGGTGAAGATGGCGTTCTCACTGAACCGGGAGCTGAAGGGCACGGACATCGACGTGCGGTCCTACCGCCGGCAGGTGACGCTGACCGGCCAGGTGGACGCCCCCGCGCAACGCCAGCTCGCGGTGGAGATCGCCGGCCGCACCGCGGACGTGGCCGGCGTGACCGACCAGATCGGCGTGCTCGGCAGCGAGCCGCCGGCCACCGCTCCGACCGCCCGCCCGGGAGCGCGAAACGATGCGGGAGCGGGCCCGAACGACTCACTTCTTGATACACTTTGAGCTATAGTCGCAGCAGCGAAAAGGAGGACGTTTCATGAGACGAGCAGTGACGACCTGGCTGGTCGGCGGCTTCCTCGCGCTGACGGCCCCGGCGTGGGCGCAACAGACGACGCCGCCGGCCGGAGAGGAGCAACAGACCACGACCACCATGGAGGGACACTCCACGGTCGCCCGTGAGGACGTCAGGACGTGGACGATCGACGTCGACGATCGGGAGTACGAGGCGCACCCCGCCACTCCCACCTACGAAGGGACCACGGGTCTCTTCCACATGCCCACGGCCTACACCCTGCCGAAGGGGCGGTTCTCCTTCAGCCTGTTCCGCGACAACCTGGACCGCGATCCCAAGGACGAGGACATCTCGATCCACGGCGTATCGCTCGGCATCGGGCTCACCAGCCGATTCGAGCTCTACGGCAACTTCGGGCTGCAGAACCGCCTCGACGCCGACGCGCTCTTCCAGCCCGGGTTCGTGAACGACTACCCGTTCGTGAGCACGCCCTGGGAGACCGGCGTGGGCGACATCAAGCTGGGCGCCAAGTTCGGCTTCCTGAACGACTACCTGGGTGACCCGATCGGCATGGCCGTCCGCGGATTCGTCAAGATCCCGACCGCCGACGAGAACAAGGGCCTGGGCACCGGCAAGGTGTCCTGGGGCGGCGATCTGATCATCTCCAAGAGCCTGGACGAGAAGCTCGACATCCACGGCTCGGTCGGCTTCGTGCAGAACGGCGACCCCGACGGCGTCAACATCGGCAACGCCTTCCGGTGGGCCGTGGGGTTGAACCTGCCGGCCTGCACCTGGTTCCAGATCCAGGCCGAGCTGATGAAGACCACCTATACCGGCGACGACGACTTCGAGCAGACCAACCCGCTCGACCTCGTGGTCGGTCCCGTGCTCTGGATCCGGCCCGGCATCTTCATCCGGCCCGCCCTCTCCTGGAACCTCAACTTCGACGACCGCGGGCTGAACTCCGGTTCGCGGACCTGGACCGGGCGGCACATCTCGATCGGCTTCCACCCCGGCTTCGCCTGCCGCGAGATCGCGGTGCACGTGCCCGTTCCGCCGCCCCCGCCGCCCGGGAACAACAACCCGACCGTCAACTGCGAGATCGAGCGCTCCGAGATCTCCCCGGGTGAGACCGTGCGCGTGCGCGCCAACGCCTCCGATCCCGACGGCGATACCCTCACCTACGAGTGGAGCGCCACGGCCGGCCGGATCGTGGGCAGCGGCCCGTCCGTGACGTTCGACAGCACCGGGATGAGCGCCGGCTCTTCCGCCACGATCACCGTGCGCGTGAGCGACGGACGCGGCGGCACGGCCAGTTCCACCTGCACGGTGCGGACGCCCGCGGCCCCTGCCATCGTCTCCGTCACCACCTGCGTGGCCGGAGGGTTCCCGCGCAACCTGGCTCGGCTGACCAACGTGGACAAGGCCTGCCTGGACGACGTCGCCACCCGTCTTCGCCAGGATCCGCGCAGCCGCGTGATCGTGGTCGGACACGCCGACAGCGGCGAGCGGTTCCCCGAGGTCATCGCCCGGCAGCGCGCCGAGGCGGTGAAGGACTACCTCGTCCGCGAGCGCGGCATCGAGGAGTCGCGCATCACCACGCGCAGCGCGGCGGCCACCCGTCCGCTGGACAGCGGCACCGACGCCGCCGCCCGGGCCCGCAACCGCCGGGTGGAGGTCATCTTCGTGCCGGAGGGCGCGACCGCCCCCGAGTAACGGATCCACACCAGGGAAGTCGTGGGGCGCGGCCGCAAGGCCGCGCCCCTTCCTTTATAAACTCGGGTACACTTGGCACTTAGCAGCGTGATGACAACACGACGACGGACCACGGCGGGACTGGTCGGAGCGCTCCTCCTCCTCGCCTCCACGCCGGGCGTACGCGCACAGAGCTGGGTGCCCGTGGGGCCGCCCGGCGGCGACGTGCGGTCGCTGGCGGCCGACCCCCGCGATCCACGGCGCGTCTACCTGGGCACGTCCGACGGAGTGCTGTACCGCTCGGACGACGCCGGCCGCCACTGGCAACGGCTGAGCCCCGGCTTCCCGCTTCGCGGCGTCAGCCTGGACGACCTCGTGGTCACCCCGGCCGGGGTCGTGCTCGCCGGCCACTGGAACGTACACGGCCCGGGCGGAGGCATTGCGCGCAGCGCCGACGGGGGGCGCACGTTCACGCTCCTCGAGGGCATCCGCGGCGAGTCGGTGCGCGCGCTGGCCATCGCCCCTGCCAACCCCAACCTGATCGTGGCGGGGACCCTCACCGGCGTGTTCCGCTCGCTCGACGGCGGCCGGACGTGGCGGAGGATCACGCCCGAAGGGCATCCCGACCTGCGCAACGTCGGCTCCGTGGCCGTCGACCCCGCGGACCCGCGGGTGATCTACGTCGGCACCTGGCACCTCCCCTGGAAGACCACCGACGGCGGCCGCATGTGGCACCCGGTCCATACGGGGATGATCGACGACTCGGACGTGATGACGCTGACCGTGGACCGTTCGAACAACCAGACCGTGTTCGCCACGGCCTGCTCGGGCATCTACCGGTCGACCGACGGCGCGCAGAAGTGGTCGCGCATCCGGGGCATCCCCTCGGCCAGCCGCCGCACGCGCGCGTTCGCGCAGAGCCCGGACGACCTGAACCGCCTCTACGCGGGGACCATCCAGGGCGTCTGGATGTCCGACGACGGCGGCACGGCCTGGCGCCTGGCCACGCGCGACGACCTTCTCATCAACGCGATCCTCGCGCTCCCCGGCGGCATCGTCCTGCTCGGCACCGAAGGGGCCGGTGTCGTGCGCAGCGACGACGCGGCCGGCACCTGGAGGGCATCGAACCAGGGCTTCTCGGAGCGGTTCGTGTCGCGCATGCTCTTCGAGCCGACGGGGGGGAGGCTGCTTGCCGGCATCTGGGGGGACCGGCGTCACGGCGGCGTGTTCAGCGCCCCGGGTCCGGGCGGCCCCTGGAGCCGGCTCGGCGCGGGGCTCGAAGGGCGCGAGGTGCTCTCGCTCGCGTTCGACGCGGAGTCCCTCGTCGCGGGCACCGATGCCGGCGCCTTCGTCTGGAGCCGGCCGGCGGCGGCCTGGAAGCGCGTGCGCGTGCTGCCCGGCGCGGTGGAGCTGCACCCGAGGATCAACGACCTGGTCGCGCTGCAAGGAGGCGGCTACGTCGCCGGGACCTCGCACGGGATCGCGCACAGCCGGGACGGCGGCCTGACCTGGAAGCGGCCGCTCGTCGGGCTGACGGGCCAGGGCAGGGTGCTGGCGCTCGCCGCCTCCACGAAGCAGCCCGGCCTCGTCCTCGCGGCCACGCCGCTGGGCATCTTCCAAAGCCTCGACGGCGGCGAGCGATGGACGCAGGTGGCGAGCGGCCTGGGGGACGGCGAGGCGCATCGCCTCGCCTTCCTGCCCGGCGACGACGCCGTCGTCTTCGCCACCACGTCGCGCGGGCTCTACCGCTCTCGCGACGGCGGCGCGACCTGGGCCCGTGCCACCGGCGGCATCCCGCTGGCCGACATTACCGGGCTGGCCTTCCATCCCGACGGCCGGACCGTGTACGCGAGCGACTTCACCTGGGGCGGCGTGTTCCGCAGCGTGGACGGCGGCGAGACGTGGGACCGGCTCCCCCACGAGGGCCTGGCCAGCGATCGCATCTGGACGCTCGCCGTCGACCCCATGTCGCCCGAGCGCGTGCTGGCGGCCTCCCCCACCGGCGGCGTCCACATGCTGATGCCGCCTCCGGCGGCCGCGACGGGGGAGGGCTCGCCCTGAGGCCGCCGCGGCGTGATCGGGCTCACCGTCGTCCGGTCCGCGTGTTCTAGACTTCCCGGCAGTGGGACCCGGCCCACGTCCGGGACTGGAGGAGGATCATGACGCTCGCCGCGCTGTTCCTCGCCGTTGCCGTCATCCCCGCCGCCCAGGAAGCGGCCCCCCCGGCCGAGCCGGCGGTGGAAGCCGCGGGCTCCCCGCAAAGCCACATCGACGCCGGCCTGAGGGAGTTCAAGCGCCGCCGCTTCGCGCGCGCGCAGGAGCACTTCGAGCAGGCGGTGCAGGCCAGCCCGGACGACGCCGGCGCCACGTTCTACCTGGCCTACACGGTCTACAAGATCGCGGAGCCGAAGCGGCCCTTCCATCCGGAGAAGCAGAGAGCCGCGGAGCTGTTCGCCAAGGCGTATTCGCTCGACCCGGACTTCAAGCCGGTCTGGCACCGGTAGTCGCCCGGGGTCGTTCGCACGCGACGTCGTCCCGCGCCGCGACTCGCCTCGTCTACGGCAGATACCGGCCCAGCAGGCTCGTCTTGCTCAGGTCCGAATACAACACCAGGCCTATCAACAGGAACAGGACCATGGCGCCCGCGTTCATGAGCCACGCCTTCACGTTCATGCTGAAGTCGTGGCGGGCCACGCTCTCCGCGGCCAGGATGGCCAGGTGGCCGCCGTCGAGCGGCGGCAGCGGGAAGAGGTTCAAGATCCCGATCTGCAGGCTGATCACGGCCACCAGGTAGAAGAGGGGGCCGATGCCGCCGCGGGCGGCGTCGCCCGAGGCCTTCGCGATGCCCAGCGGGCCCATCATCGTCTTGGGCGAGATCTGGCCGGTGAGCAGGCGGCCGAGCACCTCGAAGGTCTGCCTGGTCATGTTCCACGACCAGCGCAGGGCCTCGGCCGCGGCCGGGAAGAGGGAGAACTTCTTCACGACCATCTTGGGGCCGATGCCGACCCGCTGTCCCTGGCCGTCGTCGCGCGGCGTGATGGTGAGGCGGAGCGGTTGCCCGGCGCGCCAGACCTCGAAAGCCAGCGGCTGGCCCGCGGAGGCGGCGACCAGGCCCGGGATCTCGCCGAACGACGCCACGGCCGTGTCCCCGATGCGGAGGATGGCGTCGTCCGCCCGCAGGCCCGCCTGCTCGGCGGGAGACCCGGGGACGATCAGGCCCACGCGGACGAGCGGGCTGACGCCGATCGTCCCCACCTTGTCGTCGTCGCGCGAGGTGGAGCGCACCACCACCTCGCGCTCCTCGCCGCCACGGCGCAGGCCCAGGCGCACCGCGGCGTCCGGCCGGATGAGGATGGCGTACTGCGCGTCCTCCCAGGTCGCCACGAGCCCGCCGTCGATGGTGACGATCTCGTCGCCGGGGCGCAGGCCGGCCTGCTCCGCCGGCGAGCCGGCGGCCACCGCCCCCACGACCGGGCGGTCGTAGAGGCTCGCCTCGACCTGGAAGCCCACCATGTACAGCGCGGTCAGCACGCCCACCGTGAGCACGCCGTTCATCAGCGGCCCGGCCAGGTAGACGAGGAAGCGCTGCCAGCGCGGCCGCCCTCCAAAGTCCTTGCCGTCGCCCAGGCGACTGGTGTCCTCGCTGAGGTGGTCCTCGGGCTCCCCTTCGAGCTTCACGTACCCGCCGAGGGGGATGGCCGAGACCCGCAGGTCGGTATCGCCCCACTTGACGCCGAGCAGCCGCGGGCCGAAGCCGAAGGAGAAGATGAAGACGCGCATGCCGAAGGCCTTGGCGGTGATGAAGTGCCCGAACTCGTGGAAGAAGATCATGAGCCCGAGCACCGCCACGAAAGCGGCGGTATTCGTCAGGAAGTCCATCGCCACAGTATACCGATGCGGCCGGACGCGATTCTACTGGACGGCCGCGGAGCGGCGAGCCAGGGTCTCCGCCGAGCGGCGGCGGGCCCAGGCATCCGCCTCCAGCACGTCCTCCAGGTCCCGAACCTCGGACCCCGGATGGCCGTCCATGACCTCCTCGATCGACTCCGGAATCGCGGTGAAGGGGATGCGGCCGGCCAGGAAGGCGGCCACCGCCTCCTCGTTGGCCGCGTTGAGGACGGCGGGCATGGAGCCGCCCTTCTCGAGGGCCCGGTAGGCCAGGGGCAGGCACGGGAAGCGCTCGAGGTCGGGCACGTCGAAATCGAGCCTGAAGGCCCTGGTCAAGTCCAGGCCCGGGATGGCGGCCTCCCAGCGCTCGGGGTAGCTCAGCGCGTACTGGATCGGCAGCCGCATGTCCGTCACTCCGAGCTGGGCCAGGACGGTGCCGTCCACGAACTCCACCATCGAGTGCACCACGGATTGCGGGTGGATGAGCACGCCCACGCGCTCGGCGCTCACGCCGAAGAGCCACCGGGCCTCGATCACCTCCAGCCCCTTGTTCATCAGCGTGGCCGAGTCGATGGTGATCTTCGGGCCCATGCTCCAGGTGGGATGGTGGAGCGCCTCCTCGCGCGTGACCGTCCCGAAGGTGTCGCGCGGCCGCGTGCGGAACGGACCGCCGGAGGCGGTGAGCACGAGCCGCCGCACCTCCGCGGGCGGCCGGCCGTCGAGGCACTGGTGCAGCGCGCAGTGCTCGCTGTCGATGGGGACGAGCCGGGCGCCCTGCGCGCGTGCCCGCGCCACCATCAGCTCCCCGGCCATGACCAGCGTCTCCTTGTTGGCGAGGGCCACGTCCTTGCCCGCCTCGAGCGCCCGGTACGTCGGCACCAGACCCACCGCCCCCACCGCGGAGGCGACCACCAAACGCGCCTCCGCGTGCGTGGCCACCTCGACCGCGCCTTCCCGACCGACGCCGACGCGGACTCCCCCCAGGTCCACCAGCCGGCCCAGCGCGTCGCTCGCCTCCCGCGTCGCCACGGAGACGATCCGCGGCCGGTGCCGCGCGACCTGCTCGGCCAGCCGCTCGACGTTGCCGCCGGCGGAGAGCCCCACGACCGCGAAGCGACCCGGGAACGCGTCCACGACCCGCAGGACGTTGGTGCCCACCGAGCCGGTGGAGCCGAGGATGGACAGGCCCTTCATGCGCCCCAAGTTTGGCCCAAAACCGCGAAAAACGCCCGCGCGACGTCGCGACCCGGGCGACTCAGCGCACCGACGAGAAGTAGTAGTAGAGGACGGGCGCGCCGAAGAGCAGGCTGTCCAGGCGGTCGAGCATGCCGCCGTGGCCCGGGAAGAGGCGGCCGGAGTCCTTCACGCCCGCCCAGCGCTTGAGCAGGCTCTCCAGGAGGTCGCCGAGCATGCCCAGGACGGCCACCGCGAAGCCGAGCAGGGCGGCGTGCCAGGCGGGCACCCCGGGCAGGCCCGCCGCCCACACCGCGAGCGCGCCCAGGACGCCTCCCGCCAGGCCGCCGGCGGCGCCTTCGACGGTCTTGCCCGGCGAGAGGCCCGGCGCCAGCTTCCGGCGTCCGAGCGCGCTGCCGAGGAAGAAGGCGACGGTATCCGAAGACATGACGATGGCGAGGAGCAGCACGATGCGCCACGGTGCCAGGACCTGGGGCTCCAGGAGGCGCAGGCCGGCGACCGTGCCCCCGAGCGCGCCCAGGTACGTGGCGCCCAGAAGGGTCAGGGCGGCCGCGGGGACGGTGGCGGCGAAGTCGCCGACGCGCAGCAGAAGCGCGGTGAAGGTCACGAGCGCCACCATCGGCCACAGGGGCGGACCCACCCAGTCGAGCCGGGTGACGACCTCGACGAAGATGGCCAGCATCACCACCACGCCGGTGACGCGATACGGCGCGAGCCCCCGCGCCTCGATGAGGCCGAAGAACTCCCACAGCCCAAGGAGCAGCGCGGCCAGGATGAGGCCGGCGCCCAGGAACGGCGGCCCGAGGAGCAGGCCGGCGAGCAGGAGCGGCAGCACCAGGGCCGCCGTCGCCACCCGGCGGACCAGGTTGGCCCGGAAGGTCGTCCCCATCAGCGCGGGCGGCCGCTCAAGGGGGGGTGATCCCGCCGTACCTGCGCTCGCGCTTCTGGTAGTCGGCCACCGCCTGCAGGAGGTGCCGGCGGCGGAAGTCGGGCCAGAGGACGTCCGTGACCCACATCTCCGCGTAGGCGATCTGCCAGAGCAGGAAATTGCTCAGCCGCATCTCGCCGCTCGTGCGGATGAGCAGGTCGGGGTCGGGCTGGCCCGCGGTGTAGAGGTAGGAGGAGACGGTGGCCTCGTCGATCTCGCCCACGGCGCGGCCGGCCCGCACGTCGGCCACCAGGCGGCGCACGGCATCGGTGATCTCGGTGCGGCCGCCGTAGTTCAAGGCGATGTTGAAGAGGAGGCCCGAGCACTCGCGCGTGCGCTCCATGCCGCGCGAGAGCTCGTCCCGGACGTCCGCGGGCAGCTCGCCGGGGCGGCCGATGACCTGGAAGCGGATGTTGTTGCGGAGCAGGGTGTCGAGCTCCAGGCGCAGGTAGTGCTTGAGCAGCGCCATCAGCGTCGAGACTTCCGTCTTGGGCCGCTTCCAGTTCTCGACGGAGAAGGCGTACAGGGTCAGGACCTGCAGTCCGAGGCGGGCCGAGGTCTCCACCACGTCGCGCACCGAGTCGATGCCCGCGCGATGCCCCTCCACCCGGCGCTTGTGGCGCAGCTTCGCCCATCGCCCGTTGCCGTCCATGATGATGGCGACGTGGCGCGGCAGGCGGTCGAAGTCGATGCAGCGCAGGAGCGAGCGCTCCTCGGAATCCGAGGGAACGACGTCCAGCAGGTCCTGTAGGGACATGTCGCGCGAAAGACCTATCTTATCCCTGGCCCGTGGCGGGCGGGTAGCGCACCGCCACCAGGGTCAGACCGCGCGCTTCCGCCGGCGCCGGCCACGCGCGCCGGTCGCGAGCGAGGAGCGCGCGCCGGAGGTCCTCCACGCCGATCGCTCCGCGGCCGGCCGCCACCAGCGCGCCCATCATGCTCCGCGCCATCTTGCGCAGGAATCCCTCGGCTTCGGCCTCGTAGACGAGCGTGGTCCCCTCGAAGCGCGCCTCCGAGCGCAGCACGGTGCGCACGGTGGTGCGCGCCGAGCCGCCCGCGGAGGCCAGGGAAGCGAAGTCCTGACGTCCGGCGAAGAGGGCGGCCGCGGCCGCCACGCGCGCGGGGTCGAGCACGAAGGGGACGTGCGCGGCCAGGCGCCGGCGGGTGGGCAACTGCACGGGGCCGGTGTCCAGCACGTAGCGGTACAGCTTCGACCGGGCGCTCTTGCGCGCGTGGAAGCCGGGGGGGGCGTGCGCGGCCTCGAGCGCGCGGACGTCGGCGGGGAGGAGGCCGTTCAGGGCCCGCACCAGCGCGAAGGGCGGCAGGTCCCGCGGCAGGTCGAAGGAGGCGACCTGCCCGGTGGCGTGGACGCCGGCGTCGGTGCGGCCGGCGCCGTGGACCGCCACGCGCTGGCCACCGGAGAGCCGTGCCAGGGCGTCCTCCACCGCGCCCTGGACGGTGCGCGCGCGGCGCGCCGTCCCCCCGCCGGCCTGGCTCTGCCACCCTTCGAAGTCGCTGCCGTCGTAAGCGAGCGTGACGCGGTAGAGCACGCTCAGCGCGCGGGCGCCGGCCGCGAGCCGGGCTTCTCCGGCCGCGAGCCGCTCGCGCAGAGCGGGCACGCCTCGGCCGTCCAGGTCGGGACCTCCAGGCGGACCAGGCTGCGGTGCGGCACGCCGAGGTCCACGCCGGCGCTGCGGTCGATCAGGCAGCCCACGGCCACCACGCGCGCGCCGCCCGCGCGCACGGCGTCGATGACCTCCCGGGTGGACCCGCCCGTGGTGACCGCGTCCTCCACCACCACCGCCGGCTCGCCCTCCTCCAGCGCGAAGCCGCGCCGCAGCGTCATGGACCCGTCCTGCCGTTCGGTGAAGAGCGCGCGGCAGCCCAGAGCGCGCGCGACCTCGTGCCCGACCAGGATGCCGCCCAGCGCCGGCGCCACCACCGCGCCCGGCGCCTGGGCGCCCAGGATCGGCCGCAGCAGGGCGGCCAGCGCTTCCCCCAGGCGCGTGGCCAGGGGCGGGTCCATGAGCACGCGCGCGCACTGCACGTAGCGCGGGGAGTGCAGCCCCGAGGTGAGGAGGAAGTGGCCCTCCAGGATGGCCCCCTTCCGCAGGAAGACCTCCAGCCACTGGCCCATGACCCCGACTCTAGCCAGCCCGTCCGGCCCTGGCAAGGCCGGTATACTGCGCCCCTGTGCTGCCCCTCTCGGCGGTCATCATCACCCTCGACGAGGAGCAGAACCTGCCGGGGGCGCTCGCCAGCGTCGCGTTCTGCGACGAGGTGCTGGTGGTGGACTGGGGATCCTCCGACCGCACGCGCGACATCGCGGAGGCCACCGGGGCGCGCGTCGTGCGCGGCGGGCCCTGGCCCGGCTTCGTGGCCGGGCGGAACACCGCGCTCGATATCGCGCGCCACGACTGGGTGCTGGCGCTCGACGCCGACGAGCGCGTCACGGCCGCCCTGCGCGAGGAGATCCTGGCCGAGCGCGCCGCGGGCTTTCGCCACGCGGGCTACCGCGTGCCGCGCGTGGCCTGGTACCTCGGGCGGTGGATCCGCGGCACGGACTGGTATCCCGATCCGCAGCTGCGCCTGTTCGACCGGCGCCGCGGCCGGTGGCACGGCTCGCTCATCCACGAGTCGGTGCGCGTGGCGGGCTCCGTGGGGCGGCTGCGCTCCGAGATGCAGCACCTGAGCTACGCGGACGTCAGCCACCACATGCGCGTGATCGACAGCTACACCACGCTCTGGGCGCGCCAGGCGTTCGACCAGGGGCGCCGCGCCCGGCCGTTCGAGCCCTTCGCGGCCTGCGCGTGGGCCTTCCTGCGGAACCTGGTCTTCCGGCGCGGGTTCCTCCTGGGCGAGACCGGGCTCACGGTGTCGATGCTCAACGCCTACTACACGTACGCCAAGCTGGTGAAGCTGCACGAGCTGGCCATCGGACGGCCACGGCCATGAGGATCGTGCACGCCGACTCGGCGCGCAACTGGCGTGGCGGGCAGAACCAGGTGCTGCTCACGTCGAGCGGCATGGCCGCGCGCGGCCACGAGATCTGGCTGGCCTGTCAGGACGGCGGGCCGCTCGAGGCGCGGGCGCGTGCCGCGGGGCTGGCCGTGCGTCCCATGGCCTTTCACGGCGACTTCTCTCCGGGCGCCGTGGTGGGCCTGGCCCGCCTCGTGCGCGAGGCGCAACCCGACGTCGTCCACCTCCACGACCCGCACGCCGTCTCGGCCGGGCTGGCCGCCTCCACCCTGGCGCCCGGGTTTCGCCACATCGCCAGCCGCCGGGTAGACTTCCCCCTGCGCGGCCCGCTCTCGCGGTGGAAGTACGGGGCCTGCCGGCGGGTGATCGCGGTGAGCCGCGCCATCGCCTCCCAGCTCGAGGCGGACGGGGTGCCGCGGGAGCGGATCCGCCTGGTCTACGAGGGCGTGCCCGACCGCGCCGCGGTCGCGAACGGACGGCGCGCGCTGCAGGAGCTTGGCGTGCCCCTCGAGGCGCCGGTGGTGGGCAACGTCGCGGCGCTCACCGGGCACAAGGACCACGTCACCCTGCTCGAGGCGGCCGCGGCCGTGAAGCGCCGGCTGTCCGAGGCGCGGTTCGTGATCGTCGGGGACGGCGAGCTGCGCGGCGCGCTCGAGGAGCGGAGCCGCGCGCTCTCACTGCAGGACCGGGTCGTGTTCGCGGGGTTCCGCGACGACCTCGATCGCCTGATGCCGGCGTTCACCGTCTTCTGCCTGTCCTCGCACCTGGAGGGCCTGGGTACGAGCCTGCTCGACGCCATGGCGTTCGCGAGGCCCGTGGTGGCGACGGCCGCCGGAGGCATACCCGAAGCCGTGGAGGACGGCGTGACCGGACGCGTGGTGCCGCCGCGCGATCCACGGGCGCTGGCGGCCGCGCTCGTGGAGGTGCTGGAGGATCCGGCCCGCCGGCGGGCGATGGGGGCGGCCGGCCGCGCGCGCTTCGAGGAGCGCTTCACCGCCGACCGCATGGTCGAGCAGACGCTCGCCGTCTATGCCGAGCGCGAGCCGTGAGGGTGGGGGCCGTCCTGAACCCGCGCGCCGGCGTGGCGGCGCGGCGAGCCCTGGAGGCCTTCCGGCGGCGGCCGCGGTGGGGCGACGTCGAGGTGCGGGTGACGGCCGGACCCGGCGACGCGCGCCGGTGGGCGGAGGAGGCCGCGCGGGACCGCATGGACCTGCTCCTGGTGGCGGGCGGCGACGGCACGGCCAACGAGGCGGCGTGGGGTCTCCTGGGCAGCCGGACGACGTTGGGACTGGTGCCGGTCGGCTCGGGCAACGGCCTGGCGCGCACGCTCGGCATCCCCCTGCGCCCGGCGCGCGCGCTCGAGTGCCTGGAGGGTGGCGTCCTCCGCCGCATGGACGTCGGCATGGTCAACGGCCGGCCCTTCCTCAACGTCTGCGGAGCCGGGTTCGACGCCACCGTCGGAGCGGAGTTCCACGCGCGCGGACGGCGCGGCGGCCGCCGCGGCCTGTTCACCTACGTCTGGCTCAGCCTGGGCCAGAGCCTGCGCTACCGCTCGGAGCGGTGGCGGCTCGAGGCCGGCGACCACAGGTTCGAAGGCCGCGCCCTCCTCGTCGCGTTCGTCAACGGCCGCCAGTACGGCGGAGCGGCAACGATCGCGCCCGGAGCGCGGCTGGACGACGGGCTCCTCGACATCGTGGTGGTCGAAGACGCTCCCCTCCCCGAGATCCTGGCCAACGCTCCGCGTCTCTTCCTGGGCGGCATCGAGCGCTTCCGCCGCTACCGCCGCCTCACGGCGGCCAGGGCCGTCCTAACCGGCGCCGCGCCGGCGTTGTTCCACCGCGACGGCGAGCCGGAGCCCGCGGCCGACCGGCTGGAGGTCTCCCTGGAGCCCCGCGCCCTGAGCGTGCTCGTGCCGCGCGTGACCGCCGACAACCCCGATGGCCCCTTCAGCGGCGCCGGGTGACGCACGTGAGATGCCCTTCCGCGACCTGGACGGGTACGGCGGGACGCCAGGCGAGAGGATCTGCCAGCGCTACGAAACCGATGACAGCTCCTGCACGAGCTGCTCGGCGCGGCTGAGCAGCGAGGCGATCTCCGCCCGTGCCGCCTCCGGCGGAGGCAAAAGAGGCGCGCGGACGTGCCCGCCCCGCAGCCCGGCCAGGTCGATGGCGGCCTTCAGTCCGGCGACGCCGTAGGTGGCGGTGATGGCGAGCCCGAGCGGCGTCACCACGTCCTGGAGGCGCCGCGCGCGGGCGTGGTCGCCTTGCGTGAAGGCGCGATGGAGGGCGACCGCGACCGCGGGCGCGCAGCAGGACACGGCCACGATCCCGGCATTCGCGCCGATGCACAGCGCGGGATAGAGGACGGGCGCGGACCCGCAGGCCACGGCGAAGCCCGGCGGCACTCCGGCGATGATGCGGCCCAGCAGGCTGAGGTCGCCGCTCGACTCCTTCATCCCGGCCACGCGCGGGTGGGCGGCCAGCGCCGACGCCAGGCCGGGCGAGAAGGTCAGGCCCGTGAAGGCCGGCACCGAGTAGAGCAGGATCGGCACCGGGGACGCCTCGGCCACGGCCTCGAAGTGCCGCCGCAGCGCTTCCACGGTCATCTGGGACTTGTAGTAGTTCGGGGTGAGCACGAGCGCGGCGTCCGCCCCCAGGTCCGCGGCCTTGCGCGTGAAGGCGATCGTCCCGCGCGTGCTCTCCTGGCCGGTGCCGACCAGCAGCGGCTTGCGGCCGGCGCCCCTGCGCGCGGCGCGCACCAGGTTCAGCCGCTCGTCCTCCTCGAGATACGGGCTCTCGCCGTTGGACCCGAGCACCAGGTACCCGCCCAGGTCGTGGGCGGCGTAGGCGTCGAGGTTGGACTCGAAGCCGCGGAGATCGAGCGTGCCGTCCGCGAGGAAGGGCGTGGCGAGCGGAGGGAAGATGCCCCGCAGCACGGGATCGATCAGGCGGCCGGCGTCTTGCGGCCGAGCGCGCCCGCGACCTTGTCCAGGAGCTTCACGTCCTGCGCGGTGAAGGCGTCCCGGAAGTCGCTCCATACCTCGAGCACGGCCCACAGCCCCGCATCGGTGCGGATGGGCGACACCATCACGCTGCCCTTGGACAGGCCGACCACGGCCCAGGCCGGGTTGGCCGCGAGGTCGGACACGACCGTGGGCGTATGGCTGTGCGCAGCGTCGGCCAGCGGCCCACCGCCCGCCCAGATCCGCTCGGGCCCCGGCGGGCGCTCCAGCGACGTGTGCACGGCCAGGTCCTCGCCGTCCGCGACGTAGACCGTCACCGCGGAGTAGCGCGCGAAGCGCCTCTTCATCATCTCCGCCGCCTGCTTCAAGGCCTCCTCGAAGGAGGGAGCCTTCTTGATCGCCTCCTCCAGGTCATGGAGCACCTGCTCCCGGCGCTGCGCGGACTTGCGGGCCAGATCGGTCTTCCACGGCTTCTCGTCACGCGTCAACGCCATGTTCACCTCGTTAACCTCCATGCGGAGCGCTACGCTCCGCGTTCGACTTCATTCCGCGCATCGCGCCGGGAAGAGCCCGGCGCGGCGCAACCAGGGAAACGCTCCGCTTCTCGCGCCGGACGCTCCTGCTCCACAGGGCCATGTCATCCGACGATGCTACCGTCACGCCAGGCACCGTCCACCGTCCACCGTCACCACCTCGCCCGTCGTGTACGACGCTCCCGCCACCAGGAAGAGCACGGCGGCGACCGCCTCCGCCTGCGTGCCGAAGCGCCCCAGCGGCACCTTCTCCCGGACCGACTGCCCCGCGCCGGGCGGGTCGAGGATGCCCGGCGCGACCGCGTTCACGCGGATCTCCGGGGCCAGGGCCAGGGCCAGCACGCGCGTGGCCATGATCAGCGCCGCCTTCGAGGCGCAATACGGCAGGTACGCCTTCCACGGCCGCAGCCCACCCAGGCTGGCCACGTTCACGATGGCGCCGCCTCCCTTCCTGCGCAGGTGCGGCGCCGCCGCCTGCGCCGCCATCACCGCCGCCTTGACGTTGACGTCGAAGGCCTCGTCGAGGTCCTCTTCCGAGAGCGCATCGAGGGCCACGCGCCGGAACACGCCCACGTTGTTGACCAGGATGTCGAGCCCGCCCAGGGCCGCCGCCGCCCCGTCCACGAAACGCGCCATGTCCCCGCGCACGCGGGCGTCCGCGGCGGCCGTGAAGACCCGGCGCCCCTGCGCGCGCAGCCGCTCCGCCTCCTCCTCGGCGCCACCCCGGCTCTCGCGGTAGGAGAAGGCGACGTCCGCGCCTTCCGCCGCCAGCCCCCGCGCGAGGGCACGGCCCAGGCCGCGCCCGCCCCCCGTGACCGCGGCGATGCGTCCCTGCAGCTTGAGATCAGCCATGTACGGGCGGGGGGAGGCAAACCCATCGAGTATAACATCGTGCAACGGCCTGCACGCGCGGGCCGCTGCCGACGCCGTCGAGTGCGTGGTCTAGTCGCGTATCTCCCCCAGGAAACGCGCGCCCACGCGGGACATGGCCTCGTCCTGGAAGCGCTCCACGCGGCAGACGACGGCGCGCACGCGGTAGAGCGGGCGGCTGCCGAAGTGCTTGCGCAGGGCCGGCGGGATCTGGATGTGCAGCACGAGGCGGGAGCCGACGAGCAGGTGCCGCGCGCTCTCGAACAGCACCCCGCCCCCACTGATGTTGAGGGTGCGCGCGGTCTGCGTGAACGGCGTGCCGCCGGCGTCCTTGCCGCTCACGTCGAAGGAGAGGTGCAGCCCCAGCCGCCGCGTCCGCTCCGTGAGGGTTTTCATGCGCGCCTGCCGGACGAGCGCCGATGGTAGGCGCGCCGGACGGCGGGTGTCAATGTGGTCAACGGCTGCGCGCGGCGCGCTCGCGCAGGAGATCCGCGAAGCGGGGCTCGTCCGGCGCGATCAGCGCCAGCTCGGCCAGGGCGGCCTTCGCTTCCTCGGCGGGGCGTCCCCAGGCCGCGCGGGCCAGGAGCCCGGTCACGCGGGACTGGTAGGCGGCGTCGGGAGGGTCGGGCGGCCCCGCCTCCGCCCAGCGCGCCTTGTGCGCGCGCCAGGTCAGCTCCGCGGCCTCCTCGCAGGCGGGATCGAGGGCGAGCACCTCCGTCATCTCCCCCAGCGCCTCTTCGGGCCGCCCGGCTTCGAGGTGGCCGCGGCCGCGCGAGAGGTGGTCGCGCACGCGGCCGCGCGACTCCTCGCCGCCGGCAGCCCCCTGCGGGAGGACGGAGCGCGACCTCGAGCGGCGCAGCGCGTGGTGGATGTCCTGGATGGCGCGGCCCAGCTCCTCGAGCGACGAGTAGCGCTTGTCCGGGTCCTTGCGCAGCATCCCGTGGACGAGCGACGCAAGCTGGGCGGGGAGGTCGGGATTGAGGGTGAGCAGCGGCTCCGGCTCCTCGGAGATGATCTGGTAGAGGACGCCATGGAGCGTCTTCCCCCTGAAGGGCTTGCTGCCGCTCAGGAACTCGTAGAAGACGGCCCCGGCGGAGAAGGCGTCGCTGCGCCGGTCGGTGCCCTTACCCATGGCCTGCTCGGGGGCCATGTAGTCGGGCGTGCCCAGGATCACGCCCTGCCGCGTGATGGTGGAGCGCGTGGCCACGCGCGCCAGGCCGAAGTCCAGCAGCTTCACGCGGCCGTCCGAGGTGACGAGGATGTTGGCCGGCTTGACGTCGCGATGGACCACGCCCCGCGAGTGGGCGTAGGCGACGCCGTCGCAGATCTTCTGCAGGATGCGCACGCGATCCGCGAGCGGGATGTACACCTGGCGCTCGATGAGCGAGCGCAGGTCGTCGCCCTCGAGCAGCTCCATGGCCATGTAGAGCTGCCCGTCGGCGTCCCCCACGTCGTACACGGTGACGATGTTCGGGTGGCTGAGCCGGCCCACGGCCTCGGCCTCGCGCTGGAAGCGCTGCAGCAGCTCCTCTTCACCGCTGAGCTCCGCGGAGAGCATCTTGAGCGCCACCACGCGGCCCAGGCTCCGGTCGCCCGCGCGGTACACGACACCCATGGCCCCTTCGCCGAGCTTGTCCAGGATCTCGTAACGCCCGAAGGTCGGCATGTGGCCCGACGCGCTCAGCGGATCAAGGGCAGAGAACGCAGAGATGCGCGGAGAACTCTGCGCTCCTCTGCGCTCTCCGCGTTGAAGGGCCCGTCGATGCGCCGCGAGTCTGCCACTAGCCGGTGTACCGCACGAGCACGACCGAGACGTTGTCCTTGCCCCCGGCCTCGTTGGCCGCGCGGATGAGCCGGTCCGCCGCCTCCTCCAGGCTCGGCGGCAGCGGGGTGAGTGCCTGCCGGATCTGCTCGTCCGTGAGCATGGAGTGCAGCCCGTCGGAGCAGAGCAGGGCGATGTCCCCGGGAGCCAGGCCGTGCTCGACGGTCTCGATGTCGAGGGTGTCCTTGGCCCCCACCGCCTTCGTGATCACGTTGCGCAGGGGGTGGCGCTCGATCTCCTCCGTAGTGAGGATGCCCTCGGCCCAGGCCGCGGAGACCCACGAGTCGTCGCGCGTGAGCTGGGTGAGCTTGCCCTCCCGCAGCAGGTAGCAACGGCTGTCGCCCGCGGAGCCCACCGTGAGCACGCTGTCCGCGACCAGCGCGGCCACCGCCGTGGTGCCCATGCCGGTGTAGTCCTCGCGGTTGTCGGCGGCCTTGAACACGCGCTTGTTGGCCAGGCGGACCGCGGTCTTGAGGCGGTTGGCCTCGAAGGAGAGATCCTTCTCCAGGCCGTACGGCCAGGTGATGTCCTTCTCCTCGCCCGCGCTCTTGCGGATGAAGGCGGCCAGGGTCTCGATGGCCATCTTGGAGGCCACCTCGCCCGCGTTGTGGCCGCCCATGCCGTCGCACACCGCGAAGAAGAGCGACTCCGTGTCCACCACGAAGTTGTCCTCGTTGAGCTTGCGGCGGCGCCCCACGTCGGTCTGGCCGTAGGCCTCGATCATGACCGGAGCAGCATACGAAGCGGCGCCAGCGGCGTCAATGCAGGCCACGCGGCACGCCGGCGGCGATGGCGGCCACCATCTCGCGCACCGCGCGCTCCATGCCCACGAGCACGGCCCGGGCCAGGATGTTGTGGCCGATGTTCAGCTCGGCGATCTCCGAGACGCCGGCCACCGCCCCCACGTTGGCGTAGGTGAGCCCGTGGCCGGCGTGCACGGCCAGCCCCAGCTTGCGCGCCAGCCGCGCGGCGTCTACGACCTTGCGCAAGGCGGCCTCGCGCGCGCGCTCGTCGCGCGCGTCGGCGTAGGCGGCGGTGTTGATCTCGACGGCGCGCGCGTCGAGCTTGTGCGACTCCTTCACCTGCTCGAGGTCGGGGTCCACGAACATGCTGACCTCGACCCCGCCCTCCGTCAGCGTCTTCACCACCGGCTTGAGCTGCACGCTGTTGAGCACCACGTCGAGGCCGCCCTCGGTCGTGAGCTCGTCGAGACGCTCGGGGACGAGCGTCACCTGGTCGGGCTTGACGGTGAGGGCGAGCCGCAGCATCTCCTGGCTGGCCGCGATCTCCAGGTTGAGCCGCGTCCTCACCACCTGGCGCAGGATCTCCACGTCGCGGTCCTGGATGTGGCGCCGGTCCGCGCGCAGGTGCACGGTGATCCCGCTGGCGCCGCCCAGCTCGGCCAGCACCGCCGCGTGCACCGGGTCGGGCTCGGGCGCGCGCCGCGCCTGGCGCAGCGTGGCCACGTGGTCGATGTTGACGCCCAGGCGCGGCATGAGGGTGCTACCGGCGCCTCCCGCTTCGCATGCCGTCGACGGAAAGCGCGCCCGCGCCGGCCAGGGCCACGGCTAGGAACACCGCCAGGTACACCAGCGCCAGCTCCGGGTTCCCCCAGGCGGCGAGCCGCTCGGGCGGCACCTCCAGGAGGCCGAGCCGCACGAAGACCTGGTCCAGCGCGTGGTGGCGGACGAAAGCGGCCACGAGCATGGTGACGGCGCACAGCGCGGCGGCCGGGCGGGTGAACAGGCCGAGCGTCACCAGCGTTCCGCCCAGCGTCTCCGCCAGGGCGGCGGCCCAGGCGAAGACCAACGGGACGGGAAAGCCCATCTGCGCGAGGCCGTCGGCGAAGCGGTCGTCTCCCCCGAGGAGACGGGTGAGCTTGCCCCAGCCGTGGAAGAGGGCCAGGCCCGCTCCCGCCAGGCGCAGCACGAGCAGGGCGAGATCGGCCGCAAGGCTGCTCATCCGTTCAAACGCCCAGCTTCTGCCCGATGCAGTTGACGATCTCCTCGGTGAGGGCGCGGACTTCCGCCTCGTCCGGACCTTCCGCCATGACGCGCAACAGGGGCTCGGTGCCCGAGTATCGGACCACCAATCGTCCCCGGCCGTCAAGGGCGGAGCGCGCCCGGTCGAGCGCCCGGCGCACCTCGGGGATGGTCTCGATGTCGGTCTTCTCGCGCACGCGGACGTTCCGGAGCACCTGCGGGTACACGGGCAGCTCGGCCGCCAGCTCCGCCAGCGAGCGCCCCGAGTGCCGCACGACCTCCAGCACCTTCAGCCCCGTGAGCAGACCGTCCCCCGTCGGCTCGTGGTCGAGGAAGATCACGTGGCCGCTCTGCTCGCCGCCGAGGTTCGCGCCACGCCGCTCCATCTCCTCGAGGACGTTGCGGTCGCCCACCGCTGCCCGCACGAGCGGGATGCCCAGCTTGCCGAGCGCGATCTCGAGGCCGACGTTGCTCATCACCGTGGCCACCACCGCCCCGCCCTGCAGCCGGCCCCTGCCCTGGAGGTGGCGCGCGGCCAGGTAGAGGACGTGATCGCCGTCGATCACCCGGCCCTCCCCATCGGCCAGGATGCAGCGGTCGCCGTCGCCGTCGAACGCGAGCCCGACGTCGGCGCGCGTCCGGCGCGCCAGGTCCGCCACGCACTCGGGCGCGGTGGCCCCGCAGCCGCGGTTGATGTTGCGGCCGTCGGGCTGGTCGTTGATCGCCTTCACCCGCGCGCCCAGCCCCTCGAAGAGCGATCGGGCGAGAAAGGACGTGGCCCCGTTCGCGCAGTCGAGGGCCAGTTGCAGGCCCGCCAGCGAGGGCCCGGCGTAGCAGCGGGCCAGGTGCCGCAGATAGGCGCCGGAGAGGTCGTGCTGGTGGACGGAGGGGGCGTTGAGCAACGGCCCCTCCAGGCCCAGGACCTCGGCCTCCGTCCGCGCCTCCAGCTCGGCGCTGAACTTGCGCCCGGCGCCGCCGAACACCTTGATGCCGTTGTCCTCGTACGGGTTGTGGGAGGCGGAGATGACGACCCCCAGGTGATAGCCGCGCCGCCGCATGCCGGAGCGCTGCCGTGCCAGGTGCGCGATGGCGGGCGTGGGGATGACGCCCGCCGATTCCACGTGCGCGCCCTCCGCGGCCAGTCCCGCGGCCAGGTGCTGCTCGATGGCCGGACCGCTCTCGCGCGTGTCGCGGCCGATGAGCACGCGCGGGGCGCTCACGCCCAGCGCGCGGACGATGGCGCGCCCGATCTTCTGGACGGTGGCGGGGTCGAGCGGCGGCTCGCCCGCCCGGCCCCGGATGCCGTCCGTGCCGAAGAAACGTCCCATCAACGCCTCCTGCGTGGCGGCGGCCGGACGGACACCGAAGGCGGCACCGCCTCTTTCAGGGTAACCCCGGCCTGGCCGGGCGACATCTCCACGGAGACGCGGACGCTGTTGTCCTTCACCCGCGCGGCCTCGACGTAGGCATGCACCTCCGCGGGCTTGACCCGCGCCAGCGCGGAGGCGGGCCCGGTGAGGACCACGCGCACGCGGGCCGGTGACACCGGGAAGTCGCCCCCGCGCACCTCGACCTCCACGTTCTCGAGCGCGCGGGTCTCCTGCACCTCGCGGACGCGCGCGGTCACCCGCACGCGCGGACTGCCCTGGATGCGCAGGACGGGATCGTCCAGGCCGAGGTTCACGGTCTCCACCACGGTCGAGGTGGCGCCCTCGACCGACACCGGCTCCGTGTAGGCGCTCTCCATCTCCTGCACGCGGCTCCGGGGGCCGGCCACGCGCACTTCGGCCGGCTCCGCCGTCACCTCGGCCACCTCGAAGCCGGCGCCCGGTCGGCCCAGCAGCCGCGGGCGGATGGGCACCGTCTTCTGCAGCGTGCGCTCGAACCCCATGGTGATGATGGACGGCGTGATCTTCACCACTCGCACGCCGAAGGGCACGCGGATGTCCCCCGAGGTGAGGTGGATGATGTGTTCGCCCTCGCGCACGCCGCCGAGGTCGATCTGCGCCGAGACGTCGCCCGGGGTCAGCCGCTGGATGACGCTGGGCGAGGCGCGCACGCGCACGTCCACCACGTTGGTGGGCTCGCCGACCAGCTCGAGGTCGCGGGGGACGTTCTGCAGCTCGACGGGCACGGACAGCCCGCGCTCGGAGGTCTTCTCCCCGATGACGAACCAGAGGAGCACGGCCAGGCTGACGCTGATGAGCTTCAGGGGCAGGTTGTCGAGCAGGCCGCGCATGATCACCGGCTCGGGGACTTGTCCCGGGCGGGCACCGCCTGCGTCGCCTCCTCGCGCGGCGAGGGCACCTCCTGCACGTCGAGGGCCTCGAGCAGCGCCCACTTCAGGGAGCGACCGTCGAGGTCGCGGCGTATGCGGCCGCCCACCACCACCGAGATGGTGCCCGTCTCCTCGGAGACGACGACCGCCACCGCGTCCGTGTCCTCGGTCACGCCGATGGCCGCGCGGTGGCGGCTGCCGAGCTGCCGCGACAGCTCGGGGTTCACGGTGAGGGGCAGGAAGCAGGCCGCGGCCGCCACGCGGTTGCCCCGCACGATCACCGCCCCGTCGTGCAGCGGGGTGCCCGGGTTGAAGATGCTGATGAGCAGGTCGTAGGTGAGCAGCGCGTCGAGCCCGATGCCCGTCTCGATGTAGGCGCGCAGGCCCATCTCGCGCTCGAGCACGACGATGGCGCCCGTGCGCTGGGCGGCCAGGCTGGTGGCCGCCAGCACCACCTCGTCCACGACCTCCTCCGTCCTCTGCGAGCCGAAGGCGCCCAGCAGCGGGGGCTTGCCCAGGTGCGCCAGCACCTTGCGGATCTCGGCCTGGAACACCACGATGATCCCGAACACCACGTAGGGGAGGAAGGTGCGCAGCAGCCAGTTCACGGCCTCGAGGTTGAACCATTGCGACACGAAGTAGACGAGGACGAGGACCATCCCGCCCAGCGCCATCTGCACGGCGTGCGTGCCCCGGATGAACTGCAGGAGCTGGTAGATCAGGAAGGCCACGATGAGGATGTCCAGCACGTCCACCCAGGTGAACTCCGCGCCCGCGAAGTACGCGCCGAGCGAGTTCATTCCCGGCCGCCTCCCGCGGCGAGGATGGCGTCGCACACGCGCGCGACCTGGACCATCTCCGCGACGTCGTGCACGCGGACGATGTGCGCGCCGCCGAGGATGCCGGCCGCCACGGCCGCGGCCGTGCCCATGAGGCGCTCACCCACCGGCAGGTCGAGCACCTTGCCGATGAAGCTCTTGCGGGAAGGGCCGATCAGCACGGGCCGGCCGAGCGCCTGCAGCTCGCCCAGGCGCCCCAGCACCTCCAGGCTGTGGGGCGCTTCCTTCGCGAAGCCGATGCCGGGATCGACGATGAGGGCCTCCCGGCCCACCCCCGCCTCCTCCGCGCGCCGCAGGGCGTCGCCCAGCTCCGCCGCGACCTCGCCCATCACGTCGCCGTAGGACGGCGCGGCGTGCATGGCTTCGAAGTCCCCGCGCAGGTGCATGACCACGGCGGGCACCCCCCGCTCGGCCACCAATTGCGGCAACGCCGGGTCGAACGCGAAACCGCTGACGTCGTTCACGGCGTCGGCCCCCGCATCCAGCGCGGCGCGCGCCACGCCGGCCTTGGTGGTGTCGACCGAGATGAACCCGGCACCGCGCTCGCGCAGGCCGCGGACGACCGGCACCACTCGCCGGCACTCCTCGCCCGCGTCCACGCGCGCGGCCCCGCCGGGGCGTGTGGACTCGCCGCCGACGTCCACGACGTCCGCGCCCTGCTCGAACATCTCCAGGCCCCGCGCTACCGCGGCGTCGGTGCCGGCATACCGGCCGCCGTCGGAGAAGGAGTCGGGCGTGACATTGAGGACACCCATGACCCACGTCCGCTCCCCGAGGACAGCCTCCGCCCCTCGCAAGGTGAGCCGGTAGCGCCGCCGGATTGACCCCTGCCGCTCGATAACCGCCCCCC
>DATKEG010000227.1:0-14573 GCA_035544515.1 Vicinamibacteria bacterium | reverse complement strand
GAGGGCGTCCACCGGCGGGTAGAGCACGACGGTCTGCAGCCAGGTCTCGTTGTTGTCGACGCCGTCGAGCATGAAGTTGTTGTCGCGGGGACGCTGGCCGTTGGCGGAGAAGCCCGAGGCCGCGCGCCAGGCCAGGCTGCCCGCGCCGTCGTAGTTGCTGCCCGGGTTGCCGCGCAGGACCCCGGGGATGGTGCGGGTCAGGCTCACGAAGTTGCGGCCGTTGAGAGGCAGCGTTCGGATCTGCTCCTCCTCCATGGTGGCGGAGAGGTCGGAGCTGCTGCTCTGGACCAGCGGCACCTCAGCCCTGATCTCGACCGCCTCCGTCATCTGGCCCAGCTCCAGCGTGAGGTTGATGCGGACCCTCTGGTCGACGCCGACCCGGACGTTGGAGACGGTCACGGTCTTGAAGCCGCTCATCTCGGCCGTGATGGTGTACTCCGCCGGAGGAATCGAGGGAGCCGTGTATTCGCCGCTCCCGTCGCTGGTGAGCGTGCGGGTGAATCCGGTCGCGGGCGAGGTCACGGTGACCCGTGCGCCGGGGACCGCGGCCCCGGTCGAGTCGACCACCTGGCCCAGCAGCGTGCCGCTGACGGCCTGGGCGGAGGCGTGGCGGGGCATCAGGCAAAAGACGACGGCCAGAGCCACGAGCAGCGGCCCGGCCAGGCTCGATTGGGTGAGGCGGCTCTTCATCGCGTCCTCCAGGACCGGCGGTTGACGAGGATCCCCAGAGCGAGGCTCCCCGGTATAGTTCCGAACGAGGCCATTTGCGATTGGCCGGAGCCTAACGCACAGCGGGCGGGGTGTCAATATCGAATATATGATCTGGCGCCTTTTCTGCAGCCCTGCTTCGGCGCTTGACTTGGGCCGGTGCCCGCCCGTAACGTCGCCCGACCCATAAAGGAAAGGACCTCTGCCGCCGCCATGAAGGTCGAGTCACCGGGCTTCTGCGACCTTCAGGTCAACGGCTTCGCCGGCGTCGACTTCAATCGTCCCGAGCTGACCGAAGACGACCTCTCCCGGGCGGCCGGCGCCCTTCGCCGGACGGGCGTCACGCGCTTCCTCCCCACGCTCATCACCGCGCCTTTCGCGGCGTTCGCAGCCTGCGCGCGCGTGCTGGCCCGGTGGAAGTCGCCCGCCATGCTGGGCATCCATGCCGAAGGCCCGTACCTTTCGCCGACGGAGGCCCGTGGCGCCCACCCGCCGGCGCACCTCCGGCCGGCGTCACTCGACGACTTCCGGCGCCGCCAGGATGCGGCCGAGGGCCGCATCGTCCTGGTCACGCTCGCCCCGGAGGTGCCGGGCGCGCTCGAGCTGACCGCGCACCTGGTCTCGTCGGGCGTCCGCGTGGCGATCGGTCACTCGGCCGCGAGTCCGGAAGAGATCCGCGAAGGCGTGCGGGCGGGCGCCACCCTGTCCACCCACCTGGGGAACGGCTGCACGGGCGGCCTGCCCCGCCATCCCAACCTCATCTGGGAGCAGCTCGCGGCGGACGGGCTGTCCGCCTGCTTCATCGCGGACGGGCACCACCTTCCCGCGGCCACGCTCAAGGCCATGGTCCGCGCGAAGACGCCCGCACGCTCCATCCTGGTCACCGATGCCACCGCCGCCGCCGCCGCCGCCCCGGGCCGCTACACCCTGGGCGAGCTCACCGTCGAGCGGAGCGCGTCCGGCCGGGTCACCCTGCCCGGCGAGGGAAAGCTGGCCGGCTCGTCGCTGACGCTCGACGAGGCGGTCGCCCGCGCGGCGCGCGAGACGGAGATGCCCATCGCGGAGGTCCTGGCCATGGCGTCGAGCCGGCCCGCCGCCGCCGTCGGCGCCTCCCCGGCCGGCCGCGTGGTGGGCGAGTGGGACGAGCAGGCGCGGACGTTCGCCCTCACCCGCGTCGAGGGCGCATGAGCCGGCCGATCAAGAACCTCCGCTGGGGCGTGGCCGGGATGTTGTGCCTCTCCTCGGTGCTGAACTACCTCGACCGGCAGACCCTGTCCGTCCTCGCCGCGACCATCCAGCAGGACTTGCGCCTCACCGACGTGGACTACTCGCGCGTGACCTCGGCGTTCCTGGTCAGCTACACGATCATGTACGCGGTCAGCGGCAGGCTGGTGGACGTCCTGGGCACGCGCAAGAGCTTCCTCATCTTCGTGTCGAGCTGGTCCGTGGCCAACATGCTGCACGGCTTCGCGCGCACGGCGGGGCAGCTCGCGTTCTTCCGCTTCCTGCTCGGCGCGGCCGAGCCGGCCAACTTCCCGGGCGGGGTGAAGGCGGTCTCGGAGTGGTTCCCCATGCGCGAGCGGGCGCTCGCCGTGGGCATCTTCAACGCGGGCACCGCGCTGGGCGGGGCGCTGGCCGTGCCCATCGTGTCCTTCATCGCGCTCCAGTGGGGCTGGAGGTGGGCCTTCGTGGTCACGGGCGCGCTCGGCTTCGTCTGGGTGGCGGTGTGGGCCGCGTTCTACCGGCTTCCCCACGAGCACGCCCGGATCACCGCGGAGGAACGGGAGCTGATCCTCGGCGACTCCCGCGCGGAGCCGGCGCCCACGGCGGTGCCGATCGCGCGCCTGCTCGGCATGCGCGCGGTGTGGGGCTGCATCCTGGCCCGCGTCCTGACCGATCCCGTGTCCTACTTTCTGAACTTCTGGATCCCGAAGTACCTGCAGTCGGAGCGCGGCTTCAGCCTGGCCGACATCGGGCGCTACGGCTGGATCCCGTTCGCGGCGCTCGCCGCCGGCAACATCTTCAGCGGGGCCATGCCGCGCTGGCTCGTCTCGCGCGGCTGGTCGCTCGACCGCGCGCGCAAGGCCACCATGCTCGCGGTGTCGCTGGCCATGCCCGTCCTGTGCTTCCTGGTCACGCGGGTGGAGGGCTCCGCGCTGGCGCTGGCCGTGATGAGCGCGCTCTTCTTCGGCCACGCCGCCTGGGGCAACATCACCCTGCCCGCGGAGGTCTTCCCCACGCACGTCGTGGGCACCGTGTCCGGGCTGGGCGGGGCGCTGGGCGGCGTGGCCGGGATCCTCTCGCAGCTCGCCATCGGATGGGTGGTGACGAACCTGTCCTTCGCGCCGCTGTTCGCCGCGATGGCCCTCACCTACCTGGTCGCATTCGCGCTGGTGCAGATCCTGGTCGGCGAGCTGGGCCGCGTGCGCGACGTGCGGTGAGGGCCCGCTCCCTCAATTCAGCGAGCTGACCTTGCCGCCGGTGAACGTCACGCTGAAGCCGTCGTAGGTCCACACCGTCCGTTCGCCGAAGGCCACCTTCTTCCGCGGCTGCCCCAGCGCGCGCACGACCTCGCCCTCGCTCATCCCGGGCTTCAGCTCGACGCTCCCCGCGGCGGCGGGCGCCGGCGCGGCCGCGGCGGCCTTCACCCGGGTGGCCGCCGGCTGCGACGCGGGCGCCGGCCGCGCTTCGAGTGCGGCGCTTCGCGCGCGGGGCGCTCTCAGCGAGGCCCACCGCTCGCGGGGCAGCAGGGTCAGCTCGAACGGCGCGCGCTCCTTCTTGCGCTCGACCTCGAGGCCGACCCTCGTGCCCGGAGCCGAGACCCACCACTCCGCCACCAGCGCGTTCATCTGGTCGGTGCCCTTCTCGTTGCCGATGCGCCGGATGCGGTCGCCGGGCTGCAGGCCGGCGTGCGCGGCCGGGCTTGCCGGCTCCACCGCGATCACCTCCAGGCCGTCGCCCCGGACCAGCATCCGGTATTTGGCCTGGTGCGTGAAGCCGTGGAGCGGGCGATCGGGACGCAGGTCGTCCAGACGCGCCAGGATCTCGGCCGACGCCCTCGCCGCCAGGTCGCTGCCGAGCGTCCGGAAGTGGGTGGCGTCGTCGCGCGTGTCGCTCACGCCGTACGTGCGCGTGGTCTCGGCCTCGATGCTCCGGCGCGAGTCGCCCAGGGTCACGACCGCCTGGGCGGTGTAGCGATGGGTCACCGACTCCTTGCCGTCCTTGTTGCGGGTGCGCGCGGACTCGATGCGCGAGCGGCGCTCGACGTGGACGATGGCCTCGCCGCCGATCGGGACGAGCCGGAGCCACCGCGCGCCGGAGAGCGCCTTTTCGACGTCCCGCGCCGTGGCGGCCGTGTCGCCCTCCGCCGCACCGGCCAGGATGCGGCTGAGCCCCTTCGAGCTCTCGATGGACGAGGTGACCATCACGTCGATGGGGGCGTTGTCCTGGGCCGCCGCCGTCCCCGCGCCGAGCAGGGCCAGGCCGGCCAGCAACCGCGGCACGGGACGGAAACGGCGGCGATCGAGCTGACGCAATCCACACCTCCAGGGTCGACGGCCCCCGATTATCGCACCCCCGCCCTTCCGACGCCGCACCCGCGGGCCGGCCGGGCGTCGTAGGCTAGGGGAAGTCGTCATGCTCCTCCCGGCCATCGCGCTGTTCCTGCTGGCGTTCCTGGCCCTGTGGGCCGCGCTCTACCGCCTGCTCCCCCCCGTCTGGCGGGCGATCCGCGCGGTGTGGGCGGCGCTGGCCCGGGCGATCCTGCGGCGCGAGACCTTCGCCGTGTGGTACGAGCGTGGGACGACTCGCCTGCGCCCGCTGCATCCCTACCGGACGCTCCTCGCCATCCTGACCCTCGGCTTCGTCACCGCCGCGCTCACCGGCGCCGCGTTCCTGTTCCTCGCGGAGCTGATGCAGGAGAACAGCCCGCTGCTCGCGCGCGTGGACCAGGCGGTCTGGCGCGAGGCCCGCGAGCGGCGCACCGAAGGCGCCACCACCTTCTTCCTCGTCTTCACGCTGCTCGGGACCGGGGTCGGCCTGGGCATCCTGGCGCTGCTGATCACGGTCGTGCTCGTGGCGCGTGGCCACCGCCGCTGGGCGGCCTTCCTGGTGTTGAACGCCGCGGGAGGCGGTCTCCTGAACGACTGGCTCAAGGTCCTGTTCGCCCGGGCCCGTCCCGACCAGGACGAGGCGCTCTGGCGTTCGAGCAGTTATGCCTTCCCGAGTGGCCACGCCATGGGCTCCTTCGTCGTGTTCGGAGCGATCGTGTACCTCGTGATGCGGGCCTCGCCGAGCTGGCGCGTGCGGTCGGCCGCCGTCGCCCTCGCCTGCTGCCTCACCGGCGCGATCAGCCTCTCGCGGATCTACCTCGGCGTGCACTGGTTCTCCGACATCGTGGCCGGGCTGTCGGCCGGGCTGGTGTGGCTGGCCACCACCACCGCCGTCTACGAGGTGCACCGGCGCATGCGCCTGCTGCGAGCCACGCGGGCGCCGGGGGAAACGGCCACACCGGGTGCCGCCGCCGGGGAGCGCGCGCGCGTCTGACGGCCGGGCGTTTGCCCGGCCCCGGTCGTCTCCCGCGTCGGCCGGCTGCTAGACTGCGCGCGGAGGTGGTCCGATGCAGGCCTTGCGCTGGGAAGGAGTGCCGGTCGAGCGCGTGACCGAACACATCACCCGCCAGGTGGTGACCGGCCGCCACGAGATGATCGCGCGCGTGGTGCTCGAGAAGGGCGCGGTGGTGCCCACGCACTCGCACGTGAGCGAGCAGATCACCTGGATCCTGGAAGGCGCCATGAAGCTGTGGGTCGGACGGCCCGAGACGGAGGTGCTGCTCACGGCCGGCAGCTTCCTGCTCATCCCGCCCGACGTCCCCCACCGCGCGGAAGCGGTGGAACGGACGGTGGACATCGACGTCTTCAGCCCGATCCGGCAGGACTGGCTCGACGGCACCGACACCTACTTCCACCGGAAGTAGCCCGGCCCTCGCCGCCCGTCGCCCGCCCCGGTCGTCGAGGGCTCTCGGGCGCCGGCCGTCCGTTCAGCGGGCGCCGGCGGCCCGGCGGTCCGCCACGCGCTGCTCCTCGAAGGGCGGGTTGACCGGCAGCTCCAGGATGCGCAGCGGCGGCCGGTCGGGCCACGCGGCCCTGAGCACGGGCAGCGCCACGTTGTAGACCGGAACCCCCGCGCTGGTGCGGCCCTCCGGGCGCCCGCGGTGCGCGTGACCATGGAAGCAGGCCGCGACCTTGAAGCGGTTGAGCGGCTCCTCGAGGCGGCTGCTGCCGAGGAAGGGGTAGAGGTCCGCCGGGTCGCCCAGCACGGTCTCCTGGATGGGCGAGTAGTGCAGCACGGCCACGCGCTGGGGCAGGCGCAGGCGAGCCAGGCCGGACTCCAAGGCGAGCGCCTCCCGCACCGCCTCCTGCACGAACTGCTTGGTCACGGCTTCGCCCCAGGGCTCGATCGCACGCTGCCCGAACCCGCCGCCGTACCCCTTCGCCCCCGCGAAGCCGACGCCGCCGACCTCGACCCCTTCACCGTCGAGGAGCTGGACGCCTCCCGCGCGGAGGATGTCGAGGACCTCCTCGATGCGGCCGGACTCGTGGTCGTGGTTGCCGGAGACGGCCAGCACCGGCAGCTTGCCGGCGCCTTCGAGCTCGCGCACGAGCAGGCGCGCTTCCTCGGGCAATCCGTAGTCGGTGAGGTCGCCGCAGAGCACGAGGACGTCGGCCTGGCGCGCCGCTTCCGCAAACAAGGGCTGCAGGCTCCCGGGCGAGGTGCGGGAGCAGTGGATGTCGCCGACCGCGGCGATGCGCAGGGTGCTTCCGTCGGACATGCGTGGCTGGCCTCGCGGCCATGGTAGCAGGGGGAGTGGCCGCCCGGGCGGGGCCGGCGGCTCAGGGGATCTCGTCGATGGCGCGCGTCCAGTGGGCGATGTCCTCCTCGCTCATGGCCACGCGCGGCTCGAGGCGGGCGTCCCGGTGTCCCCACTCGTTGACGTCGGTCAGGTACTGGGCGCGCGAGAGCAGCGTGCCCCGGCAGACCGGCTCCCGGATCGGCTCGGTGGAGCCCTCGCGCCGCAGCCGGGCGGCGAGGGCCTCCACGATGCGGGCGGGCACGGCGTCGCGCAGGTGCGGGTAGACGAAGCCGAAGAGCACGACGTGGCCCAGGAGGACCCGCCAGTCCGGGCCGAAGCGGCGGAGCAGGCGCTTCCAGTCCAGCTTCTCCGCGCGGCAGTGCAGCAGGTGCATCACGTCGGCGCCGTCGAAGCGCTCGCGCTCCTGCACGAAGGCCTTGGACCAGATCATCTCCTCGGGGGGGATGAGCAGGGCGGGCAGGTCGAGCACCACGCCCCTCTCCGCGTACTGGAACCACTCCTCGTCCACCACCGCGATCCCGCTGCCCGCGCTGTAGATCACGTCGATGAACAGCTCGCCCTGGTGCGCCTTGGCCAGCCAGTGCGGGAACGTGCGCTCGGTGCGGCAGCCCATCCCGGCCAGGACGTCGAGGACGCGGTCGCAATCGGCGCCGCGGACGAAGATGTCGAAGTCCTTCGTGTGCCGGGCGATGCCGGTGTAACGCTCCAACGCGTACGCGCCGCCCACCATGAAGGGGGCGCCCGCCCCGTCGAGCGCCTGCATGGCGCGGCGGTAGAAGGCGGCGGTCGCCGGGTCGAGCATCGAGATCTCTTGCGGTGCCATTCGGGGTCCTCCGGGACCGCGGCCCCGGATATCAAGCAAACGACGTGCCGGGGGCGGCGCTCAGATCCGTTTGCGGTGGTTGCTCAGCGCGCGGTCCAGGTTGAAGGCGGAGCTGATCAGGCCGAGGTGCGTGAAGGCCTGCGGGAAGTTGCCCAGGGCCTCGCCGCTCGGGCCCGTTTCCTCCGCGTACAGCCCGAGGTGGTTGGCGTAGCCGAGCATCTGCTCGAACACGAGCCGCGCCTCCTGCAGGCGCGCACGGCCGCGGCCGGCCCCACCGGTGACCAGCGCGTCCACGAGCCAGAACGTGCACACGTTGAAGGTGCCTTCGTCGCCCTTGATGCCGTCCGGCGAGCGGACGACGTCGTAGCGGTGCACGAGGCCGTTGGAGACGAGGCCGCCCTGGGAGGGCGGCTTCTGGATCTGCTGCAGCGTGCTGAGCATGCGCGGGTCGGTCGGCGCGAGGAAGTTCACGAGAGGCATCATCAAGACGCTCGCATCCAGGCTTTCGCTGCCGTAGGCCTGCACGAAGGCCTGCCGGTCCGGGCTCCAGCCCTTCTCCATGATCTCGTCGTAGAGGCGGTCGCGCTGGTCCTCCCAGCGGTGCCGGTCCGCGGGAAACGAGCGGTCCACGGCCAGGCGGCGCGCGCGGTCGAGGGCCACCCAGCACATCAGCTTCGAGTGCACGAACGGGCGCGGACCGCCCCGGACTTCCCAGATGCCTTCGTCGGGGAGGTGCCAGTTGTCGGCCACCCAGCCCGCGATGCGGCGCAGGTGGCTCCACAGATCGTAGGAGATGGGCGTCACGTCCCGGTTGTAGAGGTACACCGCGTCCATCAGCTCGCCATAGATGTCGAGCTGGAGCTGGTCGTAGGCGCCGTTGCCGATGCGCACGGGCCGCGAGCCCCGATAGCCGGAGAGGTGGGTGAGCTCCTCCTCCCCGTGCATGTGGCGGCCGTCGATCCCGTACATCACGGCCAGGGGCGCGCCCTGCTCCGGCTCGCGGCAGCGGCCCTCCACGAAGCTCATGAAGCGGGCGGCCTCCTCCGTGAAGCCGACGCGCACGAGCGCGTACACGGTCAGGGCGGCGTCGCGCAGCCAGACGTAGCGATAGTCCCAGTTGCGCACGCCGCCGAGCTCCTCCGGCAGGCCGCAGGTCGGGGCGGCCACGATGGCCCCGGTGGGCTCGTAGGTCAGGAGCTTCAGGGCCAGCGCCGAGCGGTAGACCATCTCCCGCCAGCGGCCGGTGTACGTGCACCGCGAGAGCCAGCGGCGCCAGAACTGGACCGTGCGGTTGAAGTGCTCGGCCGCCTCCGCGTCCGTGAAGACGCCGCCCCCCTCCGCGCCCGGGGGCAGGGGCCGCCAGGTGAAGGCCAGCGCCTCGCCCTCACGCAGCTCGAACTCGGCGGTGGCCGCCTCTCCGCGCGGAACGAGCGGCACCTCGCCCGCCAGCTCCAGGGCGAGGTCGCCGGAACGGAAGGCGACCGACGTCCCGTGCAGCGAGAGGTGGTGTCCGGCGCGCGCGTAGTCGAAGGCCGGGCGGCACTCGAGGCGGAACCGTACGGCGCCGCGCACGACGGCCACGCGGCGGATCACGCTCGACCCGGCCTCGGGGCGCCCGCCGACCGGCATGAAGTCCGTGACCTGTCCCACACCCTCGGGGGAGAGGAACCGGGTGACGAGCACGTTGGTGTCCGGCCAGTAGAACTGCTTGCGCACCGCTCCCGGGGTCACGGGGGCGATGCCGAACGAGCCGCCCTTGCCGTCGTCGAGCAGGGCGGCGAAGACCGAGGGCGAGTCGAAGCGCGGGTAGCAGAGCCAGTCGAGAGTGCCGTCGAGGCCCACCAGCGCGGCGGTGCGCATGTCGCCGATGACGCCGTGGTCCTCGATCGGCAGGTAGGCCATGCCTCCCAAGGTTCGCACGGACGCACCAATTCCGGGTGTGGTGGACGACAATGTCGGGATGACCGACGGCAGGGTCGTGGTGGTATCGAACCGGCTTCCCGTCACGCTGGTGCCCGCGGCGGAGGGCCGCTGGCGCACGCAGCGCAGCTCCGGCGGGCTGGCCACGGCCATGGAGCCGATCATGGCCCGCACGGGCGGGGTGTGGCTGGGCTGGCCGGGCGAGGCGTCGGCGCGTCCGGACCCCCAGCGCGAGCGCGAGCTGCGCCGCTGGCGGGACGAGCTCGGGTTCGTGGCGGTGGACCTGCCGGGCGAGGTCGCGCTGCGCTTCTACGAGGGGTTCGCCAACCAGAGCCTCTGGCCGCTGTTCCACCAGTTCCCCACCCGGCTCCATTTCGACTCCGGCGGCTGGGACGCCTACGTGGAGGCGAACCAGCGGTTCCGCGACGCCGTGCTCGAGGAGATCGCCCCGGGCGACGTGGTGTGGATCCACGACTACCACCTGATGCTGCTCCCGCAGATGCTGCGCGAGGCGGCGCCCGCGGCCACCATCGGCTTCTTCCTCCACATCCCGTTCCCCAACTCCGAGATGTTCCGCATCCTGCCCCGCCGGGCCGAGGTCCTGCGCGGGCTGCTCGGAGCCGACCTCCTGGCCTTCCAGACGTTCTCCGACCTGCAGCACTTCCGCTCGTCGCTCCTCCGCGTGCACGGCTACGACAGCCGGATGGACCGCGTGGTCAGCGCGGGCCGGGTGACGCGACTGGAGGCGCTGCCCATCGGGATCGCGCCCGACGAGTTCGCCGGGCTCCTGCGCGAGGACGCGGACACCATCGCCGCGCTGGCACGCTACCGCGAGCGGTTCCAGGGCCGGAAGGTGCTGCTGGCGGTGGACCGGCTGGACTACACCAAGGGGCTGCCCCAGCGCCTGCGCGCGTACCGCCGCCTGCTGGAGAAGGCGCCGCACCTGCGCGGGCAGGTGGTGCTCGTACAGGTCGCGGTGCCTTCGCGCGAGAACATCGCCGTGTACAACAACCTGCGCCGCGCGGTGAACGGGCTGGTCGGCGAGATCAACGGGGACTTCGGCACGCCGGACTGGACCCCGGTCTCGTACGTGTACCGCGGCATCCCGCGCTCCGAGCTGGTGGCCCTGTACGCCCTGGCCGACGTGGGCTGGGTGACGCCGCTGCGCGACGGCATGAACCTCGTGGCCAAGGAGTACGTGGCCTGCCAGGACGAGAGCCGCGAGGCGGCGCTGGTGCTGAGCGAGTTCGCGGGCGCGGCGGCGGAGATGGGCGAGGCCTTCGTGGTGAACCCCTACGACGAGGAGCGCACCGCCGAGGCGGTGGAGGCGGCCCTCTCCCTGCCGGCGGACGAACGCCAGGCCCGCATGGCCGCGCTGCGCCGCCGCGTGTTCCGCAACAACGTGTTCGCCTGGAGCGAGCGCTTCCTGGCCAGCCTGCGCGAGGCGGGGGCGCAGCGCGGCGAGCGGATGGACCAGCCCGCCGACCTGCCGCGGGGGGAGGCGGTGGAGGCGTTCCGGGCGGCCGGGCAGCGCCTGGTCATCCTCGACTACGACGGGACGCTCGTCGGCTACACCGCCACGCCGCGCCAGGCCACCCCGCCCGGCGAGCTGCTCTCCCTGCTCGCCCGGCTGTCGAGCCTGCCCGCCACCACGGTCTGCCTGCTGTCGGGCCGCGCGCGCGCCGACCTCGATCGCTGGTTCTCGGGCGTGCCCGGCCTGGCCCTGGCCGCCGAGCACGGCGCGCTCCTGCGCCCCGCCGGCGGCGCCTGGCGCTCCATGCGGCCCGACGCCGACGGCACCTGGAAGGCGCGCGTGCTTCCGGTGCTCGAGCACTACGCCGACCGCACGCCGGGCAGCTTCATCGAGGAGAAGGAGCACTGCCTGGTCTGGCACTACCGGCTGTCGGATCCCGAGTTCGGCGACTGGGTCGCCAACGAGCTGGTGCACAACCTCGAGCAGATGCTGGCGGAGACGGAGAGCCGGGCCATGCGCGGGCACAAGGCGGTGGAGGTGCGGCCGGCCTGGGCGCACAAGGGATCGGTGGTGGGCTGGCTGGAGGCGGGCGCGCCGGCCGAGTTCCGGCTGGCCATGGGCGACGACCGGACGGACGAGGACCTCTTCGAGCAGCTTCCGGCCGACGCCTGGACGGTTCGCATCGGCCAGGGACCCTCGCGCGCCCGCTTCCGGCTGCCCGATCCCCGCACCGTGCGCGCGTTCCTCGACGAGCTGGCGCGCTCGCTGTCCTGAGGCGACGCCGCCCGATCGGGGCGCGGGAGCGCGCGCGGCGCGCGCCGCCTCTCCTCGGCACGCTTGACCGTCGCCGAGCGCGCGCGTAGTCTCGTCCCGGTCCCGCACGTGCCCGCCCCACCCCTGGAGGTCCACGTCGTTTCCCATACGCACTGGGACCGCGAGCGGCGGCTCACGCGCGAGCAGTTCCGGCTGAGGCTCGTCGAGCTGATCGACGGCGTGCTCGACCTCATGGACGCCGACCCGCGCTTCCAGTCGTTCCACCTCGACGGCCAGACCATCGTCCTCGACGACTACCTCGAGGTGCGGCCCGAGCAGGCGGAGCGCCTGCGCCGCCGCATCGCGGAGCGGCGCGTGCTGGTGGGGCCGTGGTACGTGATGCCGGACGAGTTCCTGGTGAGCGGCGAGGCGCTCGTGCGCAACCTCGCGCTCGGACACCGCCAGGCCGCGCGCTTCGGCTCGGCCATGTCCGTCGGCTACCTGCCGGACCCCTACGGCCACGTGGCGCAGATGCCGCAGATCCTGGCCCACTTCGGGGTGCAGAGCGCGGTGCTGTGGCGGGGCTTCGACGGCGCGCGCGCGGAGTACTGGTGGGAGGCGCCCGACGGCACGCGCGCGCTCCTGCTGCACCTGCCGCCGGAGGGCTACACCAACGCGGCGCGGCTGCCCCTCTTGTCCGCGGAGGAGATGCGCGCGCGGAGCGCGGCGGTGATCGCGCGCGAGGGCGCGCGGTCCGCGGTCGGCCAGGTCCTGCTCATGGCCGGCGCCGACCACGTGGAGCCGCATCCCGCGCTGACCGGCTTCGTGGCGCGCCTGGCCGACGAGCCCGGCGTGCGCGCGCGGCTCTCCAGCCTCCCCGCCTACGTGGACGCGGTGCGGGGGGCGCTCAAGGCCCGCGGCGCGGGCAACGGCCTGGAGACCGTGCGCGGTGAGCTGCGCGGCGGCGAGGGCTACGCGCCTCTCATGCCCGGCGTGCTCTCCACCCGTGTGTACCTCAAGCAGGCCAACGCGCGGGTGGAGGGTGAGCTGGAGCGCTGGGCGGAGCCGGTGTCGGCGATGGCGTGGCTCGGGGGGTCCGGCTACCCGGGGGGGCTGCTCGGCAACGCCTGGAAGACGCTCCTGCAGAACCAGCCTCACGACAGCATCGCCGGCGCCGGCGCCGACGCCGTCCACGACGAGAACGTGGTCGGCTTCGCGCGCGCACGGCAGGCGGCCGAGGGGATCACCGAGCGCGCGCTGGCGGCCCTGGGCCGCCAGGTCGAAGCGCCGACCGCGGGAGCGTTGCGCCTGATCGCGGTCAACGGCGCCGCCGAGGCGTTCACGGGCGTGGTGGACGGCGTGGTGGAGCTGCCCTTCGAGAGCGCGGAGCCCGGACGGACCGTGGGGCGCGAGCTGCTCGACCAGCCGATGCCCCTGGTCAGCCGCTCGGCCGCGATCACCGCCGTCACGGACGGGGACGGGCGGCCCGTGTCGTTCCAGCTGCTGAGCGTCGAGGAAGGGTTGGCCCATCTCACCAGCCGCTACGAGACGCCGTGGCCGGTGCGCGTGCGGCGCATGCACCTGGCGCTGTGGGCGGAGGAGGTGCCGGCCGGCGGCTACACGTCCTTCGACGTCCATCTCTCCGAAGCGGCGGCCACGCCGTTCGTGCCCCGGCCCGCGGGCGCGGTCTCCGCCGGCGATCGCTGGCTGGAGAACGCATGGCTGCGCGTGGACGCCGGCGACGACGGCACGCTCGTCGTGCGCGACAAGCGCACGGGCATGGTCTACCGCCGCTGTGGCGAGCTGGAGGACACCGGAGACGTCGGCGACGCGTACGCCTACTGCCCGCCCGCGGAGGACCTCCGGGTGGCCGGTACGCAGGCGCGGCCGGTCGCCGTGCGGCTCCTGGCCTCGGGCCCGCTGCGGGCCATGTTGGGCATCGAGCTGGAGCTGCCGGTGCCGGCCCAGGCGTCGGCCGACGGCCGGGCCCGCAGCGACGAGCGCGTGGGCCTGCCCGTGTCGCTCCGCGTCGGGCTGGACGCCGGGTCGGGGCGCGTGAGCTGGGCGGCGGCCGTGGACAATCGCGCGCGCGACCACCGGCTGCGCGTGCTCTTCGCGGCGGGCGCGGCGGTGGTGGCCACGGTGCGCGCGGACAGCGCGTTCGCCGTGGTCGAGCGGCCGGCCTGGCGCGCGCCCGTGGAAGCGCCGAGGCTGGAGGCGACCGTGAGTACGGCGCCCATGCAGTCCCTGGTGGAGGCCGGCGACCTCTCCTGTGGAGCGTCCGTGCTGGCCGACGGATTGGCCGAATACGAGATCGTGCCCGGCGACGGCGCCCGGATCGCGGTCACGCTGCTGCGGTGCGTGGGCGCGCTCTCGCGCGAGGGCCTGGCCACGCGGCCGGCCGGGCATGCCGGGCCGGCCCTGCCCACCCCCGGGGCGCAGTGCCCGGGCCGGCACGAGTTCCGCCTCGCCTTCGAGCCGCGCGCCGCGCCCCCGAGCGCCGCCGCCCTCCTGCGCTCGGCCCGGAGCTGGCTGCATCCGCCGCGGCTCGCGCCCGCGGCGGCGGGCGGCCGGTGGCCGGCGCGGCTCTCGCTCATCTCGGTCACGAGCGAGGGGCCGGCGGGCGGAGCGGCGGTGGTGAGCGCGCTGAAGAAGACCGACGACCGGGAGTCGCTCCTCCTCCGGCTCTTCAACCCGGGAGGGGAGGAGGTCCGGGTGCGCGTGCGGTGCGCGTTGCCGATCGCGCGAGCCTTCGCGGTCGACTTCCTGGAGCGCACGCAGCAGGAGATCCCCGCGGCGCAGGGCCAGGTTTCGCTCGCCCTGCCGGGCGGACGCGTCCAGACGGTCGAGCTCGTCCCCGACCGCGGTGGACGCTAGGCTAGGGCGCCGGTCCTACTCGAAAATCCCGAAATTACCGAGCAGCCACCACAGCAGGATGAAGATCAGGATCGTGCTGAAGCAGCCGCCACCCAGCTTCTTGGCGCCGTAGCCGGCGGCCAGACCGCGGAGGATCTTGCTCATGC
>DATKEG010000226.1:0-8161 GCA_035544515.1 Vicinamibacteria bacterium | reverse complement strand
CTTGCCGCGGCCACCGTCGCGGGCCTCCTGTTCCTGTTCCACCCCGGCGTCCGGGCGGACCAGGGCAGCCTCTACGACGAGGGGAACACCGTCTGCTCGGGGTGGCGCGTGGCCGCCGGCGACGTCCTCTATCGCGACCTCGGACCGTCCGCGGCCACGAGCAGGCAGGCCGTGAGCGCTACGAGCGCCTTGCTCGCGGCGTCGTAGTAGGGGCCGTCGCGCGCTCAGGCCACCGGCGAGGTGAGGGCGGCCCCGGGCCGGCGCATGAGCCGCCGGATCCCGATCGTGCCGGCGCCCATCAGCATGCCCAGCACCACGGTCAGGTAGATCCAGATGCCCATCTGGGGCAGGAGCGCCGTCCAGAAGAAGAGTCCCCAGGGCCCCATGGCGGGAAAGTCCGGACGCGGCTTCGCGTAATGCGTGTCCCACCCTCCGAAGATGGACAGGAACATGATCACGAGCACGGGGATCCGGGCCAGGACTCCGTAGGCGAGGAGCACGCGCCACATCTCGGGCCAGCCCCGCCGGGCCACGAAGATCGCGACCCAGGAACCGACCGTGAACAGTCCGAGCTGGGCGACCGGGTTGCTGGGCAGCAGCGACACCGCTCCGACGAACACCGCGGAGTTGAGGATGAAGGCCAGGGCCGGCCAGCCCAGCGCCCGCCCCAGGCCCGCGGGCTCCTCGCCCGCCCGCGCCAGGCGCAGCGCGAAGTAGATGCCGAAGACGAAGATCAGCCAGACGATGCCGACGATCGAGGCGCCGCCTCCCGCCTCGCGGCCGAACAGGGACGGCGACCACCGGAGCAGCTCTCCGGTGAGCCGCAGCAGCGTGACCGCGAGCGTGATGAGCGCCGGCACCAGCACCAGCCGGCGCAGGGAAGGCTTTGACATGGCGACCTCTCTCGAGAAAGTGGGCCCAGTGTAGCGCCAACCTTCCGCGCCGGAGCCTACTTGCATCTGGCGTCCACGTACCCGAGCGCGCCGAGCTGCTCGCACGTGGTCGCGCTCAGCCCCGGGCCGGGCCCCGGTGCCGCCGGCGGGCCGCTCGGCCGTTTCAAGCGCGCCATCCAGTCGTGGAGCGTCTGCCGATGGTACGCCGCGCGCAGGGGTTCCGCGGACTGCAGCGGCCGCGACTCGGCAGGGTCCTGCTCCAGGTCGAACAGCAGCTCCGAACCCGTACGGGTGTCGTGGATGTACTTGAAGCGGCCTTCACGCAGCCCGTACACCGGACGTTCCCACACCGTGCGGGAGACGACCGCGTCCTTGCCCGGCGCGCCCGCCAGCACGGGCAGCAGGCTGCGTCCCTGGAACTCCCGGGCCGCGCGGCCGCGGCCGGCCAGGCCGAACACGTCGAGCACGGTGGGGGCGACGTCGAGGAGGTCCACGTGGGCGGCGACCCGCGTTCCACGCGGGCCGCTCTCCCGCGGGAAGCGGACGATCAGCGGCACGCGCATGCTCTCCTCGTACACCTGCGCGCTGTGGCTGATGTACCCGTGCTCGTAGAGCTGCTCGCCGTGGTCCGCGGTGACGATCACCACCGTCCGGTCCCACAGGCCCGCCTGCTCGAGCGCGGCGCGCAGGGCGCCGACCTCCCGGTCCACGTACGCCAGGTTGCCGTCGTAGAGCCGGATGAGATGGGCGATCTCGCCGGGCGAAGGCTTCACCCGGCCCTGGTTCACGTCCGTGTACCAGGTCTTGTCCCGGCGCTGCGCGCGGCCGAGCGGCGCGTCGGGCCCGAACCGGGTGTCGAAGGGCGGGCCCGGATCGTAGGGGAAGTGCGGCTCGCGGAAATGGACGTAGGCGAAGAAGCGGCGCGAGGCGTTCTCGCTCAGCCAGCCGGGCAGCACGCGGCGGAAGGCCGCGGCGCGGCTGCCCAGGTCCTCGAACCGCTCGTACACCTGGTCGAACTCGCCGAACCCGCGCTCGAACCCGAAGAGCTTGCCGGCCATCGGGTTGGCGATGAAGCCCGCGCTGTGGACGCCGCCCTCGGACAGGGCCTCGGCCAGCGTGAGCCGGTCCGCGGGCAGGCGGTCGGCGTAGGAGACCTCGGCGTGGTGGCGGTCGGGGTACTGCGAGGTCCAGAGCGACGACATCGCGCCCAGGGTGTACACGGCCGGCGTGTAGGCCTGCTCGAAGACGACGCCCTCGGCGGCGATGCGGTCCACCTCGGGTGTGGTCCGCCGCCCGTAGCCGTACGCGCCGAAGCTCGCGGCCCGCGCCGCGTCGAGGACGATCAGGAGCACGTTGACGTCCGGGAGCGCGCGCCGCAGCTCCCCGGCCCGCCCGTGCTCCTCCTCCGAGACGGGCGGCGGATCGAGAGGGTTGTCCACCGCGCCCTTCCGGCCCACCACCCGCGGGGCGGTCCAGACGGCCCAGGCGAACCGCGCGCCGGGGGGGGCACCCACGTGCAGGCCGAGGCGCACGATGTCCCCCGCCGCGCCGGGCAGGGGCAGGGATACCTCGTCCTCCTCGCCGCCGGACCGCGCGTCCACCGCGCGGCTCCACAGCTCCTTCTCCTCCCCGGCACGCGCCTCCAGGGTCACGCGCAGGAAGGCCGACGCGCCCGCCGCACGCGCCGCCGAATGGAGCCGGGGCGTGAAGCGCAGCTCGGCGCCCGCGGGAAGGCGCAGCGCATGGCGGACGACACTGGGAGCCATCTGCACCAGCGCCGGTACGCCGCCCTGCTCGATCACGGAGAAGGGGCGCGGGGCCTCGCGCGCGAGCAGGTCGTCGAGCCCCGCGTCGTCCGCGGCGCCCACGGTGACGGCGTAGAAGGCGGCGGCCAGACGGCGGCGGTCGGGGTTGCCGGGGACGTCGGCCGGCGAGGCCGTGGCCGCGAAGGCGAACCGCAGGCGATTGTCGCCGGCCCGCTGCGCCGCGGCCGGCAGCGGCACGCGATAGCGGTGGCGTCCGTCGTTGAGCACCAGCCGCGCGACGTGCGTGCCGTTGAGGCTCACCTCGGCCGCCTGCTCCTTGACCCCGCGATAGGGCGCCATGTCCACCACCGCCGTCCGCGGCGCCACGCGCCCGAAGCTCAGCGACAGCTCCGCCTCGCCCTTCGACCAGGCGAACCCGTCGCCGGAGGGGATCGCGCCCTCGCGGTGGAAGCCCTCCACCTGGTGCGGCTCCGCGGCCGGGGTGCCGAAGAGGATCACGTCGTGGCCGGACCACCGGTCGGCCACGCCCACTCGGCGCGCGAGGTCGTGGACCACGGTCTTCTGCGCGCCCGGGCATGCCGACGCGCACAACGCCAGAGCGACCACGGCCACTGGCCTTTTCACCGCGGAGATGCGCCTCTGCGGCAAGAAGGCCGGTGGTCGGCGCGCGGAGGCCAACGGGCTATTTGACCTTCGTGCCGGGAGCGACGGCGGCGTCGAAGGTGCACAACACGGCCCGGCCGTCCACCGAGGCCGCGAGGACCATGCCGTTGGACTCCACGCCCATGAGCTTCGCGGGCTGGAGGTTCGCGACGACGACGACCGTGCGGCCCACGAGCGCTTCCGGGGCGTAGGACTCGGCGATCCCCGCCACCACCTGCCGCTGCTCGTCGCCGAGGTCCACCAGCAGCTTGACGAGCTTGCGGGAGCCGGCGACCTTCTCGGCGGCCGTGATCCGCGCCGCGCGCAGCTCCAGGCGCGCGAACTCGGAGATGTCGATCCGCTCGCCCGCGGCGGGTGGACGGCCCGGGGTGGCAGGGCCGGCGGCCGGAGGCGGCGGCGTGGGATCGGACACGGTCTTCTCCTTCTCGATACGGGGGAAAAGCGGCTCCAGCGGACCCAGCGCGGCGCCGGGGCTCAGGACCTGCGGCCGCAGGTCCTCGGCGGCGGGGACGCCCTCCAGTCCCAGCATCCGGTAGATCCGCGCCGCGGCGCGCGGCATCACGGGCTCGACGAGCAGCGCGATGAGCCGCACGTCTTCGAGCTGCCGGTAGAGGAAGTGCGCGAGGTCGTCCCGGCGCTCCGGCGACCTGGCCGCCTGCCACGGGGCGAAGGCCACGATGGCCTGGTTGAGGCGGGAGACGAGCGCCCAGACCTCGGACAGCGCGCCCGCGAGGTCCAGGCGCTCGTAGCGCGCGAACACCTCCCGCGCGACCTGGCCGCGATCGTCCGCCACCACGCCGCGCGGGGGCACCTTGCCCCCGAAGTACTGGTGCACCATGCTGAGCGCGCGCGAGACCAGGTTGCCGAGGTCGTTGGCCAGGTCGGCGTTGTAGCGGCCGACGAAGGCCTCGTCCGTGAAGTCCCAGTCCTGCCCGAACGAGCCCTCGCGCATGAGGAAGTAGCGCACGGGGTCGCTCCCGTGCCGCGCGACCAGCGCCTCGGGATCGATCACGTTCCCGGTCGTCTTGCTCAGCCGGCGGCCGTTCTTGGTGATCCAGCCGTGGGCGAAGATGCGCGTGGGAATGGGCAGGCCGGCCGCGTGGAGCATGGCCGGCCAGTAGAGGCAATGGAAGCGGATGATCTCCTTGCCGATGAGGTGCATCCGCTCGTCGGCATGCTCCCAGAACTTGCGGTACTCGTCCGCGTGCTCCGCGAAGCCCAGGGCCGTGATGTAGTTGGCCAGGGCGTCCATCCACACGTAGAAAACGTGGCTGGGGTCGTCCGGGACGGGGATGCCCCACTTCACGTGGGCCCGGCTCACGCTGAAGTCCTGCAACCCCTGCCGGATCACCGCGAGCACCTCGTTCCTCCGGGTGTCGGGCTCGATCCGCAGCGTGCCGTCCTCGATCACCTTCCGGAGCCACTCCCTGTAGTCCGAGAGCCGGAAGAAGAAGTTCTCCTCCTCGGTCCACTCGCAGGGCCGCTCGTGGTCGGGGCAGACGTTGCCGGGCTGCCGCAGCTCGTCCTCGTCCTTGAACGCCTCGCAGCGCGGGCAGTACCAGCCCGCGTATTTGTCCCGGTAGACGGCGTCACGGCCACCCGGCGTGCGCGCGGCCTTGAGGCCCTGCCACAGCTTCAGCACGCCGCGCTTGTGCAGCGGGCTGGTCGTGCGGATGAAGGAGTCGTGGCTGATGTCGAGCCGCCGCCACAGCTCCTGGAAGCGGGCGGCCACGGTATCGCAGTACTGCTGCGTGGGGATGCCCTTCTCGCGGGCGATGCGGTCGATGTTCTGCCCGTGCTCGTCGGTGCCGGTCAGGAAGTAGACGTCGTGGCCCTGCAGGCGCCGGGCGCGGGCCAGGACGTCCAGCGCGATCGTGGAGTAGGCGTGGCCCACGTGCGGCACGTCGTTGACGTAGTAGATCGGCGTCGTCTGGTAGAGCGTCCGCTGCGGCTTCATGTCCTCCCGATCCGCGCGGCGCGGGCGGCGAAAAGGGCGGCGGCCCAGACCTCCTTGACGGGCACGCCCCGCGCCTCGGAGGCACGGCGGCAGTCCTCGAACTCGGGCTGCACGTTGTAGACGCGGCCGCCCCGCCGCCCGACCTTCACGCCCACGGTCCCGTAGGCGGTCTCCACGGGCACGACCTCGCGCTCGAGCACCGTCCGGTCCCACTCCTGCCGGCGCACGCCGAGCGTCGTGGTTTCCGTGAAGAGCACCTCCTCGAGCGCCTCACGGAGCCTCGGCTCGGCGAGCACCCTGACCAGCAGGCCAGGGCGTCCCTTCTTCATCTGTATGGGCGTATAGAAGGCGTCGAGCGCTCCCGCCGCGAGCAGGCGGTCCATGAGCGGGCCGCAGAGCTGCGGGGACATGTCGTCGAGCTCCGTCTCGAGTACCACCACCCTGTCGCCCACGGAGGCGGCCTCCTCCTCTCCCACGATCAGGCGCAGGACGTTGGGCCGCCCCGCCGTGTCGCGGCTGCCCGCGCCGTGGCCCACGGCCTCGGGGCGCATGGCCGGAAGCGGGCCGTAGCCGGTGGCGTGGCCGGTGACGAGCAGGGCACCGGTGGGCGTGAGCAGCTCGCCCTCGCCGGCGCCGTACACCGGCACGCCCTGGAGGAGGCGCGCCGTGGCCGGAGGCGGAACGGCGAAGGTGCCGTGGGACATCGCCACCGTCCCCGTCCCCACGTTGAGCGGCGAAGCCACGAACCGGTCGGCCCCGAGCCAGCCCAGTCCGACCACGCCGCCCACGATGTCCACGATCGCGTCCACCGCGCCGACCTCGTGGAAGTGGACTTCCTCGGCGGAGGTGCCGTGCACCGCGGCCTCCGCCTCGGCCAGACGCCGGAAGAGGCCCGTGGCGCGCTCCTTCACCCGCCCGTCCAGCGTGCTGCGGTCGATCAGGCCGAGGATGTCGGCCAGCCGCCGGTGGGCGCCGGCGTGAGGCTCGCGCACGTGGTCGTGGGCGTTTCCGTGCTCGTGCCCGTGCCCGTGCGCCGGGCTGTGCGGATGGCCGTGCTCGTGCGCGGGTGCGGGCTCCTCCTTGCGACCGTTGACCACGACGTCCACCTTCGTGGCCACGAGCCCGGCGCGCAGCACCTTCCGCGCGTCGAGCCGGTAGCCCCCGAGCGGCAGCCTGGCCAGCTCCGCCCGGAGCGCGTCGAGGCTCAGGCCCAGGTCCACCAGCGCGCCCAGGAGCATGTCGCCGGCCGCGCCCGACGCACAGTCGAAGTAGACGATCCGGCTCACAGGACGCCTCGCTCCTTGAGGCTCACGAACCTTCCCGCCCCGAGGATCACGTGGTCGAGGACCTCGATGCCCATGAGCGTCCCCGCGGAAGCCAGCCGCCGGGTGATGGAGACGTCCTCGGCGGACGGCTCGGGGTCGCCCGAGGGATGATTGTGGAACAGGATGAGCGCCGCCGCCCGCGACGCCACCGCCTCCTTGAAGACCTCACGCGGGTGGACGAGGCTCGACGTCAGGCAGCCGACCGAGACCACCACCTCGTGCTTGAGCCGGTGGCGCACGTCGAGCGCGAGCACGCCGAAGGTCTCCACCGGCCGCGCGCCGTAACGAGGCAGGAGGTAGCGGGCCGACGACTCGGGCGTCCGGAAGGCGGCCGCCGGCGCCCGCGGCTCGCAGGCCAGGCGCGCGCCGAGCTCCAGCGCGGCCAGGACGCGCGTGGCCTTTGCGCGTCCGAGGCCGTGCTCCCGTTCGATCTCGGGGAGGGAGCGTCCGGCCAGGCCGCGCAGGCCCGCGCCGAGCAGGCCCTCCGCCAGGTCGAGGGCCGAGGCGCGCCGGGAGCCTGTGCCCACGAGCAGGGCCAGCAGCTCGCGGTTGGACAATGCCGTCGGGCCCAGGCGCGCCAGTCGCTCCCGCGGACGGTCCTCGACCGGCAGGTCGCGGACCCACCGCGGCGCGCCCGCTCCGGCCGCGGCTTCGCTCAATGGAGCACCTCGGCGCCGCCTTTCAGGAGGAAGGGCAATACGTCGGCCGCCCGCCCGCGCAGCGAGACGCTCGCGCGTGCGGTGAGCAGCGTGGGCTCCGGGTTGACCTCGATCACGAACGCTCCCGCGAAGAGCGCCGTCTCGGGCAACGCCGCCGCCGGGTACACCAGGGACGACGTGCCGGCCACGAGGACGACGTCGGCCTCCCCCGCCGCGGCGAACGCCTTCTCCAGGACGGCCCGCGGCAGCGCCTCGCCGAACCACACGATGTCGGGGCGCAGGAGCGCGCCGCAGTCGCAGCGCGGCGGGACCTCGCCCAGGGACCGCCGGTGCTCGCCGGCGTGGTCGCAGCTCGTGCAGCGCACGCGCCAGAGGCTGCCGTGCAGCTCCGCCATACGGCGGCTGCCGGCCCGGGCGTGCAGGCCGTCCACGTTCTGCGTGGCCAGCAGGAACTCGGGGACGCGGAGGTCGAGCGCGGCGAGCGCGTGGTGCGCGGCGTTGGGCTCGCAAGCGGCGACCTTCTCGCGCCGCCAGGCGTACCACTCCCAGACGAGCTTCGGGTCGCGCGCGAAGGCCTCGGGGGTGGCCAGATCCTCCGGACGGAACTGCCGCCAGAGGCCCTGGGGGCCGCGGAAGGTCGGCACGCCGCTCTCCGCGGACACGCCTGCCCCTGTCAGCGCGAGCACGCGGTGCGCCGCGCGGAGGCGGGCCGCCGCCTCCTCGCGTCCGGCGAGGCGCACGTCGTCGCGTGATACCTTCATGCAAAACCTCGATGTTATACCAGCCCTCCGGAAGCGGCCGCACGACGCGGGCTCCGAGGGCGCGGCGCGCGGGGAAAGACGGCCGTCGCACGGGCGGCCGCGGCGCCGGGCCATAATGCCAGGGACATGGACACGGG
>DATKEG010000225.1:0-3810 GCA_035544515.1 Vicinamibacteria bacterium | reverse complement strand
AGGCCGAGCAGCAACCAGATGATGGACATGGACACCTCGCGTGTGATGGCCCTAAGTTTATGCGAACTGCCGAACCGGTTACCCTAGCAGCCCGTGGTGGAAGTCCAGCTGCATTCGGCGGGCGATGCATCCCGGCTGGCGGCGTTGCTCCTCCCTTACATCCCCGATATGCGCGGTCGTCGCGCCTTGCCCGCCGGGCGCCTCGCCCGCCTCGGTGCGACGCTGCACTTCCACCACGGGCTGCTAGCCGCTTGACCCTCGCGCGGCTCGTGCGCCGGTCCGGCGCCCTGTTCCTCGCGCTGGCGGCCGCGCTCCTGGCCCTCCTCTGGCTCGCGCGCGAGCCCGCGGAGCGGGCGCTCCGCGCGCGCGTCGAACGGGAGGCGGCGCGCTGGGGCGTACGTGTCCACCTGGACGGCGTTCGCCTCGGCGTGCACCCGGTGGTTCGGCTCGACGGTCTTCGCGCGGAGAAGCCGGGGATCTGGACGCTGGCCACCGACTCGGCCGGCCTGACCGCGAACGGCCGCCTGATCCTCGGACACACGAGGTGGTCCGGACCCGCGAGCCTGACCCTGGACGCCGTGCCCACGGTGTGGGACGTGGTGGACCGCGGCGCCATCGAGCTGCGGGAGCCCGCCCGCGGTCTTGGCATCCGCTGGGCGCCCGCGCCCGGCGGGCGCCGGGTGCACGTCCGCGCGCACGAGGTTCCTCTGGGAGCGCTCGTCCGCGTCGGTCGCGCCGGGACGCCCCTGATCGACGCCGGTGTCCTGGGCGGCGCCATCCACCTCGCCAGCTCGGCCGGCGCCACGACCTTCGACGTGGACCTGCAGGGGCGCGACGTGCGCCTGGCCGCCTTCTCCGACGATTCCGGCGAGGACGCGCCCCCCGCCTTTGGCGAGCCCACGGCCGTCCAGTCCCGATTCGCGGGGTCCTGGGATCCCACGGGCCGGACGCTCGACCTTCCGCGCTGGCGCGTGGCCACGAGCGGCGCGACGCTGTCCGGCTCGCTCACGGTCGCGGACCTTCCGCGCGACGCCCGCGTGGACCTGAAGCTGGAAGTGGAGCGGGTGGATTTCGCGCGGCTGCTCGAGATGTCGGCCCTCGAGCCGCCGGAGGTGGTGGCGGCGGCGGACGCCGCGCACCCGGGAAGCCTGGGCTCGGCCTCGCTCACCGCGCGCGTGACCGGCCGGCTCTCCGACCCCGCGTCGTTCACGGTCTCGCAGCGGCTGGACTTCACGCCGCCCGCGCGCCCCCTGCCCGCCCTCGAGCGCCTGCGCGCCGGCTTCGTGCACGAGGTGGCCGTAGAGGGGGGCGTCAAGGCCATCGACGTCTCGCCCGCCTCGCCCGACTTCGTGCCGTTGTCCGAGGTGCCGGTGCTCCTGCTCGAGGCGCTGCTCCTGGCCGAGGACGCGGGGTTTTCGGGTCACCGCGGCGTGGACCTGTCGGAAGTGCCGTCTGCGATCCTGACCAACTGGAGCCGGGGCGGGACCGCGCGCGGGGCGTCCACCATCACCCAGCAGCTCGCGAAGAACCTGTTCCTCTCGCGCGAGAAGCGGCTGGGCCGCAAGCTCCAGGAGCTGTCCCTGGCCCTGCTGCTCGAGGCCACGCTCGACAAGCAGCGGATCCTCGAGATCTACCTCAACGTGATCGAGTGGGGGCCCGGCCTTCACGGCCTCCGTCCCGCGGCGCGGCGCTACTTCGACCGGGAGCCGCGCGACCTCACGCCGAGGCAGATGGCGTTCCTGGTCGCGCTCATCCCCGGGCCGGTGAAGTACCAGCGCTCGTTCGCGAGCGGCCCGCTTTCACCGGGATTCCGGCCGCTGGTGGACAACCTGCTGGCCAAGCTGCGCTCGGTGGACGCCCTGACGGAAGGGGAGTATCACGCGGCGCTGGCCGAGGAGACCTACGTCCGGCCCGCCCCGTCCGCCGCGGCCTCAGTAGGCGTTGACGAGCTGGCGCCAGCCGTCGCGCGGTAGCCCGCGGCCGATCCGCGCCTCGCGCTCGCGCTGCGCGCGGGCCATGGCCGCCGCCACCGTCGTGCACGAGCCCGTCCGGATGTAGCGGAGCGCCTCGGCCACCGACCCTTCGCGGGAGTCGCCGAGCGGCTGGTCGAGGTCGTCGGCCGCGGCGCAATCGGCGGGGATGCCCTCGAAGTAGTCGCCCTCCCCCCGGGCGTTGCGCACCTGGAAGGACACCGGGAAGAGCGTCTTGTCGCAGAAGTCGAAGCCGTATTGGCCGACGGGCTTCCCGAACGTGGTCTCGCCGATCACGGTCACGGGCATGAAGGGGCGCAGGCTGTTGACGATCGACTCGCTGGCGGAGGCCGAGGCGCGGGTGGTGATGACGACCAGCCGCGACACGCCGAGCGCGTCCGCGGGCACGGGGAAACGCAGCACCTGGTTCTGCGCGGTGTTCTTGTCGTTGTGGAAGAACTCGACGAACACCTGGTCGCGCGTCGGCTCGCCCGCGATGAGCCCGGCGAGGTGCCGGGCCACGGAGATGAGCCCGCCGCCGTTGTAGCGCAGGTCCAGGATCAGCTCGTCCACGGCCGCCTCGCCGAGCTGCGCGAACGCCGTGTTCAAGGCCGCGGTGGAGGGTCGCACGAAGTTGCGGAAGTGCACGTATCCCACCCGGCCCGCCCGCCCGAGGTCGTAGACCGCGGTCTGCGAGACCGTGGGGATGGTGACCGCGCGCTTGGTGAGGCGGGCCGTGAACTCGCCGCCCTCCGGGGCGCGCCAGGCCAGGGTCACGGCGGTCCCGGCGGTGCTGGGACCGAACGCGGCATCGAGGCCGTTGTTGGCGAGGAGGGTGGCCACCGCCGTGCCGTTGACGGCGAGCAGGTAGTCGCCACGGAAGAGCCCCGCCTCGGCGGCGGGGCTGTCCGGGAACACCTGGGTGACGCGCAGCTCGGACGCGCCCGTCTGCCGGAAGCCCAGGCCCACGCCGATGAACTGGCTCTCCGAGAAGAACGCGTCGCTCTCCGCCTGGTCCGCGACGTAGCTGTAGCTCTGGTCGAAGGTCGGGTTGCGGACGGCCTCGAGGTAGGCCTCGGGCGACGAGAAACCCGAGGGCGCGGGGTCGGGCAGGTCGCGATACCACAGGTAGATGTCGCGGAGCGTGGTGCGGACGAACTGCACCTGCCCGAGCGTCGCGCAATCCTCCGTGTCCGAGCTGTCGAGGGGAGACTCCGTCCCGCACCCGAGGCCGGCGAGAACGACGAAGAGCGCGGCGAGCTTCCTGGACATGGGCGACGCTCGAATCTACCACGGCGGCGAGCGCTCCCCGCGGGCGGCGCCGGGCCGGCACTGTGATCCGGATCACTGCGGCGCGCCTGAGCCGGCCGACCGTCGCCGCGGGCGAGTGGTGACTTCGTGGCCCGTGCGGTAGATTCGGCGGGAAGCGCATGCCGTCCCATCCAGCAAACCGTACGATCGAGATCACGCGCCTGCGGCCCGCCGACGCCCCGGCGCTCTCGGCGCTCCTGACCGCGGCCGTGGAGCGCGAGCCGGAGTCGTTCGTGACCAGCCCCGGCGACCCCGACCTCGGTCCCCGCGCGCTCGACGCCCGCCTGGCGGACCCGGAGGAGCACGTCCTCGTGGCCGGCGCCGGGGAGTGGATCGGCACCGCGACGCTCTCGCGCGAGCGGCGGGCGAAGCGGCGACACAAGGCGGAGCTGCATCGCATGTACGTGGCGCGCGCGTGGCGGGGCAGGGGCGTCGGCGCCGCCCTGCTCGAACACGCTCTGCGCGCGGCGCGCGCGATGCACGAACTCGAGGAGATCGGGCTGATCGTGACCTGTCACAACACCGGCGC
>DATKEG010000224.1:0-32710 GCA_035544515.1 Vicinamibacteria bacterium | reverse complement strand
GCCCGCGAGGGCGTGGGCGGCGAGATCCTGGTCAACGTCTGGTAAGGAGGCAGCAGAAATGTCTCGGGTCGGACGCAAGCCCATCCCCATCCCCAAGGGCGTCAACGTGCAGGTCAAGGGCGCGCTGCTCGAGGTGGAGGGTCCCAAGGGCAAGCTCACCTCGCCCGTGCCGGAGGGGATCTCCTTCAAGCTCGAGAACGGCGAGTTGGCGGCCACGCGCACCAACGACGAGCGGGACCAGCGCGCCCTGCACGGTCTGGCGCGGGCGCTGGCCTCCAACGCGGTCAAGGGCGTGACCGAGGGCTTCACCAAGGAGCTCGACATCGTGGGCGTCGGCTACCGGGCCGCCGTCGAGGGCAGGAAGGTGGTCTTCGCCCTGGGCTTCTCGCACCCGGTCAACTATCCGATCCCCGAGGGGATCACCGTGGCCGTGGACGCCAAGAGCAACCGCGTGACGGTTTCGGGCATCGACCGCCAGCGTGTGGGCCAGGTCGCGGCGGAGATCCGCAACCTGCGCCGCCCCGACCCCTACAAGCAGAAAGGCATCCGCTACGTGGGCGAGGTCCTCAAGAAGAAAGCTGGAAAGGCCGGTGCCACCGGCGCGGGGGCGAAGTAGACATGACCGTCCACACCAAGGAAGGCATCCGGCAGCGGATCCGGAACCGCATCCGCAAGAAGCTGGCCGGCCGCCGGGAGCGTCCGCGGCTGGCCGTCTTCCGCAGCCAGGGCCACATCTACGCCCAGGTCATCGACGACGAGGCGGGGCGCACGTTATGCTCCGCTTCGTCGCTCGACGCCGGCTTCACGGGTGACGGGAAGAACAAGCGCGGGGCGAACGTGGCGGCGGCCAGGCAGGTGGGCCAGCTCATCGCCACGCGCGCGAAGGAGAAGGGCATCCAGGCCGTGGTCTTCGACCGCGGCGGCTTCCTGTACCACGGGCGCGTCAAGGCACTGGCCGACGCCGCCCGGGAAAGTGGGCTGAAGTTTTGAAGGGTCAAACGGACAAGATCGACATCACCGGGCTCGAGCTGAAGGACCAGGTCGTCTCCATCAACCGCGTCACCAAGGTCGTGAAGGGCGGCAAGAACCTCTCCTTCAGCGCGCTGGTGGTGGTGGGCGACTCCGCCGGTCACGTGGGCTACGGGATGGGGAAGGCGCGCGAGGTCTCCTCCGCCATCAAGAAGGGAGTGGAGGCCGCCAAGAAGAACATCGTGCGCGTGCCGATCACCGACAAGGGCTCCACGATCCCGCACACCGTGACCGGCTACTTCGGCTCGGGGGCGGTGCTGCTCAAGCCCGCCTCGGAAGGCACGGGCGTGATCGCGGGCGGGGCCGTGCGCGCGGTCATCACCGCCGCCGGCATCCAGAACATCCTGACCAAGAGCCTGGGCTCGACCACCGCGCACAACGTGGTGAAGGCCACGGTGGACGCGCTCATGCGCCTCAAGCGGCCGGAGCGGGTGGCGCGCCTGCGTGGGAAGGCCGTGAGCGACATCGTGACCCCCGACCAGAAGCAGCTCAGGGACGAGGCGCGGGAGGCGCGCAAGGCGGCCACCGCGGCCGCGGCGCGGCCGGAGACGGTGGCGGACGTGCCTCCGGTCCCGCCCGCCGAAGCGTAGGGAGCCGCGACATGACCAGGAACCGGAAGGGAGCGGCGGGCGGCGCGACGGGCGCCTTGCTGCGCATCAAGCAGATCGGCAGCGTCATCGGCTGCCCCGGCAAGCAGCGCGAAACGGTGCGCGGCCTGGGACTGCGGCGCATGCACCAGGTGGTGGAGCGGCCGGACACCCCGGCCATCCGCGGGATGGTGAAAAAGATTCCCCATCTCGTGGCCATCGTCGACTAGGGGGAACGCGTCATGGGTCTGAACAACCTGAGGCCGGCCAAGGGCAGCGTGCGGCCGCGCAAGCGCGTCGGCCGCGGCCCGGGCAGCGGTCTGGGCAAGACGTCCGGCCGCGGCGAGAAGGGCCAGAAGAGCCGCAGCGGGTACAGCCGCAAGGTGGGCTTCGAGGGCGGCCAGATGCCGCTCCATCGCCGGGTGCCCAAGCGCGGCTTCCACAACCCGTTCCGGAGGGAGTACGCGGAGGTCAATCTCCAGCGCCTGGAGGTCTTCGAGGCGGGCACCATCGTCACGCCCGAGGTGCTCAAGGAGCACGGCGTGATCAAGTCGCTGCGCCAGGGGGTGAAGATCCTGGCCAAGGGCACGCTGAGCAAGGCGCTCACCGTGCGCGCCCACAAGTTCAGCGCGAAGGCGCAGGAGCAGATCGGGGCGGCCGGCGGCAAGGCCGAGGTCATCGAGGGCTGATCGTCCACGGGGTTTAGAGCATGTTGCAGAGTCTGCGGAACATCTGGGACGTCCCCGACCTCAGGAAGCGCGTGCTGTTCACGCTGGCCATGCTGGCCGTCTACCGGCTGGGCAACCACGTGCCTACGCCCGGCATCAACGCCCAGGCCCTCATCGACTTCTTCGCGCAGAACCAGGGCAACTGGTTCGGCCTCGTGGACATGTTCTCGGGTGGCAACCTGGCCAAGGTCACGATCTTCGCCCTGGGCATCATGCCCTACATCTCGGCCTCCATCATCCTGCAGCTCCTGACCGTGGTCTGGCCTTTCCTGGAGAAGCTCTCCAAGGAGGGAGAGCTGGGCCGGCGCAAGATCACCCAATACACGCGCTACGGCACCATGTTGCTCTCGATCGTGCAGTCGTTCGCCATCGCCGCCTACCTCGAGACGCTGACCATCAGCCAGACCTTCCGCATCGTCGAGAGCCCCGGCTGGGCGTTCAAGCTCATGACCGTGCTCACGCTGACCACAGGCACGGCCTTCGTCATGTGGCTGGGCGAGCAGATCACCGACCGCGGCGTGGGCAACGGGATGAGCCTGCTCATCTTCGCCGGCATCGTGGTGGGCTTCCCCGGCGGCCTCTTCGACACGGTGGCACGCATCCAGCGCGGTGACCTGAGCCTGCTCGCGGCCCTCCTCCTGGTCAGCCTCATGGTCCTCGTGATCATGGCCATCGTGTTCGTGGAGCGCGGGCAGCGGCGCATCACCGTGCAGTATGCCAAGCGCGTGGTGGGCCGGCGCATGTACGGCGGCCAGTCCACCCACCTGCCCCTGCGCGTCAACACGGCGGGCGTCATACCCGTGATCTTCGCCTCGTCGATCATCGCCTTCCCGCAGACGATCGCGTCCTTCTTCCAGGCCGACAACCCCTGGATGCAAGCCGTGTCCGAGCAGCTCCAGTGGGGGATGCCGCTCTACAACCTGCTCTACGTCGCCTTCATCATCTTCTTCTGCTACTTCTACACGGCCATCGTCTTCAACCCGGACGACGTGGCGGAGAACATGCGCAAGTACGGTGGGTTCATCCCCGGCATCCGTCCCGGCAAGCGCACGGCGGAGTACCTCGACCACATCCTGGGGCGCATCACCTTCGGGGGCGCCATCTACCTGGCGCTCATCGCCCTCCTGCCCGAGTTCCTGATCGCCGGCTTCAAGGTGGCGCCCATCCCCGGGATCGGTCCCGACCTCGACATGTTTCTCTCCGAGAACAACCTGGGCTGGGTGACCGAGGGCCTGGGCCTGAACTTCTACTTCGGCGGCACCTCGCTCCTGATCATCGTGGGCGTGGCCATGGACACCGTGGCCCAGGTGGAGGCGCAGCTGGTCATGCGCCATTACGAGGGCTTCACCGGCAAGGGCGGCCGGAGGATCCGTGGCCGGCGCTAGCCCGCGCCCGGTGACCCGGCCGCGGGTCCGTGTGATATTCCTGGGGCCGCCGGGGGCGGGCAAGGGCACCCAGGCCGGGCGCCTGGCCGCGCACTGCAAGGTCCCGCGGATCTCCACCGGCGACATGCTCCGGGAAGCGATCGCGTCCGGAACCAGCCTGGGACGCCAGGCGGGCCCCCTCATGGAGAAGGGCGGGCTGGTGCCGGACGACCTGCTGATCGCGCTCATCCAGGAACGGTTGCAGGCGGAGGACTGCGCGCACGGGTACATCCTGGATGGCTTCCCCCGCACCATGCCGCAGGCCGAGGGCTTCGAGACCATGGTGGGCGGGGACGTGACGGGCGACGTGTTCGTCTTCAACATCGACGTGCCGCGCGAGGAGCTGCTGCGCCGGCTCTCCGGCCGCCGCTGGTGCCCGACGTGCCAGTCCACCTACCACATCTACAACAACCCGCCCCGGGCCCCCGGCCGCTGCGACCGCGACAACTCGCCGCTCATCCAGCGCGAGGACGACAAGGAAGTGGCGGTGGCACGGCGCCTGTCCGACTACGACGCCGCCACCGCGCCCCTCATCGACTGGTACCGTACCCGCGCGCGCTTCTACGACCTCGACGGCTACCGTCCCGCCGACCTGGTGTTCCGCGACCTGCAGCGCCTCATCGGGGGACGCGCGTGAGCGTGCAGAAGTCCTGGCCCGAGCTGCAGAAGATGCACCGGGCCTGCACGATCGTGGTGGACACCCTGCGCGCGCTGGCCGAGGCGGCCCAGCCGGGCGTCACCACCCGCGAGATGGACCGCATCGCGCGCGACCGCATCGAGAAGGCGGGCGCCCGCCCGGCCTTCCTGGGGTACCGGGGCTATCCGGCCACCCTGTGCATCTCCGTCAACGAGGAGGTGGTGCACGGCATCCCCGGTCCGCGCCGGCTCGCGGAAGGCGACATCGTGGGGCTCGACCTCGGCTGCGTCGTGGGCGGCTTCTACGGCGACGCGGCCCGCACGGTGTGCGTGGGCCGCGTGAGCGAGGAGTCGGCCCGGCTGGTGCGCGTGACCGAGGAGGCGCTGTTCGCCGGGATCGCGATGTGCCAACCGCGCAACCGGGTGGGCGACATCGGGCACGCGGTGCAGCGGCACGCCGAGGGTCACGGCTATTCGGTCGTCCGGGAGTTCGTGGGCCACGGCATCGGCGCGAGCCTGCACGAGGATCCCCAGGTGCCCAACTACGGGCCGGCGGGCCGGCGCGAGCGTCTGGTGACCGGCATGTGCCTGGCCATCGAGCCCATGCTCAACCTCGGCGGCCCCGAGGTGCGCGTGCTCGACGATGGTTGGACGGCGGTGACCGCCGACCGCAGCCGGTCGGCGCATTTCGAGCTGACGGTCGCCGTCACGGATCACGGGCCGTGGATCCTGTCCGAGCCGTATCCCTATGCCCAGGTCGCCCATGCCTGAGCCCGTCCGCGTGCAGGGACGGGTGCTGGAGACCCTGCCTAACGCCTTGTACAGCGTGGAGTTGGAGTCCGAGGGCCGTCCCCGCGTGACGGCGCACGTCTCTGGGCACGCCGGCCTCCTGCGCATCCTGCCGGGGCAGAAGGTGGAGCTCGAGCTGTCGGCCTACGATGCCTCTCGGGCAAGGATCGTGGGGAAAACGTGACCCGGGGTACAAGTTGCGGTACAATGGGCGGTTTGCGGGTGATCAGGCATTTTTCATGAGGGGCAGGTCATCGTGAAGGTTCGTTCGTCGGTGAGAAAGATCTGCGTCAAGTGCAAGGTGGTGCGCCGCCAGGGGGTGGTCCGCATCATCTGCGCCAACCAGAAGCACAAGCAGAGGCAGGGGTAGGGCATGGCTCGCATCGCAGGCATCGACCTTCCGCGGCAGAAGCGGGTCGAGGTGGCACTCACCTACATCTACGGCATCGGACGCTCCCGCAGCGGCAAGATCCTGGCCCAGGCCGGCATCGAGCAGCACGTGCGGGTGAAGGACCTCTCCGAAGAAGAGGTCAGCCGCATCGCGCGGATCATCGACGGCGAGGGCGGTGTCGAGGGCGACCTCCGCAAGGACGTGGCCATGAACATCAAGCGGCTGATGGAGGTCGGCTCCTACCGCGGCCTGCGCCACCGGCGCAACCTCCCCGTGCGCGGCCAGCGCACCCATACCAACGCGCGCACGCGCAAGGGCCCCCGCCGCGCGCTGATCCGTCCCAAGGCGGCGGCGCCGGGCAAGCCGTAGAAGGAGACTGCTAGCGAATGGCGGAACCGAAAGCGGAAGCAAAGCCCGACGAGAAGGCACCGGCCAAGGCCGGCGGGGCCAAGAAGAGCAAGAAGGAGAAAAGGCACGTCGTGCACGGCGTGGCCCACATTCACGCCTCCTTCAACAACACCCACGTGACCATCACCGACGGCGAGGGCAACGTGGTCACCTGGTCCAGCGCGGGCACCCTGGGGTTCAAGGGGTCGCGCAAGGGCACCCCCTTCGCGGCGCAGCAGGCGGCCGCCGCGGCCGCCAGCGCGGCCAAGGAGTCGGGCCTGCGCTCGCTGGACATCCGGGTGAAGGGGCCGGGCAGTGGCCGCGAGTCGGCCATCCGGGCCCTGCAGGCGGCGGGAGTGGAGATCAAGTCCATCAGGGACGTGACGCCCATCCCCCATAACGGCTGCCGGCCGCCCAAGCGGCGGCGGGTCTAGGAGAGCACGGAGTGGCGAGGTATTCGGGGCCCGTCTGCCGGCTGTGCCGGCGCGAGGGCATGAAGCTGTTCCTCAAGGGCGACCGCTGCTTCACCGAGAAGTGCGCGATCGAGAAGCGCAACTACGCGCCCGGCCAGCACGGCAAGGGCGGCCGCATCAAGGCCAAGGTGCAGGGCTACGGCCTGCAGCTGCGCGAGAAGCAGAAGGTCAAGCGGCTCTACCGCATGCTGGAGAGCCAGTTCGCCCTCACCTTCGACCGCGCTTCACAGGAGAAGGGGGTCGTGGGCGAGGAGCTGCTGCGCAAGCTCGAGCGGAGGCTGGACAACGTGGTCTACCGCCTCGGTTTCGGCAGCTCGCGCGACCAGGCGCGGCAGCTCGTGCGCCACGGGCACGTGCGGGTGAACGACCGCCGGGTCAACATCCCCTCCTACCAGGTCGAAGAGGGCCAGGTCGTGTCCCTGGCGCCCTCGGCCGCCAAGAACGCGCAGGTGGCGCAGTCGGTGGAGGCCGTGAAGGGCCGCGGCGTCCCCAAGTGGCTGGACCTCGACGCGGCCGGCCTCAAGGGGCGCGTGCTCTCCATGCCCGCGCGCGAGGACGTGAACTTCCCCATCCAGGAGCAGCTCATCGTCGAGCTGTACTCCAAGTAAAGAAGCAAGAGAGGACTGCACAGACATGTTGTGGAAAGGGTTCCAGAAGCCGAAGCGCCTGGAGGTCGAGCGCGAGACGCTCACCGACACCTTCGGCCGCTTCTACGCGCAGCCGTTCGAGCGGGGCTTCGCGACCACGGTGGGAAACACGCTGCGGCGCGTGCTCCTCTCCAGCATCGAGGGGGCCGCGATCACGGCCGTGCGGGTGGAGGGCGTGCTGCACGAGTTCTCCCCCATCCCGGGCGCCATGGAGGACACGACCGACCTCGTCCTGAACCTCAAGCGGGTCCCGCTCAAGATGCACGTCGAGCATCCGAAGACCCTGCTCCTGAAGACCTCGGAGGCGGGCGAGGTGAGGGCGGCGCACGTGACGCCCGACCCCGACATCGACATCCTGGACCAGGACGCTTACATCGCCACCCTGGGCCAGGGCTCGACGCTCTCGGTGGAGATGCGGGTCAAGCAGGGCCGCGGCTACGTGTCCGCGGACAAGAACTTCGACGAGGACCTCTCGATCGGCTGGATCCCGGTGGACTCCGTGCACTCGCCGACCAAGAAGGTGAACTACTTCGTGGAGAACGCCCGCGTGGGCCAGGCCACCGACTACGAGAAGCTCACGCTGGAGGTCTGGACCAACGGGGCGGTCACCCCGCGTGACGCGGTGGGCCTGGCCGCCAAGCTCATGAAGGACCACCTGTCCATCTTCATCAACCTCGAAGAGGACGACGAGAACGAGACGCCGGTCGAGATCTCCGAGCAGGACCGCGAGCAGTGGTACGAGAAGCTGAACAAGAGCGTCGACGAGATGGAGTTGTCCGTGCGCTCGTACAACTGCCTCAAGAACGCGAACATCCGCACCATCGGCGAGCTGGTCCAGAAGACCGAGGCCGAGATGCTGAAGACGAAGAACTTCGGCCGCAAGTCGCTCAACGAGATCAAGGAGATCCTGGGCAGCATGGGTCTCTCGCTCGGCATGAAGCTGGACAACTGGCCGCAGCCGCCGCAGCCGCAGCAGGGTTGAGCGCATGCGACATCGCGTCGGCTACCGGAAGCTGGGGCGTACCACGCCTCACCGCATGGCGTTGCTGCGCAACCTGGCCACGGCGCTCTTCGAGCGCGAGCGCATCCGCACCACGCTGATCAAGGCCAAGGAGCTGCGGCCGTATGCGGAGCGCCTGATCACGCTGGCCAAGCGCGACGGGGACGCGCTGCACGCCCGGCGGCTCGTGCGCCGCGACATCCAGGACGGCGCGGTCGTGCGCAAGCTCTTCGACACGCTGGGCACGCGCTTCGCCACCCGCCCCGGCGGCTACACCCGCATCCTGCGCCTGGGCCCCCGCCGTGGGGACGGCGCGGAGATGGCGATCGTGGAGCTGCTCGGCTCCGAGTACAAGCCGGAGAAGAAGGGCGAGAAGGGCAAGAAGGTCGCGAAGGCCGAACCGAAGGCCGAAGCCGGGAGCCGCCGGTCGGGCAAGGCCCCGGCCGGGGAGGGCGAGGCCGCAGCCGGCAAGTCGAAGCGCGCCAAGGGCGGGAAGAAGGCGGCGGAGAAGGCGAAGTAGGCCGTCCGGGCTACGGCGCGACCTTCACCGAGGCCGACGCCACGTCGCCCATGTAGGCGAGCACGGCCACGAGCGGAAGCCGCTCCGGTGTCGTCCGGCGGAACATCCACGAACCCACCGTCTGGCGGGCCGCCTCTCTCAGGAGCTCCGGCCCGTCCACGTCCCGCACCGAGCTCGCGCCGGACGCCTCGACCACGAACCGCACCTCGACGTTGCCTGACACCGAGTTCATGCGGGCGATCGGCGGCACGACCGGCCGGCGTCCCTTCGACAGGTCAGGGACGCCCGGCCCGAGGAGCACGTCCTGCACCGCCGAGACCCCGGGCTCCACGGGCCGCGGTGGCTCGGGGGCGATGGGAATGATCTCGACCGGCGGCGGCGGCGCTTCCCCGGCCTCCTGACCTGCGGCGGGTGCGCTCGGGCTCTCGGGCGCGGCGGATGCCGGCGCGGCCGCGGGCGGCGCGGCCGCGGACGGTACCGGCGCGGACGGAGCGGTCGCGGGCGGCGCGACCACCGGCGGTTCAGCCGCGGACGGTTCAGCCGCGGACGGTGCCGGCCCGGACGGTGCCGGCCCGGACGGTGCCGGCGCGGACGGTGCCTCCAAGGGGGGTACCGGCGCGGACGGCGCCGACGCGGGCGGTGCGGTGGGTGTCGCCGCCGGGGCCGACGCCGCCTGGGCAGCCGGAGCCGATTCGACCTCCGCGGGCGCTCCGGCGGCCGGCGGCTGGGACGGCTGCTCCTCCGCCACCGCCGGCGCCGCATCGCGCGGGCGCGGGTCGCTCAGCCGGAGGTCCACGCGCGGCGGGCGGCGGCCCGAAGCCACGAATTCGGCGCGGACCTGGAAGCTGAGCATGCGGTCGCCGCCCGTGGGCGTGAACCGCCAGGTCCGCAGCGCCGCGAGCAGCGCTTCGGACCAGGGCGAGGCGCCGCTCTTGATCTCGGCCTCCACGACCTGTCCGCTGGGATCGATGGTCAGGTCGGCGGTCACGGTGGCCGGCTGGTCGGACGGAGCGTCCAAAGGGAAGGGCGGCGCGACGCCCTGCCGCAGCTCGGGAATGCCCGAGTCGCGCGTCATCTCCGGCAGCTTCAAGGCGAACGTGATGGGCACCGTCAGCCGCACGGGCACCGGCCGACCGTCCACCCTGGTGACCTCGTACTCCCACTGTCGTGCCGCCGCCGTGGCCGCCGCGTCGAAGGGCGGGAGGCTCCGCACCACGTCCACCGCCGACACCTTGCCCGCGGTGTCGATGGTGAGGGCGAGGATGACGATGCCGCGCAGCCCCTGGGCCAGCGCGTCCGGAGGGTACTCCGGCTGGACGAACCGGGAGCGCTTGGGGACCGGTACCTCGGTACCGGCCGCGCGCGGCTCCTCCGTCGCGGGAGCGGCCTGGGGAAAGGCCGGAGGGGCCGTCACCGCGACCCAGATGGTCAGCCCCAGCGCACGGGCGAACCGCTCTGCCTTCATCCTCTCAGTCTATCCCAAGCACCCGCATGCCGACCTTTTCACCGCGGAGGGCGCGGAGTCTCCTCCGCGTCTCTGCGGTGAATCCGTAGAGACCTCGGCGGGATCAGGCCTCCTCCGCCACCGCCCCCTTGTCCGCACGGGCCGCGGCGATGATCTTGTCCTGGAGGTGCCCGGGCACCTCGTCGTAGTGCGACATCTCCATGTGGTACGAGCCGCGACCGCCCGTCATCGAGGTCAGCTCCGCGTCGTAGGACAACATCTCGGAGAGCGGCACCTCGGCCCGGATGACCTGGAGGCTGCCGCGCGGCTCCATGCCCTGGGGCCGGCCGCGGCGGCTCGACAGGTCGCCCATCACGGAGCCCGCGTACTCCTCGGGCACCGCGATCTCGACCTTCATCACGGGCTCGAGCAGGGTGGGCCGGCACTTGGCCACGGCGTCCTTGAAGGCCAGCGAGCCCGCGATCTTGAACGACATCTCGGAGGAGTCCACGTCGTGGTATTGGCCGTCGAACAGCTCCACCTGGAACCCGACCATGGGGAAGCCGGCCAGGAAGCCGCGCACGCGCGCCTCCTGGATCCCCTTCTCGACCGCGGGGATGAAGTTCTTCGGGATCGAGCCACCGAAGATGTCGTCCACGAACTTGAAGTCCTCGCTGCGGGGCAGCGGCTTCATGCGGATCTTGCAGTCGCCGAACTGGCCGTGCCCGCCGGTCTGCTTCTTGTGACGCCCGTGGCCCTCGGCCGCCGCCTTGATCGTCTCCCGGTACGGGATCTTCGGTTTCCTGAGGTTCACCTCGACCTTGTAGCGCTTGCGCAGCTTGGCGACCATCACTTCCACGTGCAGCTGCCCCATCCCGGAAAGCAGCATCTCGTGCGTCTGCGCGTCGCGGGAGACCTTGAGGACGATGTCCTCCTCCATGAGGCGGTGGAGGGCGGCCGAGATCTTGTCCTCGTCGCCGCGCGTCTTGGGCTCGATGGCGAACGTGGTGGCCGGCTCCGGCGGCTCGAGCCTGGGGAACACGATGGGCTGCGCCTTGTCGCAGAGGGTGTCTCGGGTCTGCGTGTCCTTGAGCTTGGCCACGGCGCCGATGTCGCCGGCCTGGATCTCGCCCACCGTCGTGGGCGTCTTGCCCTGCATGATCTGCAGCGTGCCCACGCGCTCGGCCACGTCGCGGGTCGAGTTGTGGACGGTGGTGTCGGACCGGAGGATGCCCGAATACACGCGGAAGATGGAGATGCGGCCGGCGTGGGGGTCGGCGATCGTCTTGAAGACGTAGGCCGAGAAGGGCGCGTCGGCGGCGGGCCGCCGCGCCGTCTCCTGGCTGCGCGCGGGATCGAGCCCCTTCACCTCCCCGCGGTCGGCGGGAGAGGGAGCGAGGTCCACCAGGGCGTCGAGCAGGGGATGCAACCCCACGTTCCGGGTGGAGGAGGCCGGCAGCACCGGGAACACCCGCCCGGCCGCCACCGCCGCCCGCAGCCCGCGCGCCAGTTCCTCCGCGGTGAGCGTCCCCTTCTCGAAGAAGACCTCCATGAGGTCTTCGTTGTTCTCGGCCACCATCTCGATCAGCTTCTCGCGCGCGGCCTGCGCGGCATCGCGCACCTCGGGCGGCAGCTCCACCGTCTGGAACCGACCGCTCTGGTCGTCGGTGTACACGTCGGCCTGGCCGGAGACGAGGTCGGCCACGCCCACGAACCCCCGCTCTTCGCCCAGGGGGATGGCCAGCGGCACCACCGCCCGGCCGAAGGCGCTCTGCAGCGAGTCGAGCGCGCGCGCGAACGACGCGCGGTCGCGGTCCATGCGGTTGACCACCACGATGCGCGGCAGGCCCTCCTCCGCGGCATAGCCCCACACCTTCTCGGTCTGGACCTCCACGCCGTGCACCGCGTCCACCACGACCAACGCGACGTCCGCCACCCGCAAGCCCGAGCGCGCCTCGAAGAGGAAGTTGGCGTACCCGGGGTTGTCGAGGAGGTTGATCTTGGTCTTCTTCCACTCGCCCCAGGCGGCGGCGGTCTGAAGGCTGATCTGGCGCTCGACCTCGTCGGGGTCGAAGTCGGTCACGGTGGTACCGTCTTCGACCCGGCCCAGCCGGTTCACGGCTCCCATGTCGAAGAGCAGCGCCGAGACGAGCGAGGTCTTGCCGCTGCCGCCGTGTCCGACCACGGCCACGTTGCGGATGCCGGGCGCGTCGTAGACCTTCATGCCTTCCCCCTGGGTCCAGGTATGACGGGAAGTGGCGATCATAACCCAAACGGAAAGCCCCCACGGACAACCACAGAGGCGATCCGTGCGGTGAGAGTGCCAGTGCCGATGCCGGTCTATAATTGGCAGCGTGAAGGCGTTGCGGTCGCGCCACGTGGTCGCCTTCGATGCCTCGGGCGTGTCCGGCGCGGCGCTGGGGCGTGGCCTCGGCACGCCGCGGGTGCGCGCCCTTGCCCTGGCGCCCCTCCTCCCGGGCGCCCTCTGGCCCTCGCCCTTCGAGCCCAACCTGCGGCGCTCGGAAGAGGTGGCGCATGCCGCGCGCGAGGTGGCCAGGGCGCTGCGGCTGCGCGACGCGCCGGTCTGCCTCGTGCTTCCCGACGGCGTCGCGCGGCTCACCGACCTCGACGTCCCCGAGGGCACGTCGCCCGTGTCCTTCGCGCGCTATCGGCTCGCGCCCAGCCTGCCCTATCCGATCGACGAGGCCGTGGTGGACGTGCTTGCGCTGGGCGGCAGCCGCGTGCTGGCCGCCGCCGTGCGGCGCTCCGTGCTGGAGGGCTACGAGGCCGCGGCCGCCGCGGCCGGACTGGCGCAGGAACGGGTGGACCTCTCGCCGCTGGGCGCGCTCGCGGCGCTCGGCGCGTCAGCCCCGGCCGGGGAGCCCGTGGTGGACCTCGTGCTGGGGGACGCCGCCGTCTCGCTGGCCTGCCGCAGGGGAGGCGCGGTCGGAGTCGTCCGCAACCGCCGCCGCGACCCTTCGTCCGGCGAGTGGCGGCGCCTGCATGCCGAAGCGGACCGTACCGCGATACTCGGGGGCGAAGCCCCCGGAGCGCGGATGCGCGTGGTGGGTGCCGGGGCGCTGGCGCTCGTCCGGGACATGCAGGCCGCGGGCGCGCCCGCGGAGGCCGGCTGGCACGTCGCGGGCGAGGGCGTGCCCGCGGACGGCGTGGAGCTGGCGTGGCTCGGCGCCGCCCTGGCATGACGCGCGAGCGGGACTTCTCCTCGCGGCCGCGCGCGCGCCGCCTCTCCCGGGGACAGAGCGCGCTCGTGGTCGCGGGCCTCGGCGCGCTGGCGTTTGCCGCCTGGGCGACGGTCGACGCGTGGACCGCGCAGGCCGCGGCCGCCGCGCGCCTGACCCAGACACGCCGCGAGACGGAAGCGCTGCTCTCGCGCGTCCGCGACCTGCGCGGCCGGGGCGGACCGGACGGCGCGCTGGCCGCGCGGGCGATGTTGACGGCCGACGCCGCGCCGCCTCGCGTGCTCGCGCGGCTGGCGGAGATGTTGCCGGGCGACGTGCGCCTGGACGCGGTCTCGCTCGACTACGGCGAGCACGTGGAGCTGGAGTTGCGCGTCGCCGCGCGCAGTCCCGCCTCGTTCGACCTTTTCGTGGACCGGCTCCAGCGCTCGCCGTCGTTCACGCGGGTGCTGACGGGCGAGGAGGACCGCCGGGGCGGCATGAGCACGACCGTCCGTGGTCGCTTCCGGGCGGGCGGCCGTTGACCGCGCGGCTCGTCTCGGTTGCCCCGTTGCTCGCGGCCCTGCTGCTGTATGCCGGCCTGGCGTTGCCGCTGCGCGCGCGGGCCGGTGAGGCCAGGGACGCCTACGGCCAGGCGCGGCGCGCACGCCAGCAGGCACAGGCGGAGCTCGCCCCTCTCGAGCGGCGGGAAGCGGCCTGGCGGCGCGCCGCGGCCGTCGCCGCCGGGGGGGAGGAGGGGGAGCCCGCCGCCTTGCTCCGGCGGAGGGTGCTGGCGACCGTTGACGGCAGCAGCGCCACCGCGGTGCGACTCGGCGTCCGGCCCGGGCCGCGAGGCCCGACCGTGCGCGTGAGCGCGACCGCGCCCTTCGCCGAGGCCGTGCGGCTCTCGGGCGAGCTGGCGCGTCCCGGTACGGGCCTCATCCTCGAGCGCGTGGAGCTCCGGCCCCGCGCCGACCGCGGGCACGTCGCGCTCCTGGTCGAGGCGCTCGCGCTCCGCGCACGGCCATGAGGCGCACGCTGGCGCTGCTGGCGGTGATCGTCGTGGTGCTCCTGTCCGTGCGGCTGCTCAGCCCGCGTCAGCCGCCGTCGGATGCGGCCGCCCGGCCACCGCGACGGCCTCCGGTGGCCGCGGAGAGGCCGACGGGAGCCGCCGGCGTCGGGCCCGGGATACCCGAACGGAACGTGTTCGAGTACGTGCAGCCGACGTCCGCGCGCGCGGAGCGCGCCGCGCTCCCGCCCCTACGGTCGCCGCCCGCGGAGCCGCCCGCCGCCACCGCGGAAGCGACCGCACCGAAACCGGTGCGTCTGGTCGGGTTGGTGAACCGCGGCGGCAGGCTGCGCGCGGCGCTCTCGATCCTGGGAGACGTCGTGGTCCTCGCCGCCGGCGAGGAGGCGCAGGGTTATCGGGTGCTCTCGGTGGACGAGGACGCGGGAGTCAGGCTGCGGGGGCCGGACGGCTCCGAGCAGGTGTTCGAACGCCCGGAGACGCCCTAGCTCGTCAAGCTAGCGCTTGCGGCCGAATGTCACCGCGAGCACGCCCTCGAGAACGAGCCGGGACGCGCCAAACGCCACGGCCATACCACCTACGGCGGTCGCCAGCTGCGCCACGAAGTCCATCTGATCCTCCCGACAGGAGTCAAAGCAAGTGGCGTGCCGGGCACCCCGGGCCTGAAACGACGTCGTTTCAACGGGTTGCAGCGGCCAGTCGGTCTGGCGTGTCCACCAGGATGCGATAACGTGTACCGGGTTCCACGCTGGCCCTACTCGAGATGGGTGAGGGCCATGCCCCGGCCGCCGGTGGCGGCCACGTAATACGTCTCGAACCGTGACCGGATCCGGGCCACGGTCCGCCGGCGGGCTTCGGTGGCCGGGGCCGAGCGGTCGGCCACGAGGACGTACGCCTGGCGCAGCAGTCGCGGCGCCTGCGCGGCATCCGGCACTCGGGCTCCCATGGCTGCGACCACGTCCTCGATCCGCACGGTCCGCCGGACGCCGGTGAAGCCCACGCCGGCCTCCGGCGGCGAGGAGGACTTGTACGGACGGGCCGGCCGGAAGTTGTCCGCGCCCTCCACGTAGAAGAAAGGCGCCACCTCGCCCGCTGCGCGCAGCCCCATCACGTACTGGTCGAGCGGGGAATAGCCGCGCGCGAAGTCCACCGTCTCGAAGCGGCCATCGCCCCGGTCCTCGATGTCGTTGCCCTCCATGACCGACGCGTCCGTGTCGAGAAAGAAGCTCCAGTGCACCCCACCTCGCCCGAGCAGCGCGGCGCTCGTGGCGCCGTCGCTCGAACGGAAGGCCAACCGGGACAGCCAACGATGGCCGACCTCGTGGGCCAGGATCTCGAAGCCGTCCACCTCGTGGTAGTTGTCGACGGCATCCATGAACACGACACTCTCGAGCCGGCCCGCGCTGCCCCATTCCGCCGTGCGGTCGAAGCTTTCGAGGCCGATGCCCGCCACGTCGTTGCGGACGTTCACCTCGAAGGCCAGGCTTCCGCCCAGCGGATTGAGGGCACGCGTGGTGTAGACCACGAGCTGATCGAATACGTCGGGATGGGACGCATAGAAGCGGCGCGTGGCGGAGACGAGATCCAGCCTCTCGGTCTCGCTGAAGCGCTCGACCAGGGCTCCCGCCGAAGCGCGCGGCTCTCCGGCGCCGAGGTTGGCGGCGGTGAGCGACCGGGTCCCCCCGGGCGACAGGCCGACGATCGCCTCCCGCGTCTGCATCTCGCCATAGACGAGGTCCACCTCGCCGGTGGCGGCGAGCGTTGCCTGGAACGTGTTGCGGTTGATCTGGCCTCCGCCGGGCACCCTGTCCCAGAGGAAGACGGCGCGGTCCGAGGACACGCTGGCCGTCACCGACCCGCCGCGGCTCGGGTCGAGGTCGGCGAAGAACGCGCCCACGCGCGGGGGGCCGGCGAGGAATCGGCCCATGCCGCGCTCGCCCGGCTCGAGGTCGGTGGCCGCGAACGTGAGCGCGCCATCGGCGTGGACGAACACCTGCGTGAACCGCCGGCCGTAGAACGGGAACGCGAAGGGCAGGTCCACCGCCCGTGCCTCGTCCTTGCCCAGCGCGAGCGGGGCGCCCGGCGTCTCCAGCGCCAGTGCCAGCGGCACCGGGTCGTATCCGCCGGCGCGGTTGGGCGTGAGACGGACCGCCGTACCCTGGAGATCGAAGGGATTCCGGCTCGCCACCAGATCGCCCCGGTCCTCCAGGAGGGCGACGTGATCCTCGTCGCGGTCGGCGGCGCCCGCCGTTTCGCCGGCGCGCGCCTTGCCCAGGAGGCCGGCCTCGGACCAGTACCGGTGCAGGGCGGCGAGGTGGGAGGCCGCCCCGCGCTCCGTGCCGCAGCGGATGTCGGCTCGGGGCGGCCCGAGAGGGGCGGCCAGCAGGCCGATCAGCACGGAAAGCACGGGCTTTGACGGCGTCGTGTTCATGTTCTGTCGAGGCCTTCCGCGGTTTGATCGGTCCTTTCGTGCGTGCTATTTTGTTGCCGGTTTCCGCACCCCGGAGAGGGCCGCGCCATGGCCAGGAAAGAGAAGTTCGGCAGGTTCGTGCTTCTCGAGGAGGTCGAGACCTGCGGCCTCGGCACCGAGTACCGCGCGGCCAAGCTCTCGCCGGCCGGGCTCGAGAAGATCGTGTCGGTCCTGCGTCTCAAGCCCTCGCTCGCCGCCCATCCCGAAGCCGTGAAGGCCCTGATGGACCAGGTCAAGTTCGCGGCGCAGCTGCATCACGCCAACCTCCTCAAGATCCACGGCATTGGCAAGGTGGACGCCGCGTACTACGTCTCGCACGAGTTCCTGGAGGCCAAGAGCCTGCGCGCCGTCTTCGAGCGCACGCGCCGGGACGTGTTCCCGTTCTCAGTGGACCATACCCTGCTCATCGCGAGCAAGGCGTGCGCCGCCCTCGAGCATGCCCACAGCCGCAGGCTCGAAGGCGGCGCCCGGTATTTCCACGGCTTCATCACCCCGTCCAGCGTGCTCGTCTCGTACGAAGGGGAGGTGCGGCTGCGCGGGTTCGGCCTCTGGCCGAGCCGCATCCGCGAGGTGGGCGGGGCCGCCCCGGACGAGGAAGCCTACCTCTCGCCCGAGCAGGCGGCCGGGGGCCCCGGGGACACGAGGTCGGACACCTGGGCGGTGGCCGCCTTGCTGTACGAGACCCTCGCCGGCGAGCGGTTCGTCCAGGACGGCCGGAGGGAGGACGTGACCGCGCGGCTCGCGCAGGCGCGCATGAAGAACCCGGCGGGCGACGACCTCCTGCCCAGACCGATCGCCGACATCCTGCGCAAGGCGCTCGCCGCCGATCCCGCCGCGCGCTACGTCGAAGTGCAGGAGATGCGCAAGGCGGTGGACACGCTGCTGTTCTCCGGCGACTTCAGCCCCACCACGTTCAACCTCGCCTTCTTCATGCATTCGCTCTTCCGCGACGACATCGAAGGCGAGGCGCGCGCTTTGAACGAGGAGAGGGAGGCGAGTTACCAGGAGTACGTCGCGGAGGAGCCCGTCCGCGTCCCGACCGTGATCGCGCCGCCGGCCGAGGCGCCCGCCGCGCCCGCCGTGCCGGGGCCCGCCGCGGTGGCGTCCCCCCCGCCGCCGGTCCTGGGGCGGGAGGAGGCGCCCGCGCGCAAGCCGGCGGCGGTGGTCGGCACCGGGACGGCCGTCCCGATCGCGGCCGTTCCTCCCCCGCGTCCCGAACCGCCCGTCCTCGGCGCGCACCAGGCGGCCGCCGGACTGACCTTCCATCGGCCGCCACCCCTCGCGCCGCGAACCCGCTTCCGTCTCGCGCTCGTGGCCATGGCGGCGCTCGTGCTGGTCGGCGCGGCCGCCGGGTACGTGAGCCTGCGCGGCCGACCCGCTCCCACGGCCGCCGCCGCCGAGCCGCCCACGACGACCTTGAGCGCGGAGGCGGTCGCGGCCATGGCGCGCGTGAAGGAGCTCGAAGAGCGCCTGCGGGCCATCGAGGCCGAAAAGGCCGCGGCCGAGGCGCGGGCGGCGGAGGAGGCGCGGCTCAAGATCGAGGCGCAGGCCGCGGCCCGCGGGCAGCGCGCCGATGTCCTGTCCGTCGCGCGCGCGCAGGAGGAGGCCCGGCGCCGCGCGCAAGCGGAGGAGGAGCAGCGCCTGCGCGAGGAGCAGGCGCGGCTGGAGGCCGAGCAGCGCGCCGCCCAAGAGCGCCTGGCGGAGGAGCGCCGGCGCGAAGAGGAGGTGCGGGCGGCCGCCGCGGCCGCGGTGGTGACGACCACGAGCCCCCCCGCGCCGACGCCCGCACCCCTGCCGCCGGTCCGCGCCGGCGCGCTCGTCAGACTGAGCGACCCCGGGGTGATCGCGCCGGTGCTCGACCGCGCCTTCGCGGCGACCTACCCGCCGGTGGCGCTGCGCCAGCGGCTGGAGGGCATCGTCGAGCTCAACGTGCTCGTGGACGAGCGCGGCAGCGTCACGGAGACGCTGGTGATCACCGGCGCGGGCGGCCGGTCCGGCCTCAACGAGGCGGCGGTCGAGAGCGTGCGCCGCCGCAAGTACCGGCCCGCCATCAAGGACGGGGTGCCGGTGAAGGTCTGGCTCCCGGTGCGCGTGCAGTTCCGCCTCCCCGACTGACGGCGCGCGAACGAAACGGGGCGGCCGAAGCCGCCCCGGGAACGTCGAACCGCGCGAAGGACGTGCGGAGCTAGAAGCCTCCGCCGTGGCCCATGCCGCCGCCCGCGCCGCCCTTCTCCTCCTTCTCCTCCGGGATCTCGCTCACGAGCGCCTCGGTGGTCAGGAGCAGCGAGGCGATCGACGCGGCATTCTGCAAGGCCGAGCGGACCACCTTGGTCGGGTCGATGACGCCCGCGTCGACCAGGTTCTCGTACTTTTCGTTGAGCGCGTTGAATCCCTCCTCGGCCGTCTTCGCCTCGCGCACCTTGGACACCACTACGGCGCCCTCGTGGCCGGCGTTCTGCGCGATCTGGCGCAGCGGCTCCTCGAGCGCGCGACGGACGATGCCGATGCCGACCGCCTCGTCGCCCTGGGACTTCAGGGCGTCGACCGCCCTGATGGAGCGGAGCAGGGCCACGCCGCCGCCGGGAACGATGCCCTCCTCGACCGCCGCCTTGGTCGCGTGCATGGCGTCCTCGACCCGCGCCTTCTTCTCCTTCATCTCCGTCTCGGTGGCCGCGCCGACCTTGATCACGGCCACGCCGCCCACGAGCTTGGCCAGCCGCTCCTGGAGCTTCTCACGGTCGTAGTCGGAGGTCGTCTCCTCGATCTGCGCGCGGATCTGCTTGACCCGGGCCGCGATGCCCTTGGCGTCGCCCGCGCCCTCCACCAGGGTCGTGTTGTCCTTGTCGATGGTGACCTTCTTGGCGCGGCCGAGGTCCTCCAGCTTCACGTTCTCGAGCTTGATGCCGAGGTCTTCCGTGATGGCCTTGCCGCCGGTGAGGGTGGCGATGTCCTCGAGCATGGCTTTGCGGCGGTCGCCGTAGCCGGGGGCCTTGACCGCGGCCACCTGCAGGGTGCCCCGGAGCTTGTTGACGACGAGCGTGGCCAGGGCCTCGCCCTCGATGTCCTCGGCGATGATGAGCAGCGGCTTGCCCTGGCGGGCCACCTGCTCGAGCAGCGGGAGCAGATCCTTCATGTTCGAGATCTTCTTCTCGTGGATCAGGATGAACGGGTTCTCGATCGCCACTTCCATCCGCTCGGGGTCGGTCACGAAGTAGGGCGAGAGATACCCGCGGTCGAACTGCATCCCCTCGACCACCTCGAGCGAGGTCTCGAGCGTCTTGGCCTCCTCGACCGTGATCACTCCGTCCTTGCCCACCTTCTCCATGGCCTCGGCGATGATCTGGCCGATCGTCTCGTCGTTGTTGGCCGAGATGGTGCCGACCTGGGCGATCATCTTGCCCTTGACCGGCTTGCTGAGCTTCTTCAGTTCCTCGATGACCGCGGCCACGGCCTTGTCGATGCCGCGCTTGAGCTCCATGGGGTTCGCGCCCGCGGTGACGTTCTTGATGCCCTCGCGGTAGATGGCCTGCGCGAGCACGGTCGCGGTGGTGGTGCCGTCGCCGGCGACGTCCGAGGTCTTCGACGCGACCTCGCGCACCATCTGCGCGCCCATGTTCTCGAGCGGCTCCTTGAGCTCGATCTCCTTGGCCACCGTCACGCCGTCCTTGGTGATGACCGGGGAGCCGAACTTCTTGTCGAGGACGACGTTCCGGCCCTTGGGCCCGAGCGTGACCTTCACCGCGTCGGCCAGGCGGTTGACTCCCCGCATCATCGCCTGCCGGGACTCGTCGCCGTACGTGATCTGTTTCGCCATTGCTTGCGGATCTCCTTTTTCTAGCTAGCCGACCACGGCGAGCACTTCATCCTCGCGGAGGATGAGGTACTCCTGGCCGTCGATCTTGATGTCCGTCCCGGAATACTTGCCGAAGAGGATCTTGTCCCCGGCCTTGACGTCGAGCGGCACCTTGGTGCCGTTCTCCAGGACCTTGCCGTTGCCCACGGCGATGACCTTGCCTTCCTGGGGCTTCTCCTTGGCGGTGTCGGGAATGATGATCCCTCCCTTGACGGTCTCCTTCTCCTCGATGCGCTGCACCAGCAGGCGGTCGTGTAGTGGACGCACGTTCATGCGCACAATCTCCTTGAATGATGGACTCCGGGGCGAAGCTCCGGCGGGACCCGCCGTTGGCACTCAGCCCTGGTGACTGCTAAATCTAGGCGACCGCGTGGCCGATGTCAAGCGCCCCCGCCCAAGTCCCCTGCGGTCAGTGGTCTGTGGGCGAGACCTTGATCTTGTATTCGTCGATCTTCTTGCCGAGCGTGTTGCGGTGGATCTTCAGGTCCTTGGCCGCGCGGGAGAGGTTTCCCCGGTGGCGCTGGAGGACGCGCAGGATGAACCTCTTCTCGAACTCGCGACGCGCCTCGGTGAAGAGGATGCCCTTGTCGATCATCTCCGCCACGAGTGAATCCATCAGCTGCTTCACGGAGGCTCCCTTGGCTTAGCCAGCGGTGCGGTGCGCTCCGCGTCGGGCCGGCGAGGCGCCAGTCTCGCCCCGCGACGCGGGGACCGCCGTGACCAACATCACCGCACCTTCCCCGGGCCGGAGCCCGCGGAGAGCGGCCGCTCCACGCCGGTGAGCCGCGCGTGGGCCTCGAGGTACTTGTCGAGAGTGCGGCGTACGACGTCCTCGGGAAGGGAGGGAGCGGGCGGCTTCTTGTCCCAGCCGAGCGCGTGGAGGTAGTCCCGCACGTATTGCTTGTCGAAGCTGGGCGGGGAGGTGCCCGGCTCATAGCCGTCCGCGGGCCAGAACCGCGAAGAGTCGGGCGTGAGCGCCTCGTCGATCCAGACTACGCGGCCGTCGCGCAGGCCGAACTCGAACTTGGTGTCGGCCAGGATGAGGCCGCGCGCTTCCGCGTGCGCCCGCGCGCGGCCATAGATCTCCAGGCTGAGGTCGCGCAGCTCGCCCGCCCGCCGTGCGCCCAGCAGCCGCTCGACCTCGGCGAAGGGGATGTTCTCGTCGTGTCCCCGCTCGGCCTTGGTGGAGGGCGTGAACAGCGGTGGATGCAGCCGCTCGGACTCGCGCAGCCCGCGCGGCAATGCGATGCCGCACACGGACCCGGTCGCCTGGTAGTCCTTCCATCCCGAGCCCGCGAGGTAGCCGCGAACCACGCACTCCACCGGGAAAGGGTCGGCCTTGAGGACGAGCATGGAGCGGCCCTCGAGCTGGTCGCGATGGCGCGCCAGCTCCCTTCCGTACTCCTCCACCTCGGCGGTGAGCACATGGTTCGGCGCCACGTCCGCCAGCAGCCGGAACCAGAAGAGCGAGAGCCGGGTGAGGAGGATGCCCTTGCCGGGGATGCCGGTCGGCAACACCACGTCGAACGCGCTGATGCGGTCGGTGGCGACCACGAGCAGGCGGTCGCCGAGGTCGTAGACGTCGCGCACCTTCCCGCGTCGCCAGAGCGTGAAGCCCGGGAGGCTGCTCTCCAGCAGGGGAGCGGAGGCTGCGTTGATGGAGGCGCTGGGCAAGAGAAATGGCTCCCCAGCCGCACCGTTGCGTGGCGTGCTCTGAAGGAGGAAGGGCAGTCTACCGGAAGGGCGAGCCGCGGCGCAAGAGTGAAAAATTCTTCATCATCCCGAATCCGAACGTGTCCCGCTACGCGGGACGAACGTCAAGGTCGCGCCGTGGGTGGCGGGGATTGCCGGTGCGCGACCTCGACGCGCGGCTCGAGCCGCACCTCGCCGTTCTCCGCGGTGAGCTGAACCAGCTCGCCGCCGCCGCCGAGCTGGCCCGTGAGGCGAGAGTCCTTCGCGTGCGTGATGGCGAGCCCGGGGACGTCGACGGCAAGCCCGCCGCGCCTCGCCTCCGCCTCGAGCGTGAAGCGGCTGCCCGCCGGCACCTCCAGCCGGATGCCGCCATGGGTGGCGCGCACGGTGACGGCCGACTGCAGCGGCCCGGCCGGAACGAGCTCGACGCGGCCACGCTGCGCCTGCACGGCGAGCGGCCCGCGGAAGCCGTCGATGGAGACCTCGTTGCCCGCGGCCTCCACGCGGCCGCCGCTCTCCAGGGCCTCCGCCTGCACGCCACCGTGCTCCACCGAGACCTCCACCGCCCCGCCGATGCGCTGGAGCACGACGTCGTTGAAGCTCGCCTTCGCGAACACCGCGCCCTTGACGTCGCGCACGGTGAGCCGGCCGTGCGCGACCCGCGCGCGCACCTCGCCCGTCACCCGCTCGACGTGCACGTCGCCGAACGAGCTCTCCACGAGCGCGCCGCCGTCCACCTCGCGGGCGGTGACGCGGGCGTGCTGCGAGCGGATCTCGAGGTTGCCGCGCACGGTCTCCACCTCGACGTCGCCGTGCTCGCCCTGCACGGTCAGCGCGCCCGTCCGGCGAACGGACACCGCGCCGTGTGCGGCTTCGACGGTCGTCACGTCCGCCACGTCCTCGATCTCGACCGCTCCGTGCCGGTTCGAGAGGGACAACGCGCCCTCCACGCCCGAGACCCACACCGCGCCGTGCCGCCCCTTGATCACGGCCGGTCCGGCCACGCGCGCGAGACGGATGGTGTCGAACGAGCCCCAGAGGTCGGCCGCGGCCACGTCCGCCACGTCCACCAGCCCGTGCTCGTTGCGCACGGTCACCGCCGTGTCCGGAGGCACGGCCAGCTCCATGTGGGTCTCGAACCCGATGCGCTGGTCGGCGCGCTGCAGCTCCTCGCGGTTGGTCACGATGCGCAGCGCGGTGCCCGACGGCGCGGCGGTGGCGCGCACGCGATCGGCGAACGCGCGCGCCTCGTCCTCGGTCGCGCGGAAGACGACCGTACGGAGCTTCAGGTGTATCTCGCCCGGGGCGCCGCGCACCACGCGCACCGCGCCGAAGGCGTTCTCCACGTCGAGCCCGGTGCCCGGCGCCACCGCGTGGCGCTGCTCGGACTCGAAGGGGAACGACGGTCCGTAGAACTTGCCGGCGAGCACGCGGCAGCCGGTCGGTCCCAGGTCGGCGTGGCCGCGCACCACGCGCACGGCCTCGATCATTCCCCCCACGAAGAGGATGGCCAGGAGCAGCAGGATCTTGCTCGCCTTCATTCCGTCCTCCGGGCCGCCGACCGGTGCTTGAGCGAAACCACGATCTCGAGCGCCCCCCACACCACGAGCAGGAGCGGCCACCAGCGGTGCAGCGTGTCGATCACGTCGAGCCGGCCGAGGTTGCCCAGCGTCCACACCACGCCCAGGCCGACGAGGCCCAGGCCCAGGACGAGCTTCTCGATGCTAACGGACACGCTCGTCTTCGGCCGCCAGCGCGGCGCGGTCGCCCGCGGCCACGTTCTGGCGCCGCCGCAAGGAGCTGTAGAGGAACATGGCGCCGACGACCACCATGACCAGGGGCCACCAGCGGCGCAGGGCGGAGAGCTGCAGCCAGCCGAGGTTGTTCAGGAGGAGCACGAGGCCCAGACCGACCAGGGAGGCGCCCCACGCGGGAGACTCCGAGGTCTCTTCCTCGAGCACGGCCTGCCCGCCCAGGAAGCGGGTGTTGATGGCGGTGGCGCTGCGCCAGGCGTCGATGAGGTTGAAGAAGTAGACGAAGGGGATGAGGAACGCGAACGGGAACGGGTCGATCTCGGCGGTGCCGAAGATGCAGCCCACCCAGGAGAAGAAGAAGACGACGCCTTTCGCCGGCTGGCCGTTGTAGAGCTGTCCGACGCCCGGGAAGAGCGACAGCACCAGGGCCACCCACGGGTTCTTGGGCAGCGGCGGGCCGGCGGGCGCGGGCTGATAAGCCGCGGGCGGAGGCAGCGGCGGCAGCGGCGCCGCGGATCCGGGCAGGGGACTGGTCATGCGGTTCTCCTCGCGCAAGAGCGCGTCATGGGGCGGCCGATCCGCCACGGTGCCTCGCGCGTCACGCAGGGTGTAACGCCCGCGGCCAGACGGAAGTTCACGAACTGCCGGTCGGGCGCCGCGCTGCGCGACGCGTCTCGGCGGCCGGCGCCGCCGGGGACGGAGGGCGCCCGGGCGTCCGGCGGGGGAGACTGCGGCGCCTGCAGGGCGCGGCGGCGCTCGAGCAGGCGGCGGTAGTCGTCCACGCGGTCGTTCACGCGATCGAGGCGTCCCTCGAACGCCGTGCCGATGACCACGCGCAGGAGGCGGAAGTCCTCGACCAGGCGGTCCTTCCGTTCCGCCAGGTACGCGCCCGCGTTGACCGTGCGCTCCACCACGCGGTTGGCGGCGCGCACGGGAGGGGCGGCGTAGCTCTGGGCGAGCAGCACGCCGCCCGTGATGGCGAGGGCGAGCGCCGCGGCCAGCCCGCGCACGAGCGCCGGCACGGACGAGGCGAAGAGCTCCTGCGTGGCGGCGGCGATGCGCGGCACGTGGAAGAGCCGCGCGGAGGCGAGAAGGCGGGGCGAGGGCTCCGCCGCGCGCAGGGCGGCGGAGGCCGCGCGCTGCGCGAGGTCGCGCGCGGGCTCGAGCTCCGGCGCGCTGCGCAGGGCGGAGACGACCTCGCCCACCGCTCCCCACAGCTCGCCGCATCTCCCACAGGAGGCGAGGTGGCGTTCGAGGTCGGCGCGGAGGGGATCCGCGAGCGCTCCGTCGAGGTGATCCGAGAAGAGCTCCTCGGCCCGGCCGCAGTCGAGCGCGTCCTTCATGCCTGCTCCGCGTATTCCCGCCGGCGCCCGAGCAGCCTCCGCGCCAGCTCCAGCCGCCCGCGGTTGATGCGGCTCTTCACCGTGCCCAGGGGGATCCGCAGGATGCCGGCCACCTCTTCGTACGGAAGCCCCTGCAGGTCGCAGAGGATGAGAGGCTCGCGCAGGTCGGGCGGCAGCGCGCGCAGGCCGCGCCGCACGAACTCCACGCGCTCCTCGCGCTGCAACTCGCGGAGCGGACCCTCCTCGGCGGAAGCCATGACGTCCAGGATCTCCGGATCCTCCACGCGCCGCCGCTTCTCCTCGCGCCGGCGGCGGTAATTGTCGATCACCTGGTTGCGGGCCACGGTCGTCAGCCAGGTCGTGAACGCCCCCTCGGCCTGACGGTAGCGGTCCAGGCTCTGGTACACCTTGATGAAGACCTCCTGGGTCAGGTCTTCGGCCTCGTCGACCCGCCCCACGAACCGGTAAGCCAGGTTGAACACGCGGCGGGTGTGCCTGGCGACCAGGTCCCGCCATGCCGACTGGTCGCCGGCGCGGCATCGCTGGAGCAGGTCGCTGTCGCTCTCGGTCAAAGAACCGGGTCTCTCCAGCGCCACGCCGTCCAGGATGCGGAACGAAGACGACCGGCGGCGTGTTCAGAAAAGGTCGGCCGGGGGACAATTGACGGTCGAAGCCGCATTGTAGTAGAGTGCCGCTTCGCTATCAAGTTCATGTCCACCAATGCTTTGCGCCGTTCGGCGCGCCGACCCCTGCCGCGAGTGGCGCCATGAGCGCGGGCCGAAGCCGGCGCCTGGTCGTGGGCGCCGCGCTCGGCCTGGTCCTCCTCGCGGTCTTTCTCCGAGGTGTCGACCCGCACGCGCTCGCGCAGGCGTTCCGGGCCGCCGACCCCCTGCTGCTCGCGGGCGTCGCCTTCGCGACGGTGCTCACGTACCTCGCGCGGTCCTGGCGCTGGGGTCATCTTCTCTCTCCGGTCGTCCACGTGCCCTTCGGCCACCTGTTCTCGGCGACGGCCGTGGGGTTCATGACCGGGCTGGTGATCCCGCGCGCGGGCGAGGTCGTGCGCCCCTACCTGCTGGCGCGCCGCCACCCCATCTCGACGGCCACGGGGTTCGCGTCGATCATCCTGGAGCGGCTGCTGGACCTGATCACGGTGATATTCCTCTTCGGCCTCTACCTGTACGTGCTGCCCGCGCCGGCCGCCCAGGTCACGGGCCCGCTGCTGGACACGCTCAAGGCCGGCGGCGCACTGGCCGCGCTCCTCGCGCTGACCGTGCTGGCGCTGCTGCTGGCGCTCCACCTCCGGGCCGGGCAGGCGCTCGCGCTCGCCGAGCGCGTCTTCCGGCCGTTCCCCGCGCGGCTGACCCGCCCCCTGGTCGAGGCCCTGCGCGCGTTCGCGAGCGGCCTGGCGGTACTCGAGGCTTCTCCGGCGCACCTGATGGTGATCGCGGGGCAATCGATGCTGGTCTGGCTGCCCATCGCCCTCGGCCTCTACTGGAACAACCTCGCGTTCGGTCTCGACCTGCCGTTCCACGCGACGTTCCTCCTGCTGGCCGCCCTCACCGTGGGCGTGGCCGTGCCGACACCCGGCATGGTGGGCGGGTTCCACGCGGCCTATCTGCTCGCGCTGACCGAGGCGTTCGGCGTGGACAGGCAGACGGCCGCCGCCGCCGGCATCGCCTCCCACGCGCTCACGAACGTTCCCGTCCTGTTCCTGGGGCTCGTCTTCCTCGGCCGGGAGGGACTCTCGATGGGAAAGGTGGCGCAGATGAGCGAGCAGCAGGGGGCGCATCGCCGGGAGGCGGTGCCCGACCCCGTGGAGGCGAGATGAAGTGTCCCTATTGCAGCCACCTCGAGGACAAGGTGGTGGACTCGCGCGAGAGCAAGGAGGGCGAGGTCATCCGCCGGCGGCGCGAGTGCCTGGGCTGCGGCAAGCGCTTCACGTCCTACGAGAGGATCGACCAGATCCCCCACATGGTGGTGAAGAAGGACGGCCGCCGCGAGCCCTTCGACCGCGAGAAGGTGCTCGCCGGCCTGCGGCGCGCCTGCGAGAAGCGGCCGGTGCCGACCAAGACGCTCGAAAGCATCGCAGACCGCGTGGAGGCCATGGTGCAGGAGAGCCCCGACCGCGAGGTGTCGACGGGGGTCATCGGCGAGTTCCTCATGGACCGGCTCCGCGAGCTCGACCGCGTGGCCTTCGTGCGCTTCGCCTCGGTCTACCGCGACTTCAAGGACGTGGACCAGTTCATGGCCACCCTCAAGGGCCTGCTCGAAACGACCCGTGAATAGGCGGAATCGGCGCATGTCGTTGCCGGCGAAGAACCTGGGCGCGCGCTAGCCGGCTCGGGGAGGGCGTTTGGGGCGAGTGTGGCTCACGAGCTACAATGCCCACGCCGTCCCTGTAACATGCCGAGCCGTCAGCCTTTCCGCAACAACGCGCGACTGATCCTGGTGGCTACCCTCGCCGCGCTCGGGGTGTTCGCCGGGCAGCAGCTCCTGCTGAGCAAGAGCCGGGACTTCGCCCCGGACTTCCTGGCCTCGGTCCTCCTGTACGGGCTGACCGTCCTCAACCTCAGCCTCCTGCTCGTGCTGCTCGTGTACCTGGGCCGGAACGTGGTGAGGGTGGTGATGGAGCGCCGGCGGAAGGTGCTCGGCGCCCGCTTCCGCATGCGGCTGGGGCTCGTGTTCCTCCTCATGGCGGTGGCTCCATCGCTGGTGCTCATCGCCGTGGGCAGCAATCTCATCCAGCAGACGGTGGACCGCTGGTTCAACGTGGACGTGGAGCGGATCCTGTCCTCGTCGCAGACGCTGGGCATGGCCCTGCGCGAATCCCTGACCGAGAAAAGCCGCGTGCACGCGCGGGCGCTCGCGCGGGAGGTGGAGGCCCGGGGCCTCCTCGCCGGCACGGACGAGGTCCGCCTGCGCCGCACGGTGGAGGTGCGCGCGCGCGAGCTGCGCCTCGACATGGTGAGCGTGTTCGCGCCGCGGGGCGAGCTGGTGGCCGTGCGCGATCCGCGGCTGCCGCGGGAAGCGGACGCGGGGCCGTCGGCCGAGGCCCTGGCCGAGGCCGCCCTCGGCGGTCGCGAGGCGGAGGCGACGCTGCCCTTCACCGGCGGCGAGCTGATGCGGGTGGCGGTCCCGGTGAAGGACGCGAGCGGAGCCGTCCGGGGCGCGGTGCTGGTGTCAACACTCCTCCCCGCGGGCGTGGCCGCGGACGCGCGGGAGGTGCAGGACCGCTACACGAAGTACCGGAAGGCGGAGGCCAACAAGGACCCCATCAAGGCCGTCTACCTCTCGCTCTACCTGCTGCCCGCGCTCCTCATCCTCTTCGGCGCCGTATGGCTCTCCCTGTACCTGGCGCGGCGGATCACCACCCCGCTGCGTCTGGTGGCCGAGGGCGCCGAGCGCATCGCCGCGGGGGAGCGCGGCGTGCGCGTGGAGTTCTCCTCCGGGGACGACGAGTTCTCCGCGCTCATCGCCTCGTTCAACCGCATGTCCGAGAGGCTGGCGCGCAGCGAGGAGGAGGTGGAGACCAGCCGGGCGGGGCTCACGCGGAAGAACCGCGAGCTGGAGGACCGCCGCCGGCTCATGGAGACGGTGCTGGAGACGGTGGGTACCGGTGTAGCGGTGGTGGACGCGGAGGGCACGCTCACGGCGCTCAACGCCGCGGCCTGCCGGCTGCTCGACCTGGACGCGGACGTCGTCGGGCGGCGGCTCGACGAGGCGATGCGGGGGCCGGGACGCAGCGAGGTGGCGGCGCTCGTGCAGCGGCTGCTCTCGGGCCGCGGCGCGCGGCAGGAGCGCGAGGTGGTCGTGCCGGCGCGCGGGCGCGACCGCCACCTGGCGGTCACCGTGGTGCCGCTGGCGGGACCGCCGGGCTCCCCGGCCGGAGCGGTGGCGGTGCTCGACGACCTCACGCCGCTCATGCGCGCCCAGAAGGTGGCGGCCTGGGGCGAGGTGGCGCGCAAGCTCGCGCACGAGATCAAGAACCCCCTCACCCCGATCCAGCTCTCCGCCCAGCGCATCCGCAGGGCCCATCTCAAGGGGGCGCCCGAGTTCGAGAAGGTGCTGACGGAGGGCACCGAGGCCATCGTCGGCGAGGTCGAGGCGCTCACGAACCTGGTGGACGAGTTCGCCCAGTTCGCGCGGCTGCCCGCGGCCAACCTGGCGCCGGCATCGCTGCACGAGGTGATCGAGCAGGCCCTCTCGCTCTACGACGGGTTGTTCCTGGACATCCACATCGACCGGCAGCTGGCCGCCGACGTGCCCTCCCTGCGCCTGGACGCCGACCAGATGAAGCGCGTGCTCATCAACCTGGTGGACAACGCGATCGAGGCCACGGAGAAGCGGGGGACGGTCGTGATCTCCACCGAGTTCGACCGCGCGCAGGGACGCGTGCGGCTCGGCGTGGCGGACGACGGGCCGGGGATCCCGGCCTGCGATCGCGAGAAGCTGTTCGTGCCGCACTTCTCCACGAAGCGCCGCGGCAGCGGCCTCGGCCTGGCCATCGTCAGCCGCATCGTCCAGGAGCACCAGGGCGTCATCCGCGTGGAGGAAAACCGCCCCCGCGGCGCGCGTTTCGTGGTCGAGCTGCCGGCATGATCGACCGCCGCCGCGGATCACCGCCAAGAGGCGCCGTCCCCCACTTCCGTTCCCTGCGTCCGCTCCGTTCGTTCCCTGCGCCTCCGTGGTGAAAAGGTGATCCATGCGTGAATCGATCTTGATCGTGGACGACGAGGCCGGCGTGCGGGCGGCGCTGGCGGGGATCCTGGGGGACGAGGGTTACGCCGTGGAGGCGGTGGAGAGCGGCGAGGACTGCCTGGCCGCGCTCGAGTCGCGGCGTTACGACCTCATCCTGCTCGACGTGTGGCTTCCGCGCATGGACGGCCTGGAGACGCTCGAGCGGCTGCGGGCCATCGACCCCGAGGTGGGCGTGGTGGTCATCTCCGGCCACGGGAACATCGAGACCGCGGTGAAGGCCGTGCGCATGGGCGCCCGGGACTTCGTGGAGAAGCCGCTCTCGCTCGAGAAGATCCTGCTCGTGGTGAAGAACGCGCTGCGCCAGCGCCGGCTCGAAGCCGAGGTCCGCTCCCTCAAGGAGCAGGTCGAGCACCGCTGGGTGATGGTGGGGGAGAGCCCGGCCATCCAGCGCCTGCGCGCCGACATCGCCCAGGCGGCGCCCTCCAACGGCCGCGTGCTCATCTTCGGCGAGAACGGGACGGGCAAGGAGCTGGTGGCGCGCAACATCCACGCGCAGAGCCGGCGCGCGGGCGGCCCGTTCGTGGAGGTCAACTGCGCCGCCATCCCCGAAGAGCTGATCGAGAGCGAGCTGTTCGGCCACACCCGCGGCGCGTTCACCGGCGCCCAGGCCGCGAAGAAGGGCAAGTTCGAGCTGGCGGACGGCGGCACGCTGTTCCTGGACGAGGTCGGCGACATGACGCTCAAGACGCAGGCGAAGGTGCTGCGCGTCCTCCAGGAGCAGAAGCTCGAGCCCGTGGGCGGCACCGGCTCCGTCACCGTGGACGTCCGGGTGATCGCGGCCACGAACAAGAACCTGGAGGGGGAGATCCGCCGCGGGACCTTCCGCGAGGACCTGTACTTCCGGCTCAACGTCATTCCGTTCGAGGTGCCGCCGCTGCGGAGCCGGCGGCCGGACATCCCGCTTCTGGCCGGCCATTTCCTGGCCGCGATCTCCGCCGAGTACGGAAAGCGGCCCAAGCAGCTCGCGCCCGACGCGCTCGACGCGCTCATGGCGCAGCCCTGGCCGGGCAACGTGCGCGAGCTGCGCAACACCATCGAGCGGCTGGTCATCATGACCGCGGGCGACCGCATCGAGGCGCGCCACCTTCCCTCGCCCCTGCTCGGCGGCCTGCCCCCGGCGCCGGCGGCGCCCGCCGCCGGCGCGGACACGGCCGCGTTCGCCTCCCTGGCCGAGGCGCGAGAGGATTTCGAGAAGCGCTACATCTGGGGGAAGTACCAGGAGTGCGGCGGCAACATGAGCCGCACCGCGGAAGCCCTGCAGGTCGAGCGCTCGAACCTCTACCGGAAGATGAAGGGCTACGGCCTGCTGCCCGTACGCAAGGGCCAGGCCACCGAGCTCAGCCTGCCCGACTGACGGCTCTGCGGTGACAAGGCAAGCGCTACCCGGACTCCCGCATCTTCCGCTCGAGCACCTGGTCGGGGGTGAACGCCTCCAGGCGCAGGTAGTGCTCGGCGGCGTCGAACAGCGCCTCCGACGGCACGAGGCCGACGATCTCGCTGCCCACCACCGGCACGCCGTGGCGCTCGGCTTCGGACCGCACGGTCTCGAAGACCCGGAACAGCGGCGTGCGCTTGAAGTCGGTCATGTTGATGGAGACCTGGGCCAGCTTGCGCTCCTCCAGCATCACGCCCATGGCCTTGACGTGCCGGTATCCGCCGGTGCTGTGGCGGATGGCCTTGGCGATCTTGCGCGCCACCTCCAGGTCGGCGGTGCCGAGGTTGATGTTGTAGGCGATGAGCGGCATGCGGGCGCCGACCACGGTCGCGCCAGCGGTGGGATGGGGAGCCGCGGGCCCGAAATCGGGCGCCCAGAGCGCGTCGCGCATCTTGGCGGCCAGCCCCTCGAACTGCCCCCTTCGGACGTCCTCCAGATTGCGCCGGTGCGGCGCCGTCGCTGCCTCCTCGTAGAGGAAGACCGGGATGGCGTGCCGGTCGGCCACCTCCTGGCCGACCGCCCGGGCCAGGGCCACGCAATCGGCCATGGTGGCGCCCTCGATGGGGATGAACGGCACCACGTCCACCGCGCCCAGGCGGGGATGCTCTCCCTGGTGGTTTCGCAGGTCGATCCGTTCGACGGCCACCGCGAACAGCGCCAGCAGGCCCTTCCGCAGGGCTTCCTCGTCCCCGGCCACGGTGAGCACGCTTCGGTTGTGGTCGCGGTCGGACTGCACGTCGAGCACGCGCAGGCCGGCGGCCGAGCGCAGGGCCGCCACGGCGGCCTCCACCACCTCGGGGCGCCGCCCTTCGCTGATGTTGGGCACCGACTCGATCAACCGCGCCATGCCTGCCCACTACCTACCACAGATTCCGACAGTTTTCGCTTGAAATCGGCCGGCGCTTTTTTCCATAATGAGAACGCTTTAGGTTGCGACAGGTAAGTCACTATTGAGCTCGGCAGGGCCGGATCGCCGGACGTCGCTCGTCGCGGAGGGCTGGAAGCTCCTCGCCGCAGGTCACGAGCGCGACGCGGCGGACCTGTTCGGGCGTGTCTTGCTCCAGGATCCCTCCTGCGCGGACGCGCGGCGCGGGGTCGCGCAGGCCCGCGCGGCCGCGGCCGAACGCGCGCGGCGCCTCGATGCCGG
>DATKEG010000223.1:0-8696 GCA_035544515.1 Vicinamibacteria bacterium | reverse complement strand
GAGATCTTCCTCAATGACCACCTCCGCCTGAACGTCGGCGGCCGCGTGGACCGCTTCGACTATCTCGACGAGTTCGTCTTCTCGCCGCGCGTGGCGCTGTTGATCAAGCCGCAGGAGGACCACACGGTCCGGCTCTCGTACAACCGCGCGTATCGCGCGCCGTCGGTCGTGAACAATTTCCTCGACGTCACGATCGCCGAACCGATCAACATGGGGCTGTTCAGTCCGTTCCTCGCCGGCGTGGTCTACCCGCTGCCCATCGCCTCGGTGGGGAATCCGGACCTGAAGGAGCAGTCGATGGACGCTTTCGAGCTGGCCTACACCGGCACCATCAAGGGCCGCACCACGGTGGGGATCGCCGTCTACCAGAACGACACCGACAACAGCATCAACTTCGTCAGCCTCATCGACAACCCGACCTTCCCCGGGTTCGCGCTCTACAGCGCCTCCGCCCCCCCGCCGGGCGTCACGGGCGAGCAGCTCACCATCCTCAACAGCCTGTTGGGCGCGGTCGGCCAGCCGCCCCTGGTACTCCCGAGGAACGGCGGCACCTATCTGAACCTCGGGCCGATCCGCAACCGTGGGGTGGAGCTGTCGGTGGACCACACCTTCACGAACGTGCTGACCGGGTCCGTCAACTACTCCTACCAGAGCGATCCCGACCCGCAGACTCCCGACTCCGGCCAGCTGCCCTACCCGTTCACGGAGATCAACCTGCCTCCGCAGAACCGCTTCAACGCCGCGCTCAACTACAGCGGCCGGCGGTTCCTGGGCATGGTGTCCGTCAACTACGCGGACCAGGCCTTCTGGACGGACGTGCTGGACGGGACCTACAACGGCTTCACGGACGGCTACACCATGCTGAACGCGACCGTCGGCCTGAAGTGGGCCGACGGCCGGGTGACGACCTCGCTGAAGGGCACCAACCTGACCAACGACGACATCCAGCAGCACGTGTTCGGGGACATCCTGAAGCGGTCGGTGGTGGCCGAGGTCAAGTTCCTGTTCTAGGGCCAAGCGGAGGGGGCGCGACCCGCGCCCCTCCGCTTCCGCTCGCGGGACGGTGCGGGGGAGGCAGGTCATGCGAACGGCGAGCTGGGTGCTGCTGGCGGTGGTGGGCACGCTGATACTGCTCGGCGGCCTGGCGTCCACGTACACGGCCTATTCCGGGGTCGAGGACAACCTGCTCCCCGGCGGGCCGACGGCGCAGGACCTCGAGGCCATGAACCCCGGCCTGGCCAACGCCATGCGCGGCCGGCGGGCGACGGCGGCGGCGTTCGCGCTCGCCTATGCCGTGCTCTTCCTGTTCGTGGTGTTCGTGCCCTACCGCCGGGGCGAGGTTTGGAGCTGGTGGGCGGTCCTCGTGGCTTCGCTCACCCTCGCCGCCGTGATCGTGGCGCGGGTGCCGCTGCTGGACACGCGCCTGGGCGCCGGCACCGGCCTCGTGCAGCTCGGGGTGGTGGTGCTCGCGCTCCTGCTCGACCTGCGCCGCCTGCGGCCGCCCGCCTGAGCGCTCCGGGTCGCGAGCTCGCGACCCTGCGCTCGGTTAGAACAAGGTGTAGATGAAGGGCGCCACCGCGGAGCCCTGCGTGAAGACGACGAGCAGGCCCAGCAGCGCCAGCATCAGGACGATGGGGCCCAGCCACCACTTCTTGCGCACGCGCATGAAGGACCACAGCTCGCCCAGGATGCCGAACTTCTCGCGTGATTCCTCGAATGCCATTCGCCTAACCCTCTGCGCCTCTGCGGTCGATCCGCTCGAGCGCCTTCAGTCGAGCTCGTAGAGCGAGCGCCAGTCCACGTCTTCGCGGAGCGGGGGCTGCTCTTTCTTGTCCAGCAGGTGGTGGCCGAGCACCAGGTGGTCCATGTTCGTGCGCATGAAGCACAGGTACGCGTCGTGGGGCGTGCAGACGATGGGCTCGCCGCGCACGTTGAAGGACGTGTTGATGATGACGGGCACGCCGGTCAGCTTCTCGAACTCCGCGATGAGGTCGTAGTAGAGCGGGCTCTCCTCGCGCGTGACCGTCTGCAGGCGGGCCGAGTTGTCCACGTGCGTGACGGAGGGGATGCAGCGCTTGCCCTCCCGCACCTGGGCCACGAGCAGCATGTAGGGGCTGTCGCGGTCGATGTCGAACCACTCGGAGGCCTTGTCCGCCAGCACGGAGGGCGCGAAGGGGCGGAACCCCTCGCGGAACTTGATCTTCATGTTGAGCGTGTCGCGCATCTTCGGGTCCCGCGGGTCGGCCAGGATGCTGCGGCCGCCCAGGGCGCGGGGCCCGAACTCCATGCGGCCCTGGAACCAGCCCACCACGTTCTCCTCGGAGATCAGCTTCGCCGTCTCCGCCACCAGCTCCCGGTCGCCCAGCGTGCGGTAGCGCGCGCCGGCGCCGTCGAGGTAGGACGCGATCTCCGCGTCCGCGTAGGCGGGGCCGAGGTAGGCGTGCGTCCAGGCCTTGCCCCGGGGCCGCTTCTCGATCGTGTTGTAGAGGTAATGGGCCACCCCGACCGCGCCGCCCGCGTCCCCGGCCGCCGGCTGCACGAAGAGGTTCTGGAACGGCGTCTCCCGGATGACGCGGCCGTTGGCCACGCAGTTGAGGGCGACCCCGCCGGCCATGCACAGGTTCGCGAGGCCGGTCTCGCGGTGGATGTAGCGGGCCATGCGCAGCACGATCTCCTCGCACACCTTCTGGATGGAGGCCGCGATGTCGAACTCGCGCTCCGTCATCCAGGTCTCGGGCTTTCGGGGGGGGCCGCCGAAGAACTCGCTGAAGTTCCCGTTGGTCATGCGCAGCCCGTAGTCGTACGAGAAGTACTTCATGTCGAGCTTGAAGGAGCCGTCCTCGTTGAGGTGGACCATCTCCTTCATGATGCGGTCGAAGTGGACGGGCTTGCCGTAGGGCGCCAGGCCCATCACCTTGTACTCGGCGCTGTTGACCTTGAAGCCGAGGTAGTAGGTGAACGCGCTGTAGAGCAGGCCGAGGCTGTGCGGGAAGCGGATCTCCCTGAAGAGCGTGATGTCGCCGCCCCGGCCCACGCCGAAGGAGGCGGTGGCCCATTCACCCACGCCGTCCACGGTGAGGATGGCCGATTCCTCGAAGGGCGAGACGAGGAAACAGGAGGCGGCGTGGCTCATGTGGTGCTCGGCGAACAGGATCGGCCCCTTGTACGGCCGCAGCTCCTTGCGGATGATGGCGGGCACCCACAGCTTCTCGTGCAGCCAGAGCGGGATGGCCGTCCGGAACGAGTTGAAGGACCACGGGAACGTCGCGATGTAGGTGGAGAGCATCCGCTCGAACTTGAGCAGCGGCTTGTCGTAGAAACCGACCGCGTCGAGCCGCTCCGGTCCTATCCCCGCTTCCTTCAGCACGTATTTGACCGCGCGGGTGGGGAAGCCGGAGTCGTGCTTCTTGCGGCTGAGCCGCTCCTCCTGGCAGGCCGCCACGACCTCGCCGTCCTTGAGCAGGGCGGCGGCGGAGTCGTGATAGAAACACGAGAGCCCGAGGACGTAGGTCATCGCGTGCCGGTCAGAACTGATGCCGGGCGGCGGCGTGGGGGCCCAGCGGGTTGGGCTCGTGGGCGCGCCAGAAGGTCGGCTCCGGCCGCAGCCCGCGGTCGAGGAGGTCCGTGCCGCGGAGCTTCATGAAGAGGCTGACCACCGCCACCGAGACGAAGTAGACGAAGCTCAGGATCACCGCCGTCCAGACCTTGCCGACGGCCTGGAAGGCCTTCGTCCAGCCCGCGTAGAAGCGCGAGCGGGGCGCCACCCGCCGCAGGACCAGCTCCGTCAGGAACACGGTGGTGGCCAGGCCGAGCAGGATCCGGGTGTGCAGCGGCAGCCCGCCGAGCCACTGGCCCAGCCGGGTCACGGCGTCGGCAACGCTCCCCGTGGCGATCATCCATGCTCGGTTCAAACGTTAGAGCATAGGGGCTGGCGCGCGAACGGTCAACGCGGCGCCTCGGGGCACCCGCCGGTCACGTCCTCAGGCCGGGGCCGGGCGCTTCAGCGCGGCCCGGAAGGCGTCCGCCTCGCGGGTGTTCAGGACGTCCGCGGCCGTGAGCCAGCCCCGCCGTGCCTGGGCCACGCCGTAGGCCAGGGTGTCGAACTCGTTGACGCCGTGGCTGTCCGTGGAGACCACGAACCGTACGCCCCGGTCGCGCGCCGGGCGCAGGAGGTGGTCGGGCAGGTCCAGGCGGTCCGGCTGGCAGTTGATCTCAACGGCCACGCCCGCGCGGGCGGCGGCCTCGAGCGCCTTCTCCACGTCCAGGCTCACCGGCTCGCGCTTGCGCAGCAGGCGCGCGAGCGGATGGCCCCAGACGTGGAGGCGCGGGTTCTCGAGCGCGCGCAGGACGCGCGCCGTCATCTGCTCGGCCGGCATGTCCAGCCGCGAGTGCAGCGACCCCACGACCAGGTCGAGCTGCGCGAGGACCTCGTCCGCCATGTCCAGCCCCCCGTCGGGCAGGATGTCCACCTCGATCCCGGCGAAGAGGCGGAAGCCCGGCGTCTTCTCCTGCAGGGCGCGCACGCGCGCGATGTGCGCGAGGCAGCGCCCCTCGTCCATGCCGGTGGCGCGCGTGCGCGAGGGGATGGCCCGGCTGTGCTCGGTGATGGCCAGGTAGGCGAGGCCGCGCGCCCGCGCCGCTTCGACCATGGCCTCCAGCGTGTCGCGGCCGTCGCTCTCCACCGTGTGGCTGTGCAGGTCGCCGCGCACGTCGCTCCGCTCGAGGAGCGCGGGCAGCCGTCCCCGGGCGGCCGCGTCGATCTCGCCGCGATCCTCGCGCAGCTCGGGCGGGATGCAGGCGAGGCCCAGCGCCGCGTAGACCTCTTCCTCGGTGGCCCCCGCGATCCTCTCGCCGGTGTCCACGCGGTAGAGGCCGTATTCGTTCAGCTTCAACCCGCGCCGTACCGCGCGCTCGCGCAGCGCCACGTTGTGGTCCTTGGAGCCCGTGAAGTACTGCAGCGCGGCGCCGAGGCTCTCGGGCGGGAAGGGGCGGAGGTCCACCTGCAATCCGGAGGTGAGCACCACGCTCGACCTGGCCGTCCCGCGCCCGAGCACCTCGCGGACACCGGGGTAGGCCGCGAACGCGGCCGAGAGCGACCCGGGGTCGCCGACCACGACGAGGTCGAGGTCGCCGACCGTCTCGCGGCGGCGCCGGAAGGAGCCGACCGGCACCACCTGGCGCGCGCCGTGGTCCTCGAGGTAGCGGGTGAGGGCCGAGACGACCGCCTCCGCCTCGGGCAGCAGGTAGCGGACGGCGGCGCGCTTGCGCTCCTGCAGGCCCTTCAGGATGCGGGCCTCCTTCTTCTCCTTCATGCCCTTCAGCGCGCGGAAGCGCCCCGCGGCGATCGCGGCTTCGAGGTCCTCGGCGGAGCGGACGCCGAGCTGCTCGAAGACGAGCTTCACTCCCTTGGGCCCGAGCCCGGGCAGCTCGAGCAGCTCGAGCAGGCCGGCCGGCACCTCGCGCAGCAGCTCCTGGTGGTAGCCGCACCGGCCGGTCCGGACCAGCTCGTCGAGCTTGCCCCCGATGGCGGTGCCCACGCCGGGGAGGCCCTCGAGGTGGTCGCCGCGCCGCACCATCCCGGCCACGTCCTGCGCGGCGCTCAGGACCGACTCGGCCGCCAGGCGGTAGGAGCGGACGCGGAAGGAGTTCTCGCCCTTGATCTCCAGGATGTCCGCGATCTCGTGCAGGCACCGCGCCAGCGCCAGGTTGTCCATGGGCAAGAACAATATATCCCTCCGCGCCATCCGCTATACTTCCCGCGCATGGCCAGGAACGGCCGCGGCGAGGACTCGATCCGCGCCGACAAGGAGATCCGCTCCGACTTCCTGCGGGCGCAGATGCGCCAGTGGATGGAGCAGGTTCTCGCCGAGGGCAAGACCAAGGACCTCTTCGAGCTGGAGATGTGGCTGCGCGCCTTCGAGCGCTTCTTCCGCATCAAGAACCAGGCCCTCTCGGACAAAGAGACCCGGCAGCTCGCGCTGCGCAACTGGTCGGAGGAGCTCCGCCTGGTGGACAACGCGATCCTGCGCACGGTCCAGCTCTGCACGGCCATCCTCACCGAGGACCAGGTCAACCAGACCCGGTTCGACAAGTACATGGAGGGCTACCTCAAGAAGGACGAGGCGGTGGACCCCTACGTGGAGAAGCTCCTGCGCCAGAGCACGCCCGAGGCCGGGCTCACGCTGCTGCGCGAGGCGCTCGAGGACTTCCACCTCGTGCTCATGGACCTCGTGCGGCTGGCCCGCATCCCCTACGCCACCTTCACCGCGGTGGGCAAGATGCTCTACCGCGAGATCCGGCGCAGCCACATCCTGGCCCTGCTCATCGACAAGAAGTTCAAGCCCATCCACGACAAGATCTCGAACCCGGCCATCGCCGCCCTCATCCGGCGGATTCCCGATCCCGCGGAGCGCCGCACGGCGGCCAAGGTCTTCCTCGAGCTGTTCCGCCTCCTCCGCTACCTCGAGTACGCCGACCCGCAGAGCAACGACGACGACACGCTGAAGGACACCATCCTGGTCTTCGCGCTGATCACCTCCGAGCTCCGTCTGCTCCTGGCCTGGCTCGACCGGCGCGTGATCGCGGGCAAGCCGCCGCAGGGGCCCGTGCTCGAGCTGTACGACTCGTTCGTCTACTGCCTGCCCCTCGAGCTGAAGAAGGTGATCAACACCGAGCTGATGGACATCTCCGTGGCCCGGCAGGCCGACAGCATCCGCGCGCGCGTGGAGAACAGCCACGGCATCCTCAAGGACTGCTTCCAGCAGTCGGTGGTGCAGCTCGCGCAGGTGTTCGACAGGGAGGTCGGCGGGCGCGACATCTTCCCGGGCTTCACGGCCAAGCTCGAGCAGTCGGTCGAGCTGCGCGACGGGCTGGCCAGCCTCATCCGCGCCGTGCGCGAGTTCCAGGTGCGCAAGGACCAGCCCAGCGCCGTGCGCATGAAGGAGGAGATCTCGCGCTTCTACGACACGTCCATGAAGTACCTGATGTACCGCGACTGGTCGGGCTTCGAGCTGTTCTTCATCGAGATCCTCAAGTGCGCCAGCCTCACCGCCCTCCTGCAGATCGCGCACCGCTTCGAGACGTTCCTCATGACGCTCTACCGGGAGGTGCAGAAGCGCTCGATCCTCCAGCCGCAGCCCGCCGATCCCGACACGGCGGCGGCGCCCGGCGGGAAGCCCGCTTGAGGGGCCTGTGGTAGACTCCGCCGGCTTCTGACATGGCCGCCGAGAAGAACCCCTTCGCCAAGTTCCTCACCCACTTCAAGAAAGGCCACGTCCTCTTCCACGAGGGCGACGACGGCGAGGACATGTACATCGTCCAGTCGGGCAAGGTGGCCATCAAGAAGAAGCTCAAGGAAGGCGACGCCACGCTGGCCGTGCTGGAGAAGGGCGACTTCTTCGGCGAGATGGCCATCCTCGAGCGCATGCCCCGCTCCGCCAGCGCGGAGGTGATCGAGGAGGGCGACCTCATCGTGATCGCGGGCGAGGTCTTCGGCGACATGATCAAGGCCAACCCCGAGATCGCCGTGCGCATGCTGCGCAAGCAGTCCATCCGCCTGCGCGAGACGAACAGGCAGCTCGAGCAGGCGCTCAAGGGGGCGCCCGCCTCGGTGGTGGCGGCGGCCGCCGCGCCGCCGGGCGCCGCGGCCGGCCCGGGCACCGCGGGCACGTTGCAGGCGGAAGCCAAGGCCTACTTCATCGCGCCGCAGACCGGGAACATCTTCCCGGTCTTCTCGAACGACGCGCTGCTCGGCCGGTTCGACTCCGTGACCGGCATGCGGCCCGAGATCGACCTCACGAACGAGGACCAGAGCCGGAACATCTCGCGCCGTCACGCCCGGCTGGTGATCCGCGAGGGCAAACACTTCGTGGCCGAGGAGATCGGCACCATGAACGGCACGTTCCTCAACGGCCAGAAGCTGCCCAACGGCGTCCTCACCCCGATCAAGGACGGCGACGAGCTGACGCTGTGCCGGCTGGTGTTGAACTTCAAGCTGCCGGGCTCGCTGCCCTAGTAAGCGGGCGGAGCGGCCGGTCAGAAGCGGAACGTGTAGCTCGCCTCTTCGTTGCCGCGCCGGATGACCCGGGCGAGCGCGATGCCCCAGGTCTGGACCCGGTCGCCCGCGAACCGGAGGCTCCGGAACGGTATCGCCAAGCACGGTCGAGGTCCCGGCGGCCGGCGGCCCGCCGTCAGCTCCCGGCCGCCCTCAGCCGGCGCAGGCGAGGTCCAGCGCGCGTGAGATGCCGTCCCAGGCGAAGGCCGACACGCTGCTGTCGTCGTGCACGGCGTAGAAGGCGCCCTGCTGCAGCCCTCCGATGGTGCCCTGGGCCAGCGCCACCCCGTCGGTGTTGCGCGTCCGCTCGCCCGCGAACGCGCCCAGGGGCGCGAAAGTGCGGCGATCCAGGACGTGGAACGTGTTCCTCTGCTCGTGCTGGTCGGTGGCGATCCAGTAACCGCCGGTGCCGCCGCACTCGTAGAGCGCCAGGCCTTCCGGCTCCTTCTTGAAGATGCCCTGGCCCATGGTCCCCGTGAAGCGGCCGTCGAGCGTGTAGATCTTGAAGTTCCTCAGGCTCTCGTCCTCGTCCGCGACGAGGAGCCGGCCGTGCGCCGGGTCGGCGCGGATCGACTCCACCTTGCGCAGGACGCCGGGACCGCTGGTGTCGCCGAAGGCGCGGACCCATTCGCTCTTGACCTGG
>DATKEG010000222.1:0-18294 GCA_035544515.1 Vicinamibacteria bacterium | reverse complement strand
CACCGACGGTCATCGGGTGCACGCCGCTCTCCGAGAGGTTGTGCGCGACACGGTTCTCCCACTCGGACTGCATCCGCTCCATGGCGAACGGTTCGATCTTCATTGCGCGGCCATTGTACCGGCGCGTGGCCGCTTCCGGGGCCGGCGAGGGCGGCCGCGCCACGGGTACGGGCGAAAGGCGGCCGCGTAGCACCGACGCGCGCCCGGCGTGGCATGATCCGGTTCGAACCTCCCACAGGAGCCCGAACCGATGATGCATCGCGCCGCCGCCCTGCTCTGCCTGACCCTCGCCACCGAAGCCTCGGCCCAGACGCAGCTCGCGGCGCTCGGCTCCCGCAACAAGCCCGAGCGGCTGGAGTGGTTCCGCGACGCGGCCTTCGGCCTCTTCATCCATTGGAGCGTCGACGCGCCGCTCGGAGGCGTGATCAGCCACTCCCTGGTGGGCGCGGACGCGGACTACACGCAGCGGTTCTTCGCGCAGCTCCCCGCCGCGTTCAACCCGCGGAAGTTCCACCCGCAGGACTGGGCGGCTTTGGCCAGGCTCGCGGGCATGAAGTACGTGGTCTTCACCACCAAGCACCACGCCGGCTTCTGCATGTACGACACGAAGACGACGCCCTACAACGTCATGAACACCCCGTACGGGAAGGACGTGACGGCGGAGATCGCTCGCGCCTTCCGCGCGGAGGGTCTGGCGGTCGGCCACTACTTCTCCCCCGACGACTTCCACTACCTCCACCGGGCGGGCAAGACGATCGCGCGCGCGCCGCACGAGGGCGTCACGCCGCAGGAGGACGCCGGGCTCATGCAGCTCGACCGGGAGCAGCTCCGCGAGCTGATGACGAACTACGGGCCGATCGACGTCGTCTTCCTCGACGGGCCGGCGGAGGGATTGCGCGAGCTGGTGTGGGACCTGCAGCCCGACACCGTCGTCACCCGGGGCGCGATCGACACGCCGGAGCAACGCGTGCCCGGCGTGCCCCTCGACCGCGCCTGGGAGGCCTGCGTGACCATGGGCACGGAGTGGCCCTACAAGCCGGCGCACGAGACCTACAAGTCCCCCACGCAGCTCATCGAGCTGTTGATCGAGACCCGGGCCAAGGGCGGCAACCTGCTCCTCAACGTGGGGCCCAAGCCCGACGGCGAGCTGCCCATCGAGCAGGAGGAGCGTTTGCGGGCGATCGCGCTCTGGAACTTCGTCAACGGCGAGGCGATCTACGACGTGCGGCCGTGGGTGGTCACGAACGAAGGCGAGGTCTGGTTCACGCGGAAGAAGGCCGCGGACACCGTGTATGCGTTCGTCACGCGCGCGTCGTGGACGCTCGGCGAACGCAAGACGGTGACGCTCCGCTCCGTCCGGGCCACGCCCCGCACGCGCGTGAGCGTGCTGGGCCAGACCGGCGAGGTGCTCGAGTACCGTCCGGACGTGGACCCGCGGCCTTCGTGGCGGCAGGACGAGAAGGGACTGCACGTCTCGGCCATGATGGCGCAGAGGCTCTACACCGACCGGAAGTGGGTGGACCCCGTCGTGCTGAAGATCACGGACGTCGAGCCGGGCCTGACGCCGCCCGTCGTCGTCACCGGCACCGGAGTGCGCCACGCGGGCGGAAGGGCGGCCACGTTGCGCGCCGCCCTGCGCGACCTGGGCGGGGCCGCGAGCGTGGAGGTCGGCTTCCAGTACCGGCGGAGGAAGGGCGTGGAGGAGCTGTACACGCCCGACGACGTGTGGACGAGCACGACGCTCCTCCGGCGCAGGGCGGCGGGCGAATACGCGGTCGAGGTCGACGGCCTGCGGCCGGACGAGGCCTACGAGTTCCGGGCCATGGCCCGGCACCCGTTGCTCACGGTCCACGGAGAAGACGGCGTGTTGCCCCGCCCGGGCGCGGCCCCTTGACCCGCTAGGCGCGTCCCCGCTCGTTCTCCTCCGACGCCTGCGCGGCCTGCGCCTGCCGGAGGTGCTCGTCCATGGCCGCGCGCGCCGCCTCGGGGTCGCGCGTGCGGATGGCCTGGTAGATCCGCCGGTGCATGTCGGCGGACTCGCGGAGCTGGTGCCGCGCCCGCTCCACGGTGACCCGCCGCTGCTCGTAGTGCAGCGAAGCCACCATCTCGATCAGCGCGCCGAGCACGGGGTTGTTCGCGCCGACGGCGACCGCCCGGTGGAAGCGCACGTCGTGGCGCAGGAAGGCCTGGGGATCCTCGAGCGACGCGTACATGCCGGTGATCTCGTCGGACATGGCCGCGACCTGCTCGCCGGTCGCGCGCTCGGCCGAGAGCGCCACCGACCCGACCTCCAGCACGCGCCTTGCCTCGAAGAGCCGGTCGAAACCGATGCCGTGGACGGCCGCGAGCAGGCCCAGCGCCTCGCTGACCAGGGCGGGGGGGCCCTCCGTGATGAAGGTGCCGGCGCCGTGGCGCGTCTGCACGACACCCATGGCGGCCAGGGAACGCAGCCCCGCGCGGACGCTGGGACGGCTCACGCCCACGTCGCGGGCGAGCTGCCGCTCCGACGCGAGCCGGTCGCCGGGCCGCAGCGCGCCGCGCTCGATCAGCCCGCGGACGTGCGCGACGACCTGCTCGGCCGCCACGGAGTCGCGGCCTCCCGCAGCCGGCGGCGAGAGCTCGGTGGTCATGAGGCCCCATTCGTTTAGCATCCGGTGATGCGGCCTGTCAAGGCCCAAGGCCATCGGTGGACATACCACTTTCGTAGACGCCTCAAATACTGACATGGCAGAAACTACTTGACAGCCATTTTTTGGCGTGTTACGAGAGTGGCCTTCTGACTGTGGGTTGATGTGGTCAATCCACTGGGTGCCGGCCTGGTCGGCGGCGGAAGGAGAGCCATGTCCTTGTTCCCGTTCCAGCGAACCGCACTCGTGGCCGCCCTCGTATGCGCCGCGACCTTTCCGGCCCTCGCGCAGGACACGACCGGCACGATCTCCGGAACGGTCACCGACGAGCAGGGGCAGGCGCTCCAGGGCGCGACCGTCACCGTCGTCAACGAACGCACGCTCGCGGCGCGCGCGGTCGCGACCGACTCCCGGGGCGTGTTCCAGGTCCCCACGCTCCCGCCGGGCGCGTACACCGTGCGCGTCGAGATGCAGAGCTTCCGCACCTTCGAGCGGACGCGCAACGTGCTGACCGCCGCCGAACGGCTCTCCCTGGGAGCCATCCGGCTCGGCGTCGGCCTCGGCGAGAGCATCGTCGTGGAGGCGTCCGGTACAAAGGTCAACACGGAGGAGTCCCAGCACGCGGGACTGATCACCTCCCAGCAGATCGAGCAGATCCAGGTCAAGGGCCGGGACGTCACCAGCCTGATGCGCCTCGTCCCCGGCGTGCGCTACGAGGACACGGTGGACTCCCTGGGCGAGAGCTTCGGCACGCTGGTGCCGCACGTGAGTGGTCAGCGCCGGGACTGGAACACCATCATGGTGGACGGCGTGCTCGGCAACGAGGTCGGCCAGACCAACCGCATGGCCCAGCAGATCAACCTCGACGCGGTCGACGAGATCAAGATCCTGCTCAACACCTACCGGGCGGAGTACGGCCGGGGCGGCGGCGCCCAGATCCAGATCGTGAGCAAGGCGGGCGGGGCGGAGTACCGCGGCAACGCCTACTACTACGGCCGCCACGAGAAGTTCAACGCCAACAACTTCTTCAACAACCGGGCCGGCCGGCCGCGGCCCCAGTACCGCTTCAACACGTTCGGGTTCAACCTGGGCGGCCCCATCCCCGGACTGAACAAGGGGTCCGACAAGAAGCTCTTCTTCTTCTACTCGATCGAGGCCCCGCTGACCGAGAGGCCCGGTCCGCTGCGGAGCTACCGCATGCCCACGGAGGCGGAGCGCCGGGGCGACTTCTCCCAGACCCTCGACCTCAACGGCCGGCTGATCCCGATCCGCGACCCGCTCACCGGCCAGCCGTTCCCGGGCAACATCGTCCCCGCCGGCCGCGTCAACCCGAACGGCCTGGCCCTGCTGAACATGCTGCCGCTGCCCAACGCGCCGGGCAACCTCGGCTACAACTACCAGTCGCAAGAGACGGCCGAGAACCCGAAGGTCAACAACGTCCTGCGCCTCGATTGGCGGCCGTCTCCCAACGACAGCCTCTACTTCACCTACAAGGACTGGTGGTCGGACCAGCGGGGCAGCGAGATCACCGCGGGGCCCGCCAGGTTCGGGTGGTTCAACACCCACTACCTCAACACGGACCGGGGGGCCAGCCTCAACTACACGAAGATCATCCGCTCGAACCTCATCAACGACGCCGCCGCGGGCGTGCGCAAGCAGACCGAGCAGTTCCACCCGGTCACGGACGCCGACTGGGCGCGCCTGCGCCGGGCGGACAACGGCTTCACGCTGGGCCAGCTCTACGACGTGAACCCGGTGGGCGCGCTGCCCAAGGCCATCTTCAACGTGCCCAGCGCGGGCGGCGTGGACCAGCCCAACCTGACCTTCGAGAACCGGCTGGTCGGCGACGGGGGCGCGGCCTGGGTCTTCTCCTTCCGCGACAACCTCACCTGGATCAAGGGCAGCCACACCTTCAAGGGCGGGGTCTACCTCGAGCAGCTCCGGAACACCGAGGGTCTGGGCGGGGTGGGGGCCGGCCCCTGGGCCGGGCAGTACACCTTCAGCACGGACAACAACAACCCGCTCGACACGCGCTACGCGTTCTCGAACGCGCTCCTGGGCGTGTTCCGCGACTACACCGAGGTGGACGCCCTGCCGGAGGTGAACGCCCGGCGCTCCCTGATCGAGTGGTACGTGCAGGACACCTGGAAGGCGTCGCGCCGGCTGACGCTGGACTACGGCGTCCGCTTCCTGTGGTACAAGCCCTGGAGCACGAGCCTGCCCGCGGCCACGTTCGTGCCGGAACGCTACGACCCGGCGCGTGCTCCCCGCCTGTATCAGCCGGCCCGCGTCGACAACCAGAACGTCGCCCTTGACCCCGCCACCGGGCAGGTGCTCCCGAACATCTACGTGGGCAGCTTCGTCCCCGGCACGGGCGACCCCACCAACGGGATGGTCAGCAGGGACGACCCCGACTACCCGAAGGGGTTCCGCGACAACCAGGGTATCCACCCCGAGCCGCGCCTGGGCGTCGCTTACGACCTGACCGGGGACGGCAAGACCGCGCTGCACGCCAGCGCCGGCCTGTACCACAACGCGCACATCACCGCGCGCAGCATGGACCAGTCGGCCAACAACCCGCCCGCCGTCTTCACGCCGATCGTCTACTACGGGTCCATGGACACGCTGCTGGGCGCGGCGTCGGCGCAGCGGCCGAGCAACGTGTTCTCCCTCGAGCGCGACGCCAGGACGCCGACCAGCTACAACTGGTCGCTGGGCGTCCAGCGCGAGATCGGCTGGGGCACCGTGGTGGACCTCACGTACGTGGGGAACGTGACCCGGAACCTGGAGCTGGCCACCAACATCAACGTGGTGCCGGACGGGGCGAAGTTCGTGAACGTGAACCCGCAGAACGCCAACCCCCAGAACCCCGCCAACCCGAAGCCGGACACCTTCCTGCGGCCCTACCTCGGCTACGAGAACATCACGCGGCGCAGCCATCACGGCACGTCGAACTACAACGGCCTGCAGGTGCAGCTCAACCGGAGGTACATGCGAGGCTTCCAGTTCGCGGTGGCCTACACGTTCGCCAAGGCGCTCGGCGTGGCCGACGACGACGAGCAGCAGGTCAGCTCGGTGCGGCCGCTCAGGGCCTGGCACTACGCGCCGCTGGCCGGCACGCAGACCCACAACCTCGTCATCAACTACACCTGGGACCTGCCGAAGGCGAGCAGGCTCTGGGACAACGGCGCGGTGCGCTTCCTCTTCGACAACTGGCAGCTCTCGGGCGAGAACGCCTTCGCGAGCGGCGACTGGAGCCCGGTCTTCATGACCACGGTGGACAACTTCGACTTCACGGGCGGGACCGGGGGCAACGCCGGCGACGCCGGCGGCGGCGTGCGCGTGGTGCGGCCCCGCGTGGTCGGGAACCCCCAGGGCGGCGGCAACGCCACCCCGGGCCAGCCCGGGACATGGGTCGACCCGGCGGCGTTCGCGCGGCCGACCGGCCGCGGGGACATCGGAGACGCCGCGCGGTACGTCTTCCGCGGGCCGGGGATCAACAACTGGAACCTGTCTCTCTTCAAGAACTTCCCCCTCGGCAACGGCCACCGGCGCCTGCAGTTCCGTGTCGAGGCGTACAACCTGCTCAACCACACGCAGTTCGGCGGGGCGACGGTCAACGCCGCCACCGGCGGCCAGGGTGTCGACAACACGCTGCGGTTCGACGCCGCGGGCAACCAGGTCAACGCGAACTTCGGCAAGGCCACGGCGGCGCGCAACGCGCGGATCATCCAGGGGTCGCTGCGCTTCAGCTTCTGATTCCGGAATGCGGCGCCCTACGCTCCGCGTGGGGCTTCGTGGTCGCGCCGCGGCGGATGAACCGCCGCGGCCGCGGAAGGAAGCGCTCCGCTTCGGGCGCCGGACGCTCGAGTAGCGCCTGACAACGGCCGGGCCGCGGGTTGGCGCGCGGGGCGGCCTGGGACATCATTCCCGACATGATCCTGGGCCACAAGGTGCGGCTGCGGCGGCCCGAGCGGGCGGACCTGCCGCGCTTCTCGGCCTGGCTCAACGACCCGGAGGTGCGGCGGCACCTGGCGCTGATCTACCCGATGAGCGTCGCGCACGAGGAGCAGTGGTTCGAGGAGCAGCTCAAGGCCGAGCCGGCGCTCCAGGCCTTCGTCATCGAAGGGCTTCGCACGGGGAGCCAGGCCGACTGGGACGCGATCGGCGTCATCGGCTTCCACGCCATCGACTGGCGCAGCCGCGCGGGCGAGCTGGGCCTGTTCGTCGGGGAGAAGGCCCTCTGGAACGCGGGCTACGGCACGGACGCCACGCGCACGCTCGTGGTCTGGGCCTTCCGGGAGCTGAACCTGAACCGGGTCTTCCTCCGCGTGTTCGAGGACAACGCGCCCGCCATCCGCTGCTACGAGAAGATCGGCTTCAAGCCGGAGGGCCGGCTGCGCCAGGACCGCTACCAGGACGGCCGCTACCTCGACACGCTGGTGATGGGGCTGCTGCGCGACGAGTTCGACGGGGCTTGAGCCCCCAGCAGCGCGCCCGGCTCGAGCTGATCGCGGCGGCGGTGTGCTTCTCCACCGCCGGCGCCGCGCTCAAGGCCTGCCGCCTCGACGGGTGGGAGGTGGCCAGCCTCCGTGCCGCCATCGCCGGGGTGACCGTGCTCGCGCTGGTGCCGCTCGCGCGTCGCGGCCTCACGCCGCGCGCCGCCATCGTGGCCGTCCCCTACACGGCCACCGCCCTCCTCTTCGTCCTCGCCAACAAGATGACGACGGCCGCGAGCACGATCTTCCTGCAATCCACCTCGCCCCTGTACATCGCCCTGCTCGGCCCGTGGCTGCTGCACGAGAAGACGCGGCGGCGCGACCTCCTCTACATGGGCGTGCTGGCGGCCGGCCTGGTCCTGGTCTTCCTCGGCGTGGATCCGCCCGCGCGCCTGTCGCCGCGGCCGCTCCTGGGGAACGTCCTGGCCGTGGGCTGCGGCTTCACGGTGGCCGTGATGATGATCGGGCTGCGCCGGCTGGCGCGGGCGGGCGCGTCGAACGAGGCGGCGGCGCCGGGCGCGGTCGTCCTCGGCAACCTGCTCACCTTCACCGTCGCCCTGCCGTTCGCGCTGCCGCTCGGGCCGGCGCGGCCGTCCGACTGGCTGATCCTCGCCTACCTCGGGGTGGTCCAGATCGGCGCCGGCTATGCGCTGATGCTCCGCGGCCTGCGTCACGTGCCGGCGCTCGAGGCCACGCTCCTGATGTTCGTCGAGCCCGTGCTCAGCCCGGTCTGGGCCTGGATCGTCCACGGCGAGGCCGCCGGCCCCTGGGTCGTGGCGGGAGGGTTCGTGATCCTCGGCGGCACGGCGGTGTACCTGTGGGCTCAGAGAGGCGGGCTCACCGGTGTCCCCGGCCCGCATCCGCCGGACTGAGCGCGGTTCCGGGACATCGGCGTCCCACAGGCGGACACTCCGGACCGTCGGCCGGGCGAATTCCGGCCCTCAAGGCGTTGAGCGCCTGCCACTTGCCCGGCCGGCCGGAGCCGGCACGGCGTTTGGAACAGGAGCAGGTCGGATGGACATCGCACGCCCCGCCTCCGTCGCCCGCGCCCGCAAGATGCGCCGCATCGCCTACGGCGCGGCGGCCGCCCTCGCGGTCCTGCTCATCACGCTCGGCCTCTCGCGCCTCAAGCCGGCGGCCCCCCGGGTCGAGCGCTCGACGGTGCTCGTGGACATCGTCAAGCGGGGCCCGCTCCTCCGGCAGGTGCGAGGCCTGGGCACGCTCGTGCCCGAGGAGATCCGCTGGATCCCCGCCGTGACGGAGGGCCGCGTGGAGCGGATCGTGCTCTATCCGGGCACGGCGGTGACGACGGACAGCGTGATCCTCGAGCTGTCCAATCCCGAGGTGGAGCAACAGGCGCTGGAAGCCGAGTCGCAGCTCCGCGAGGCGGAGGCCCAATACATCGAGACCAAGGTCAACCTCGAGCGGGGCCACCTCGACCAGCAGGCCACGGCCGCGCGCATCCAGTCCGAGTACCACCAGGCCAAGCTGCGGGCCGAGACCGACGCCCAGCTCGCCGCGCAGGGCCTGATCGCCGACCTCACGCTGCAGCTCTCGAAGCTCGCCGCCGACGAGCTGGCGCAGCGCAACCGCATCGAGCACGAGCGGCTGGCCAAGAACGCCGAGGCCGTGGAGGCGCAGCTCTCCGTGCAGCGCGCGCGGGTCGAGCAGCGCCGGGCCATGGCGCGGCTCCGCCGCGAGCAGGTCCGCCAGCTCCACGTCCGCTCCAGCCTGGCCGGCGTGCTCCAGCAGGTGCCGGTCGAGGTGGGCCAGCGCGTGACGCCGGGCACGAACCTGGCCCGCGTCGCCCAGCCCGACCACCTCAAGGCCGTGATCCGGGTGGCGGAAACGCAGGCGCGCGACGTCCAGCTCGGCCAGTTCGCCAGCATCGACACGCGCAACGGGATCGTGGAGGGGAAGGTGTCGCGCATCGACCCCGCCGCGCAGAACGGGACGGTCACGGTGGACGTGGCGCTCACCGGCGCGCTGCCCCGCGGCGCGCGCCCGGACCTGACCGTGGACGGGACCATCGAGCTCGAGCGCCTGACCGACGTCCTCTACGTGAGCCGGCCGGCGCAGGGCCAGCCCGACAGCCTGGTGACGCTGTTCAAGGTGCAGGAGGACGGGGGCGCGGTGCGCACCCGGGTGCGCCTGGGCCGCGCCTCCGTGAACACCATCGAGATCGTGGACGGGCTGGCCGTGGGCGATCAGGTCGTGTTGTCCGACACGTCGCAATGGGACGCCTTCGACCGCATCCGCCTGAACTGAGGAGAGAGCGATGGGAGAACCGTTGATCCGGCTGGAGAACCTGTCCAAGGTCTTCTACACGGACGAGGTGGAGACGCACGCGCTGGCCAACATCCACCTGAACATCGACCGCGGGGAATACGTGGCGATCGGCGGGCCCTCGGGATGCGGCAAGTCCACGCTGCTCTCCATCCTGGGCCTGCTCGACTCCCCCACCGAGGGCACCTACGTGCTGAACGACCAGCCGGTGCAGAGCCTGGACCTCGGCCAGCGGGCCCGCATCCGCAACCGTGAGATCGGGTTCATCTTCCAGAGCTTCAACCTGATCGGCGACCTCACCGTGTTCGAGAACGTCGAGCTGCCGTTGACCTATCGCGGCATGAAGTCCTCCGAACGCTCGCAACGGACGAAGGAGGCCCTCGAGCGCGTGGGCATGGCCCACCGCGCCAAGCACCTGCCGAGCCAGCTCTCGGGCGGCCAGCAGCAGCGCGTGGCGGTGGCCCGCGCCATCGTGGGCCAGCCCTCGATCATGCTCGCGGACGAGCCCACCGGGAACCTCGACTCCAAGAACGGCGAGGCCGTGATGGACCTCCTGCGCGAGCTGCACCGCGGCGGCGCCACCATCTGCATGGTGACCCACGACCCGCGCTTCACGCGCTACGCGGAACGGATCGTCCACCTGTTCGACGGCCGCGTGGTGGACGAGAGCGAGAGCGCGGAAGGCTCCACGGCCGCCGGCGTGGCCTAGCCGAGCGGACGCCGATGCATCCCTAGCACCCGATCGGCCATGGAACGGGCCCTGCGCGACCTCCGCCTTGCCGCTCGTTCGTGGCGGCGCAGCCCCGCCCTGGCGGTGGCCGCCGTGGTCACGCTGGGCGTCGCCCTGGGCGCGAACACCGCGCTGTTCAGCCTGGTCAACGCCGTGCTCCTGCGGCCCCTGCCCGGCATCGCCAACGCGGACCGGCTGGTCAACGTGCACCGCACGGCCGCGGACGGCGCCACGTTCCTGGGACTCTCCGCGCCCGACTACCGTGACCTGCGTGAGCGCACGCGAGCGCTCGATGGCCTGGCCGCGTTCAACGGCCGGGGGGCCGCGCTCGGCGACGGCGACGGCGCGCCCGAGCTGGTCGGCCTCCAGCTCGTCACCGGCAACTTCTTCGACGTGCTCGGCGTCCGCGCGCGGCACGGCCGCCTCCTGGCCGAGGGGGACGACGCCGTGCCGGGCGCCTCGGCGGTGGCCGTGATCAGCGACGCGCTCTGGCGGAGCCGCTTCGGCGGCGATCCCCTGGTCGTCGGCCGGACGATTCGTCTCAACGGCTTCCCGTTCACGGTCGTCGGCGTCGGCCCCGAGGGATTCCAGGGGCACTTCGTCGGTTTCCCCTTCGAGGTGTGGGTGCCGCTGGCCATGGCGGCGCAGGCCGCGCCCGGAGAGGACGTGGCGTCGCGCGACAACGACTGGCTCGAGCTGGTGGGCCGTCTCGCCCCGGGGCGGACGGTGGCGCAGGCCCAGGCCGACCTGGCGACGGTGATGTCCGGCCTCGCGCGCGAGCACCCGGGGCGGCACAAGGACGCCACGGCCGACGTGCGGCGCACGACCGGCGTCGACGACTCGCTGCGGGGCGCGGTCGTGTCGTTCCTGGCCGTCCTGCAGGCCGTGGCCGCGCTCGTGCTGCTCATCGCCTGCGTCAACCTCGCGGGTCTGCTGCTGGCGCGGGCGGCCGGCCGCGCGCGCGACGTGGCCCTGCGCCTCGCGCTCGGAGCCTCCCGGGCCGCCCTCGTCCGGCAGCTCATGGCCGAGGCGCTGCTCCTGCTCCTCGCGGGTGGCGCGTTCGGCGTCGCCCTCGCGGCCTGGGCGGCCGACCTGCTGCATGCCTTCCAGCCCGGCTTCGTGGTGCCCCTGCGGTTCGACCTCGGGCTGGACGTGCGCGTGCTGGCCTTCGCGGCGCTCGCGACGCTGGTGGCCGGCGTGGCCTTCGGGCTCGTCCCCGCGCTGCAGGCCTCACGCCTCGACCTGGCGTCCGCCCTGCGCGACGGCCGCGCGGAAGAGGGTGGGACCCGCGCGCGGGCCCGGCGCGCGCTCGTCGTCGGCCAGATAGCCCTCTCCATGGTCCTGCTCGTCGCGGCCGGCCTGTTCGTGCGCACGCTGCAACGGGCGCGCGTGCTCGATCCCGGCTTCGGCCTCGACGGCGTGACCACGGCACGCCTCGACCTGACGCTGCTGGCCAGGGACGAGACGCACGGCCGCGCGTTCTACGACCGGCTCCTGGAGCGGCTGCTTTCCCTGCCCGGGGCGCAGTCGGCCAGCCTGACCACCTGGATCCCCCTGCGCTCGCTCGCGCCTCCGACCGCCGCCGTGCACGCGCAGGCGGAGCCGCCGCTGCCCGCGGCGGGCCTGAACGTGCCGGTCAGCGCCGTCACCCCGGCGTACTTCGAGACGATGCGCATACCGCTGCTGGCCGGACGCGCCTTCTCCACCGCGGACGGCCCGTCCTCCCGCCCCGTGGCCGTGATCAGCGAGGCGCTGGCCCGGCGGCTGTGGCCGGGTGCCGAGGCCGCCGGCCGCCGGCTGCGCCACGGAAGCGTCGAGCGCGAGGTGGTGGGCGTGGCGCGCGACGTCAAGATGCGGCGGCTCACCGAGGAGACCTCGCCGCACCTCTACGTGCCGCTCGCGCAGGCCTTCACCCCGCGCGTCCGCGTCCTCCTGCGGGCGCGGGGCGACCTTGCCCTCGCCTCGGCGGCGCTGCGGCGGGAGGTCGCCGGCCTCGAGCAGGACCTGCCGGTGATGGAGACCATGCCGCTGCGCGAAGCGGTCGCCCTCGCGCTCTTTCCGCAGCGCATGGCGGGCACCATCGCGAGCGCGCTGGGGGCGCTCGGCCTCGGCCTGGCCGCCACGGGACTCTATGGGCTGGTCGCCTGGTCCGTGAGCCGCCGCACGCGCGAGATGGGCGTGCGTGTCGCCCTCGGCGCCAGCCGCCGCGACCTGCTCGGGCTCGTCCTGGCCCAGGGGCTGCGCCTGGCGCTGGCGGGCGTGGCGCTGGGCGCCCTGGGCGCGGCGGCCCTGGCCCAGGGCCTGCGCGGTCTCCTGCCCGGCGTGAGCCCGACCGATCCGCTCACCTTCGTGGCCATCGCCGTCCTCATGACGGCGGTCGCGCTTTTGGCCAGCTACCTGCCCGCGCGCCGCGCCGCGCGCGTCGATCCCATGACGGCCCTTCGCACCCAGTAGGGGGACCCATGACACTGAAGCAGCGGATGAACGACTACGAGCGCGGGCTGATCCTGGCCGCGCTCCAGGCCACCTGCGGCAACCAGCGCCGGGCCGCCGCCCTGCTGGGCATCCTGCCGAGCACGCTGAGCGAGAAGCTGAAGCGGCTCGGCCTGCGCCGGGGAACGGCGGACGACACGGCCGGCGAGCCGGCGTTCGCGGCCGACCTGCCGGCCTGACCGCACCGGAGACTGCACTCGCTCCTTGGGCGCCATGGACACCCTGCTCCAGGACCTGCGGCATGCGTTCCGGTTGCTGCGCCGCTCGCCGGGCTTCACGGCCGCGGCGGTGGCCACCCTCGCGCTGGGCATGGGCGCGAACACGGCCATGTTCAGCGTCGTCCACGCGGTCATGCTCCGGCCGCTGCCCTACGCGGAGCCGGAGCGCCTCGTCCGCATCCGCGGAGGCAGCTCCTGGCCCGACCTGGACGACCTGAAAGCGCAGGGGCGCACGCTCGGCGGCCTGGGGGGCTACCGGGCGCACTCTCTCGACCTCGTGGGCGGGCCCGTGGCCGAGCGCGTCCTTGGCGCGGCGGTCACGGGCGACCTGTTCCGCACGCTCCGCGTGCCGCCGGCCCTGGGGCACGCCATCGGGCCCGAGGACGACCGGCCGAACGGGGAGAGAGTGGTCGTCCTCAGCCATGCGTTCTGGCGAGGAAGGCTGGCCGGCGACCCCGACGTGCCCGGCCGCACGCTGCGCTTCAGCAGCGGCGTGTACCGGGTGCTCGGGGTGATGCCTCCCGGTTTCCGGCTCCCGGGACTCGAGGCGGAGGTCTTCGTCCCCCTGGCCGTCGAGTCGCCCTCGGAGGCGGGCGCGCGCGGCGCCCACACCCTGGCCGCGGTGGCCAGGCTCGCGCCCGGCGCGAGCATCGCCCTGGCCCAGGCCGAGCTCGACGCCATCGCGGCCCGCCTGGCCGCCGCCTACCCCGAGGAGAACACGGACCGGCGCTACCCGCTGTCGCCCCTTCACGGGTTCCTCGTGCGCGACATCCGCGACGCGCTGCTGCTCCTGCTGGGCGCCGTCTTCCTCGTGCTGTTGATCGCGGCCACCAACGTCGCCAACCTGCTCCTGGTCCGGGCCGCCTCGCGCGAGCGGGAGATGGCCGTCCGCGCCTCGCTGGGCGCCGGGCGCGCTCGGCTGCTGCGACAACTGCTGGCCGAAAGCGTGCTTCTCGCCGCGCTGGGCGGCGCCGCGGGCCTCGTGGTGGCCTTGTGGCTGGTCGGCGTGGTGGTGCGCCTGGCGCCGCCGCAGGTGCCCGGCCTCGACGGTGTGAGCCTGGACCTGCGCGTGCTCGCCTTCACGGGAGGGGTCGCCGTGCTCACGGGCCTGCTTTTCGGCCTGGCCCCCGGCCTGCACGGCTCGCGCGTCCCGCTGGCCGACTCGCTGAAGGAGGGCGCACGGACCGGCACGGGACGGCCCGGCCGGCGCGTGCGCGACCTGCTGGTCGTGTCGCAGGTGGCGCTGGCCCTGGTGCTGCTGGTCGGGGCCGGCCTGCTGCTGCGCAGCCTGCACCGGCTGCAGTCCGTGGACCCGGGCTTCGAGCCCTCGCGCCTGGTCACGTTCAACCTCACGCTGCCCACCGCGAGCTACGGCGACATCCCCAAGCGGAACCGGTTCTTCGAGCAGGTGCTCGAGCGCGTGGCCGCCCTGCCCGGCGTGACGGCCGCAGGGGCGACCAGCGAGCTGCCCTTCGCCTCGGGTGGGCTCACGCCGCACGACTTCATCGTCGAGGGCCGGCCGCCGCTGCGGCCCGGCACCGAGCCGGAGCTGTCCAACCGCGCGGTGACTCCCGCCTACTTCGAGACGGTGGGCCTTCCGCTGCGGCGCGGCCGCCTCCTGGACGAGTCCGATCGGGCGGACGCTCCGCTCGTGGGCGTGGTCAACGAGGCCGCCGCCCGCGAGCACTTCTCCGGCGAGGATCCGCTCGGCCGGCGCGTGGCCTGGGCGCGCGCGGACGAACTCACGTGGATCACGGTGGTGGGCGTGGTGGGCGACGTCCGCGGGACGGGGCTGGACGAGAGCGACGCGCCCGCCCTGTACACGCCCCTGGCCCAGGAGCTGCGCTGGTGGAAGAGCTGGAAGTTCGTGTCCGGCATGCTCTTCGGCGTGCGTCCCACCGACCCCGCGACCTTCCTGGCGGTCGCCGCGATCCTGACCGCGGTCGCGGCGCTCGCCTGCTACCGGCCCGCCCGCCGGGCCGCGCGCGCGGACCCGCTCGCGGCGCTGCGCGCCGAGTAGACGATGGACGCCCTGACACGCGACGTCCGCATCGCCGTGCGCAGCCTGCGGAACAACCCCGGCTTCACCGCCACGGCCGCGCTGACGCTGGGCCTGGGGATCGGCGCGGTCACCGCCGCGGCGAGCATCGTCGAAAGCCTCCTGCTGCGGCCGCTGCCCTACCCGGACACGGGTCGGATCGTGGTGCTCTGGGAACGCCCGCCCACCGGCCCCGTCCGCACCCAGGTCTCGCCGCCCAACTACGGCGCGCGGCGGCCGTCGATCCGGTGCTCGCGCTCCGTCAGGACTGAAGGGAAACCGTCATGATCCAGATGCGCAACCTCGAGAAGGCCTACGACCAGGGCGGCGGGAAGGTCTTCGTCCTGCGCCGCGTCAACCTGGACGTCAACGAGGGCGAGTTCATCTCGATCATGGGACCGTCGGGCGCGGGCAAGTCCACGCTCCTCCACGTGCTCGGCATGCACGACAGCGCCTGGACGGGCGAATACACGCTCGCCGGCCAGCCCGTGCACAAGCTCGGTCGCAAGGAGCGCCTGGAGCTGCAGAAGAAGAACATCGGCTTCGTGTTCCAGAGCTACCACCTGCTCGACGACCTCACCGTGTACGAGAACCTCGAGATCCCGCTCTCCTACCGCGACATAAAGAAGTCGGAGCGCCAGTCCATCGTGGCCGACGTGATCGACCGCTTCCAGATCGTGGGCAAGAAGGACCTCTACCCGAGCCAGCTTTCGGGTGGACAGCAGCAGCTCGTGGCGGTGGCGCGCGCGGTGGTGGCCAGCCCCAAGCTGATCCTGGCCGACGAGCCGACCGGCAACCTGCACTCCGAGCAGGGCCGCGAGATCATGCAGCTCTTCCGCAAGCTCAACCTGGAGGGCACGACCATCATCCAGGTCACCCATTCGGAGGTGAACGCGACCTACGGGAACCGGATCGTCAATCTGCGCGACGGCTGGGTGGTGGATTAGTGTCCGCGCTCCTCTCGGACCTGCGCTACGCGCTGCGGTCGTTCCGCCGCCGGCCGCTGGTCTTCGCGGTGGCCGCGGGCACGCTCGCCCTCGCCATCGGGTCGAGCACGGCCGTCTTCAGCGTGGTGGACGCGGTGCTGCTGCGGCCGCTGCCTTTCGCGCAGCCGGATCGCCTGGTGACGGTCTGGTTGAGCGTCCTCGAGCGCAATGCGCCCTTCATCGAGGTGTCGTACCCCTACCTGCGCCACGTGCGCGCGCACAGCCGCACGCTGGAGGCGGTGGCGGCCATGCCCGCCGTGAACTCGGGCTTCTTCCTGGCCGGCGAGGAGCCGGTGCGCGTGGAAGGCCGGATCGTCACGGGCAACTTCTTCGACGTGCTCGGCGCCCGCGCGCTGCACGGGCGTACGTTCACGGAGGCCGAGGACGCGGTCGGTGCCCCGCGGGTGGTGGTGATCAGCCACGGCCTCTGGCAGCGGCAGTTCGGCGCGGACCCGGACGTGGTGGGCCGGGACGTGCGGGTGGACGGCACCACCCCCATGACGGTGGCGGGCGTGATGCGCCCCGAGTTCCGCTATCCGGCCGGCGCCGAGCTGTGGACGCCGCTGGTTCCGATCGTGACCGGGCTGGTGGACGACCCGAAGGTCGGGTGGGCCACGCTCGTGGCCCGCCGCGCCGCGGGCACGACGCTCGCGCAGGCCCGCTCCGAGCTGGACAGCCTCACGGCGTCCCATGGGCGCACGCACGGCAATACCGGGCCGGACCCGCGCGTCGTCCTGACCCCGCTTCCCGAGAACATCTTCGGCACCGCTCGGCCGGCGCTGCTGGTGTTGCTCCTCGCCGTGCTGCTGGTGCTGCTGATCGCGTGCGCGAACGTGGCCGCCCTGCTGCTCGCCCGCGCCGGCGCCCGCGAGCGCGAGATCGCGGTGCGTCTGGCGCTGGGCGCCACCCGCGCCCGCCTCGTCCGGCAGCTCCTGGCGGAGAGCGCGCTGCTCGCCGTCGCGGGTGGCCTCGCCGGCGTGGCCCTCGCCGTGTGGAGCCTCGACGTGCTGACCTCCCTCGTCCCCGCCGAGGTGCCGCGGCTGGGCGACGCGGCCGTGGACGCGCGCGTGCTCGCCTTCGCCCTCGGCCTCACCGCCGCCGCCTCGCTGCTCGCCGGCGTCGTACCCGCGTTCCTGGCGTCGCGGCCGGCGCTCACGGAGACGCTCGGGGAAGGCGCCCGCACCGCCGGCGCGGGCCGCCACCGCGGGCTGCGCGCGCTGCTGGTCGGCGCGGAGGCGGCGGTCGCGGTCGTGCTGCTGTCGGGGGCCGGGCTGCTGGTGCAGACGTTCCAGAACCTGCGCCGCCTCGACCTCGGCTTCGAGCCGCGCGGCGTGCTCGCGGTCGAGATGTCTGGCCCGCGCGACAAGTACCCCGCCGTGGCGCACAGACGCGCCCTGTACCGTGCCGTGCTCGACCGCATCGACGGCGTTCCTGGCGTGGAATCCTCGGCGGCCGTCCTGATCCGGCCGCTGTGGAGCCACGTCGGGCTCGATTGGCCGTTCACGGTGGAGGGCCAGTCCAAGGACGACGCCGAGCGGAACCCATCGTTGAACCTGCAGATCGTGACGCCGGAGTTCTTCCGGACCATGCGCATGCCGCTCGTCGCCGGCCGCACGTTCACGGACAGGGACACGGAGGGCACGCCCACGGTGGCCGTGATCAGCGAGACGATGGCCCGGCGGTACTGGCCGGGGCAGGACCCCCTCGGCAAGCGGCTGCAGATGCCCATGCCGACGGCACCCTACCCGCTGGCGTGGGTGACCATCGCGGGCGTGGTCGGCGACTCGCGGTACCGCGAGCTGCAGGTGGCGCGGCTCGACCTCTACATGTCCTACCTGCAGTCCGACGAGGGACTCCGCCACCTCGTGGTGCGTACCGCGGGCGAGCCGCTCGCGCTCGTCCGCGCCGTCCGGGAGGCGGTCCGGGACGTGGACCGGGAGCTGCTCTTGACGGACGTCACGACCATGGAGGCGCTGGTGGACGAGGCCATGGGGGGGGCCCGCTTCGGGATGCAGCTCCTCGCCGGCTTCGCGCTCGCGGCGCTGGCCCTGGCCGCCATCGGGACGTACGGCGTGGTGGCGTTCATGGTCGGCCGGCGGACGCGCGAGATCGGCGTGCGCATGGCGCTCGGCGCGCGCGCGCGCAGCGTGATGGCACTCGTCCTCCGCGAGGGCATGGGCCCGGTGCTGGCGGGCCTGGCCGTCGGGATCGCCGGGTCCTTCGCCCTGGGCCGCGCCGTTTCCGGGCTGCTCTTCGGCGTGCCGCCCCACGATCTGGCCGCGCCCGCCACGGCCGCGGCCCTGCTCGCCGCCGCGGCTCTCCTGGCCTGCCTCGTGCCGGCGCGCCGCGCCGCGCGCGTCGATCCGGCGTCCGCGCTGCGCGAGGAGTGAGCACGGGCCGGAGGGCGGCGCCGCGTG
>DATKEG010000221.1:0-10426 GCA_035544515.1 Vicinamibacteria bacterium | reverse complement strand
TGGGATCCGCCCTTCCCAGCACCGGACACCACCGGGGGCCCGCGCCCTCCCAAGCCCCGTGGATCCCGGTCGCTGCCTCTGGCACATCGCTTGCTCCCCGCACTCGAACATGCGCGTCGCGTCCGACCTCGAGAAGACGGGAACCGACGGCGCCGGCGTGGCGCGCATCCTCGTCGCGGACGACCAGGCCGAGGTGCGCGAGGCGCTCAGCCTGCTCCTGAAGATGGACTACGACGTCGAGGTCGTGGCCTCTCCGGCCGCGCTGCTCGCGGCGCTCGACCGGCGACCGTTCGATCTCGTGCTGATGGACCTCAACTACGCCCGCGGCACGACGTCGGGCCAGGAAGGCCTCCACCTCCTGCCCGCCATCCGGGCGCGCGACGCCCGCCTGCCGGTGGTGGTCATGACGGCGTGGGCCACGGTCGATCTGGCCATCGAGGGCCTGCGCCACCGCGTGGGCGACTTCGTGCGCAAGCCCTGGGACAACGGCCAGCTCCTGGCGACCGTGCGCGCGCAGGTGCTGGCCGCCCGCGCGCGCCGCGCGGCCGAGAGGCTGCACGAGCGCGAGCTGGCCGCGGCGCGCGAGATCCAGGCCGCGCTCCTGCCCCGCCAGCTCCCCTCCTCGCCCGGCCTCGGCGTCGCCGCCGCCTGGCAGCCGGCGGCCGGGCTCGGCGGCGACCACTACGACGTGTTCGAGGTCCAGCCCGGGCGCATCGCGATGTGCATCGCGGACGTCGCCGGCAAAGGCATGGCGGCCGCGCTCCTCATGTCGAACCTCCAGGCGGCCGTGCGGGCGCTCGCGGCCGAGGGATGGACGCCCGGCGAGTTGTGCGGGCACCTGCGCCGGGTCATGGCCCCGCGCCTGACCGACGAGAAGTTCGTGACGCTCGTGTACCTCGTCCTCGACGCGGCGACGCGGCGGCTCTCGTACGCGAACGCCGGCCACAACCCGCCGATCCTGGCCCGGGCCGACGGCACGCACGTGCGACTCGAGAGCGGCGGGCCGGTGATCGCGGGCGTGGCGGCCGGGCGGTACGCCGAGGGGCACCTGGCGCTGCGGCCGGGCGACCGGCTGGTCCTCTTCACCGACGGCGTCAGCGAGCTGCCGGGAGCGACCGGTGAGGAGCTGGGCGAGCCGAAACTGGTCGAGCTGGTGCTCTCCCACCGGCATCTGGACGCGCCGGGGCTGAAGGATCGGCTGCTCGACTCCGCCCGCGCCTTTGGCGGCGGCTCGTTCGTGGACGACGCCACGCTGCTGGTGCTCGCGATCGACTGAGCGCGGGCGCGGCCGGCCTACGGCCGGTCCGCGATCTCGACGCCCGTGGCCTCGACGGAGACGCGCGCGCCGGCGCGCTCCGCGCCCTCCGACTTCTTGTGCTCCGCCTCGCCGGGCGCGGGCTCTTTCACCACCACCTTGCCTTCGAGCACGACGGGCCGTCCGGCCGAGTCTCGCGGCACGAAGAACGAGTACCCCTCGAAGGTCACGTGGACCGACGCCTCGCCCTGTTTCAGCTCGAGCCAGCAGCCCTTGTTGCGGCACACGCGGTCGATCGTTCCCTCGAGCCGCACCGCCCTGCCGGCTTCGGGGCGGGCGAGCAGCTCGGCCAGGGGCGTCACGGGCAGGCCGCGCAGCGGCTTCCCGAAGCGGGTGGTCTCGGCGGCGGCGGCGCCTCCGGCGGCCAGCAGCAGCGCGAGCGAGGCGTGAAGGAGCGGTCGCATGATGCCCTCCAGGGTACCCGTCCCCGGACGAGTTCGGATATCATCTCCCCAACACGTCCGGACAGCATCTCGAGCCCGTCCCCGCGAGTCCGTGAAGACGGAGGCCGCCATGATCCGCTTGGACGCCGACCGGGCCGTGCGCTTCTGTGACGGCCTGACGCGGCGGGACTTCCTGCACGCGGGGACCGTCGGCCTGCTCGGCTTGACCCTGTCCGACCTGTTCAAGCTCAAGGCCTACGGCGCCGTGGACGCCGACAACGACGTCAACGTCATCCTCCTCTTCCTGGTGGGCGCCCCGAGCCAGCTCGACACCTGGGACATGAAGCCCGAGGCGCCGGCCGAGGTGCGCGGGCCCTACAAGCCCATCGCCACGAACGTCCCGGGCGTCCAGATCAGCGAGATCTTCCCGCGCATGGCCCGGCACGCGGACAAGTTCGCCCTCCTGCGCTCGGTGCACTACGCCGGCGTGGCGGTCCACGACGCCGGGCACCAGGTGATGCAGACGGGCCGGCTCTTCCAGGCGGGTCTCGAGTCCCCGCACGTGGGCTCGATCCTGGGCTATCTCAAGGGGCCCAAGGGCGACGTGCCGCCGCACGTGCTGCTGCCCAGGCCGATCGGGAACACCGGCGGCAACATGCCGCACGGGCAGACGGCGGGGTTCCTCGGCAAGCCGCACGACCCGTTCGCGCTCATGGCCGACCCGTCCGCCCCCGACTTCAAGGTCCCGGACCTGCGGCCGCCCGACTACCTCACGCCGGTCCGCGCCGACCGGCGGCGCGCCCTGCGTCCGCTGGTGGACGGCGCGGTGAGGTCGTTCGAGGCGAGCCCGCAGGCGCGGTTGATGGACTCGTCGTTCGAGCAGGCGTACACCCTGATCTCCTCGGCGAAGGCGCGCGAGGCGTTCGACCTCGGGCGGGAGGCGGACGCGGTGAAGGACCGCTACGGCCGCAACCGGTTCGGCATGAGCTGCCTCCTCGCCCGCCGGCTCGTCGAGGCGGGCGTCCGCTTCGTGACCGTGAACATGTTCGAGACGGTGTTCAACGAGATCACCTGGGACATCCACGGCTCGGCGCCCTTCAGCCCCATCAGCGCCTACGGCGACCTGCTCGGTCCCATGTTCGACCACGCCTACAGCTCGCTGCTGGAGGACCTGCACGATCGCGGGATGCTGGAGAACACGCTCGTGATCGCCACCGGCGAGTTCGGCCGCACGCCCAAGATCAACCCCGCGGGCGGCCGCGACCACTGGCCGCAGTGCTGGTCGATGGTGTGGGCCGGGGGCGGCGTCAGGGGCGGACAGGTCGTCGGCGCCTCGGACGAGATCGGCGCCTATCCTCGGGACCGGCCGGCGTCGGCCGCGAGTGTCGCGGCCACCATCCTGCACGCCATCGGCGTGGACCTCGAGTCGGACCTGCCCGGCCCACAGAACCGGCCGATGCCGGTGGTGGATCGCGGGGTGGAGCCGATCAAGGAGCTGCTCGGGTGAGCCCCATCCTCGGGGCCGTCGTTCTCCTGCTGGGCGGCGCGGCCGCGCGCTCGAGCGAGCCGCCCGACGTCAGCTTCCGCAACCACGTCATCCCGATCCTGACGAAGATGGGATGCAATTCCGGCTCTTGCCACGGGGCCGCGTCCGGCAAGAACGGGTTCAAGCTGACGCTGCGCGGCTACGACCCCGAGACCGACTACCTCACGCTCACCCGCCAGGCCGCCGGCCGGCGCACGAACCCGCTCGAGCCGGCGCGCAGCCTGCTCCTGCTCAAGCCCACGCGGGCCGTGCCGCACATGGGCGGCCGCCGCTTCACGGTGGACTCGCCCGAGTACCGCGCGATCGCGTCCTGGATCGCCGCCGGCGCCCCTCCGCCGCGGGAGTCCGATGCGCGGATCCGGCGGCTGGAGGTCGCGCCGCCGCGCCGCACGCTCGCCGACGGGGAGCGGATGCGGCTCACGGTGCGGGCGCACTTCTCGGACGGCGCCGTGGAAGACGTCACGCGCTGGGCGGCCTTCTCCTCCGGCGACCAGACCGTGGCCGCCGTGGACGACACCGGCCTGGTGGAGGCGCAGGGCCACGGCGAGACGGCCGTGAACGTGGCGTACCTGAGCCTGGTCGGCCACACCCGGGTGGCCATCCCCTTCCCCCGGGCCGTGGACGAGTCCGTTTTCGCGGACTCCCCCCGCCACAACTTCATCGACGACCTGGTGGTGACCAAGCTGCGGCAGCTCCGCCTGGCGCCTTCGCCGCCGGCCAGCGACGCCGCGTTCATCCGCCGGGCCTTCCTCGACGCCGCCGGCATCCTGCCCACGCCCGAGGAGCGGGAACGCTTCCTCGGCGACCCCGCGCCGGACAAGCGCGCGCGGCTCGTGGACGCGCTCCTCGAGCGTCCGGAGTTCGTGGACTACTGGGCGTACAAGTGGTCGGACGTGCTCCTCGTCTCCACGCGCAAGCTCAGCCGCAAGAACGCCCAGTCCTTCTACGGCTGGATCCGCGCCGCGGTGGCCGCGAACACGCCGTGGGACGCGTTCGCCCGCGAGCTGACCACCGCCTCCGGCCGCAGCGACGAGCAGGGCGCCGTCAACTACTTCCTGATCCACCGCAACCCGATCGACCTGGCCGAGAACTACACCCAGGCCTTCCTCGGCGTCACGATCACGTGCGCCCGGTGCCACAACCATCCGCTCGAGAAGTGGACGCAGAAGGACTACTACGGCTACGCGAACCTGTTCGCGCGCGTGGCCAACAAGACGGACGGCGGCGTCTCCACGGTCTATTCCGCGGCCGCGGGCGACCTCAACCTGGGCCAGGGGTCCTCGTCCCCGCGCGTGGGCCGGCCCCTTCCGCCGCGGCCGCTCGACGGCATTCCGTTGCCCGCCGGCTCCCCCCGGGACCGCCGCGAGTACCTGGCCGACTGGCTCACCTCGCCCGCCAACCCGCTGTTCGCGCGGACGGTGGTGAACCGGGTCTGGGGGAACTTCTTCGGCCGCGGCCTGGTGGACCCCGTGGACGACCTGCGCGCGACCAATCCCGCCTCGAACGAGGAGCTGCTCGCCGCGGTGACGAGGGACTTCGTGGGGCACGGCTTCGACGTGAAGCACCTCGTCCGCACGATCATGGGCTCGGCCGCGTACCAGCGCTCGTCCGAGGCGAGCGCGCTCAACCTCGACGACGACAGGTACGGCTCGCGTTACCTCGCGCGGAGGCTGCCGGCCGAGGTGATCCTCGACGCCCTCTCGCAGGTGACCGGCGTCCCCGAGACGTTCGACGGCTATGCGCCGGGCACGCGCGCGCTGCAGCTCCCCGACACGCGGGTGAAGTCCTATTTCCTGACCGCGTTCGGGCGCCCGGAGCGCGTGGTGACCTCCTCCGGCGAGCGGCAGCCGGACCCGAGCCTCACCCAGGCGCTGCACGCGATCAACGGCGACACGCTGAACCGGAAGCTGATGAGCCCGGAGGGAAGCCTGGCGCGGCTCGTCTCCGCGGGCGCGTCCGACCAGACCGTGGTGCGCACGCTCTACCTCTCGGCGCTCTCGCGCGAGCCCACGCCCGAGGAGCAGGGGGCCGTCGCCGACGCGATGGCGCGTGACGCGGGCGGCTCCGGCGGCTCGCCCGAGAACCGCCGCCTCGCGCTCGAGGACGTGGCCTGGGCGCTGCTGACGTCCAAGGAGTTCCTCTTCAACCACTGACCTTCCGGAGGTGCCCGGCGTGACTCCCCCACTGCTCCTGGCCGTGCTTCTCGCCGGCGCCGCGTCCGCGGCGCTGCAGGCGGCGGGCCCGGCGACCGTGGCCCCGGACTTCGACCGCGCCGTGTTGCCCGTCCTGGAGGAGCACTGCACGAGCTGCCATTCGGCGGCGGATCCGCAGGGCGACCTCGTCCTGGAGACGTACGAGGACGTGAAACGGGGCGGCGAGCACGGCCCCGCGCTCACGCCCGGCGACAGCGAGAAGAGCCGCCTGGTGATGATGGTCGAGGGCCGCGCCAAGCCGAAGATGCCCCCGAAGAAGGATCTGCCGGCGGACGCCCTCGCGGTGGTCAAGGCCTGGATCGACGCGGGGGCGCCGGCGCCCGCGGCGTCCGCGGCGGCGATCGTCCCCGACATCAAGCCGCGCGTCCCGCGTCCGGCGCCCGTTTACGCGCTGGCTTTCGCTCCCGACGGCAAGACGCTGGCGGTGGCCGGCCACAAAGAGGTGCGGCTGATCGACCTCTCGACCGGGACGATCGCGCGTACGCTGCTGGGTGCGAGCGACACCGTCCGCGCCGTGGCCTTCAGCCCCGACGGCAAGACGCTCGCCGGCGGCGGCGGGCCACCCGCGCGCGGCGGCGAGACGGTCCTGTGGAACGCCGAGACCGGCGAAGAGATCCGCAGGGTCGAGGGCCATCGCGACTTCGTCTACGCCGCCGCCTTCAGCCCGAACGGGCGATTCCTGGCCACGGGCAGCTACGACCGGGGAATCCGCCTGTGGTCTCCCGCGACGGGCCGCGAGCGCGGGCGGTTGCGGGAGCACCTCGACGCCGTCTTCGCGCTGGGGTTCAGCCCCGACGGCAGGTGGCTCGCGTCGGGCTCCGGCGACCGGACGGTGAAGGTGTGGGACGTGGCCGAAGGCCGGCGGCTCTTCACGCTCGCGGACGCGCTCGACAACGTCTACGCGGTCGCCTTCCATCCGGGCGGCCGGCTGCTCGCGGCCGGCGGCGCCGACAAGGTGCTGCGGGCCTGGAACGTCACGCCCGAGGGGGGAACGCTCGCCTTCGCCACCATCGCGCACGAGGAGCCGATCGTGGCCCTGGCCTTCTCGCCGGACGGGAAACGGCTGGTGACCGCCGGCGCCGACCGGGTGGTGAAAGTATGGGACGTGGAGAAGCGGACGGAACTGCGGCTGCTCGACGGGCAGACGGACTGGCCGATGGCGGTGGCGATCGCCGCGGATGGCGCGCGGCTCGCGGTCGGCCGCTACGACGGCTCGGTGGGCGTCTACGACCTGGAGTCGGGTCGCGGGCAGGGGGACCTGCTGCGCCCGCGCCTGGGGGGAGGGAGTGCGCGATGAGGAGAAGGCGCGCGGTGGCGGTCTCCCTGCTGGCGCTTCACGCCGGCGCCGCGCTCGCGAGCGCGCAGACGCGGCCGGCGGCCGTGGCCATGGCGCGGCCCACCGGCGGCCAGCGCGGCACCACGGTCACGGTCGTGATCGACGGCAGCAACCTCGCGGACGCGAGGGCCGTGCTCTTCGACGTGGAGGGACTGTCGGCGCGGATCGTGAAGAACGAGGACCTCGGGCCCGACGTCGTCGAGCGCGATCCCGAGTCCACGGGCGCGCCCATCGAGGACCGCGCCCGCGACTCCCGGATCACCCTGGAGGTCGCGATCGGCGACGGCGTCCCCCTCGGCCGTCACGCCTTCCGCCTGGTCACGCCGCTGGGCGCGACCAACGCGGTCAACTTCATGGTGGGCGCCGTGGCGGAGGCGGCCGAGGCCGAGCCCAACGACGCGCCCGGCGCCGCGCAGCCGCTGACCCTGCCCGTCACCGTCAACGGCACCATCGAGAAGGCGAACGGCGTGGACCGCTACTCCTTCGCGGCCCGCGCCGGGCAGCAGGTCGTCTTCGACGTGCTCGCCGCCCGGATCGGCTCGAGCCTCGATGCGTACGTCGCTCTTCGCGACAGCTCCGGCGACGTCGTCGCGAAGAGCGACGATTTCCGTGGCCGTACCGATTCTCTCCTCGCCCACCGCTTCACTCACGCGGGGACCTACACGCTCGAGATCGGCGACGGCCTGAACGGCGGTGGCTCCGGCCACTTCTACCGGCTCACGCTCGGCGAGCTGCCCTACGTCACGGACGTCTTTCCCCTCGGCGTTCAACGCGGAAGCACCGCATCGGTGGCACTTGGCGGTTTCAATCTCCCTTCCCCCACGGCTCGAATCGATGCGTCCGGCGCCGGGATCGAAGTCGAGAGGCTGCCGGTGCCGGTCGAGTCGCCGCTGGGGCCCGCGCTGAACGAGGTCGCGTTGACGCTCGGCGACCATGCGGAGGCGTTCGAGCGCGAGCCGAACGACACGGTGGCGAACGCCCAGGTCCTGAGCGTGCCCTCGATCGTGAACGGGCGCATCGAGGGCGCCGGCGGGGGCGGTGACGAAGACGTGTACCGCTTCCGCGCCGCCACGGGGCAGACGCTCGTCTTCAGCGTGTGGGCCGACCGCGCGGGGTCGCGCCTCGACTCCGTGATCGAGGTGCTCGACGCCGCGGGACGCCCCGTGCCGCGTGCCACCCTGCGGCCGGTGTGGCAGACCACGGTGGACCTGCGCGACCACGATTCGGCCGGTTCGGGGATGCGTCTCCTGAGCTGGTCGGGCCTCCAGTCGGGCGACTACGTCTACGTGGACCGCGAGCTGATGCGCGTGCGCGAGCTGCCCGGGCACCCCGATGCGGACGCGTCGCTCGAGAGCTACCGCGGCCGGCGCCTGGCCTTCGCGGAGACGACACCCGAGGGCCACGCCCTCAACACGCCCGTCTACAAGGTGGAGCTGCACCCGCCGGGCGCGTCGCCGCCGCCCAACGGCATGGCGCTCTTCACCCTGCCGTTCCGCAACGACGACGGCGGCCCCCCGTTCGGCAAGGACTCGCGCCTGACCTTCACCGCCCCGGCCGCGGGCACGTATTTCCTGCGGCTTGGCGACAGCCGCGGCTTGTCGGGCCCCGAGTTCGCGTACCGGCTCACCGTCGCCGCGCCTCGCCCGGACTTCCGTGTCGCCGCCTTGACCATGGCCCCCAACGTACCCCGCGGCGGACGCGTGCCGGTCTACGTCGCGGTCGAGCGCAGGGATGGGTTCGACGGTCCGGTGGAGGTGGCGCTGACCGGCCTGCCCGCCGGCCTGCACGCCAGGCCCGTGACGGTGCCCGCGGGCGCGACTTCCGCGGCGCTCATGGTGTCGGCGGATGCGGATGCCGCCGCGGAGCCGGCCCCGTTCCGCGTGGTGGGTCGCGCGCGGGTGGGTGGCGCGGTCGTGGAGCGCGAGGCCGTGGTGGACATGCCGCGCTTGTCCGTGGCCACCGTGGTGGGTGCGCCCGAGCTGGTGCTCACATCCGTGGAGCCGCGCGTGGTCGAGCTGCCGGCCGGCGGCCGCGCCAAGGTCACCCTGCGCATCCGGCGCGCGAGCGGCTTCGCGGGACGCGTACCGGTGGGCGTGCAGAACCTCCCGTTCGGCGTGCACATCCCGGACATCGGCCTCAACGGCGTGCTGATCACCGAGAAGCAGGACGAGCGCGAGTTCTACCTGCAGGCCGACCCCCACGCGCCGCCCGGCGAGCGGGAGCTCATCCTGACGGGCCGCGTGGAGGTGAACTCGTCCCTGCCCAGCGAGCAGGCGTCCGAGCCGATCCTGCTCCGGATCGTTCCCCGCCAGACGGCGGCCAACGAGTAGGGGCGCCCATGCGCAGGAAGGTCGCCGGTACCCTCGCCGTCCTGGCCGCGGTCGGCCTGGCGCCCGCGCCGTGGCCTGCCCTGCAGGCAAGCCCCGCGGAGCGCAGCCTCCTGTACGTCGCCACGCCCGGCATCCGCAACTACGTGGAATACGGCGGCGTGGGGCTTCTGGTCTACGACGTCGCGCAGGGCTACCAGCTCGTCAAGCGCATCCCGACGTTCGAGGTGGTGGAGGGCAAGCCCCCCGAGAACGTGAAGGGCATCGCGGCCAGCGCCGCGACCGGCCTCGTCTACGTCAGCACGCCGCAACGGCTCGCCGCGTTCGACCTCGCCAGCGAGAAGATGGCCTGGAACCGCACGTACGAGGGCGGCTGCGACCGCATGGCCCTCTCCCCCGACGGCCGCGTGCTGTACGTGCCGTCGTTCGAGGGCCCGCACTGGACGGTCGTGGACGGCCGGACGGGCGACGTCATCGCGAAGGTGGAGACGAACTCGGGCGCCCACAACACGATCTACGGCCCGGGCGGCCGGTTCGCGTACCTGGCGGGACTGAAGTCGCCTCTCCTGAACGTGGCGGACACGGCCACGCATCGCGTGGCGAAGCAGGTCGGCCCCTTCTCCGACATGATCCGCCCGTTCACGGTCAACGGCCGCGAGACGCTCGTCTTCGTGAACGTCAACAGCCTGCTCGGCTTCGAGGTCGGCGACCTCACGACGGGCCAGAAGCTGCACCGAGTCGAGGTGGCGGGCTACGAGAAGGGCCCGGTCAAGCGCCACGGCTGCCCCAGCCACGGCGTCGGCCTCACGCCCGACGAGAAGGAGCTGTGGCTCACGGACGCCGCCAACCAGAGCGTCCACGTCTTCGACGCCACGGTGATGCCGCCCCGGCAGGTGGCCAGCATCCGCGTGCGCGACCAGCCCGGCTGGATCACGTTCAGCCTCGACGGCCGGCACGCCTGGCCGTCCACGGGCGACGTGATCGACACGAAGACGCGGCGGATCGTGGCCACCCTCACCGACGAGGTGGGCCGGGCGGTGCAGAGCGAGAAGGTGGTGGAGATCGTGTTCGCGGACGGCAAAGCGGTGCGGACGGGCGATCAGTTCGGGATCGGACGGCGGAGATGACGGCTCGCCGGCTACACTGTAATACTGGCCGTATTACGCTTCCCTCGGCCACGACCTTCAATCAATGGGCCACTTCTCCAATCAATGGGCCACTTCTCCCCAGGGGCCTGTCTGGAACGACGGCCAATAGACGCGGTTCGGGGGGAAAAGCGACCCCCGCAAACAAGGAAAACGCCCGG
>DATKEG010000220.1:0-51772 GCA_035544515.1 Vicinamibacteria bacterium | reverse complement strand
AGCAGGGGGCGCTGAAGCTGGAGAGCGGCTACGTCGACGCGCACCACATGTTCCTCCGACTCCATCCCTGACCGCCGGCACGCCCGACGTCCGCCACCCCTCCCCGCCGCCGTCATCGACCCCGATCGGGCGGGGCGCCGGGACCGCGCCCGAGGTCCAGCTCCCAGGTCTGCTCGACCTGGTCGTGACCGAAGTGCCGTTGCCGCTCCTCGTCCACGACCTCGAACCCCGCCTCGCGATAGAGATGGGCCGCGGCCTTGAGCGCGCCGTTGGTCCAGAGGACCACCTTGCGGTAGCGCTGCGCGCGCGCGAAGCGGACGCATTCGTCCACCAGCCGCCGGCCCAGGCCGTGCCCGCGCGCCGAGGGCTCGACCAGCAGCAGGCGGAGCTGGGCGACGTGCCGGGAGCGTCGCACGAGGAAGATGCACCCGGCGTTTTCGCCGTCCCGCTCCGCGATCCAGCCGCGTTCGCCCGCGCGGTCGTGCGGTCTGAGCAGCCCGACCACGATCTCGGCCACCAGCGCCTCGAAGGTCTGGTCCCAGCCGTGCTCCTCGGCGTAGAGCGCGCCATGGCGCTGGACGATCCAGCCGAAGTCCCCGGGGCGCGGCTCGCGCAGCACGAACACGCGGTCCGCCGGACGCGTCCCGACCAGCGCCTGCACGGTGCGCATGGCGCGCATCAGCTCGGCCTGCCGGCCCGGCGGGAGCGCGCGCAGGGTCTCCATGGCCTGGCCCTGCGAACGCGCGTCGAGCACGGCCGCGGCGCGCCGGCCGCGCGCGGTGAGGCGCAGCGGACGCCGGCGGCGGTCGGCCTTCGAGCGCGGGCGCTCCAGCAGTCGTTCGCGCTCGAAGCGCGACAGGAGGCGGCTGAGGTAACCCGCGTCCAGGCCGAGCCGTCCGGCCAGCCGCGTGGCCGTCTCGCCCTCCGCGTTCGCCAGCTCGTAGAGGATGCGCGCCTCGGTGAGCGAGAAGCGCGTGCCGAGGAAGCCGCGCTGCAGGACCCCCAGGTGGCGCGTGTAGAAGCGGTTGAACTCGCGTACCACCGCCGCACGCGCGTGGAGCTGGGTCTGCGCCGTCGGGGTGGCCATGACGCCTCCTTCGGCAAGTCGGTTGACTGTAACGCATGTTTTACTTGCCAGAGGCAAGTAATTTCACGGTCCGCCCGTTCGCGAAGCGCGCGACCCGGCCGCGAGCAGGGCTTGCGCCGGCGGGCGCGGGCGGCGTAACGTCCTACCCTGCGGGGCGGTCGTCGGAGGGCAAGGAGCCAGGATCATGCGCGGCGGCTTGGCGGCGCTGGTGACGTTGGCGGTGGCGGCCGCCGGGCCGGGCCGCGCGGTGCTGGTCACCGGACACGGACTGAACGAGCCCTTCGGGGTGGCCTTCGACGCGGCCGGCCGCACCTACATCGTCGAGATGGCCGGCCACCGGGTCAGCGTCCTCGACCCCGCGGGGCGGCAATCGGTCCTGGCCGGCACCGGGGACAAGGGCTACGCCGGCGACGGAGGTCCGGCGGAGAAGGCCCGGTTCAACGGGCCACACCACCTCCTGCTCGGCCCCGACGGCGCGCTCTACGTGGCGGACACCTGGAACTACGCCGTGCGCCGGATCGACCTGGCCACCCGCGGCATCACCACGGTGGCGGGCACGGGGGTGAAGGGCTTCTCGGGCGACGGCGGGCCCGCGCGCGAGGCGCAGTTCGGGGGCGTGTTCTCGATCGCGTTCCACGGCGGGCGGCTCTACGTCTGCGACCTGGACAACCGGCGCGTGCGCGGCGTGGACCCGGAGACGGGCATCGTCACCACCGTGGCCGGCAGCGGCGAAAAGGGCGTGCCCCGGGACGGCGAAGACGCGCGGACGCAGCCGCTCGTGGACCCGCGCGCCATCGCCTTCGACTCGCAGGGCAACCTCTACATCGCGGAGCGCGGCGGGCACGCGCTGCGCGTGGTGGACCCGGCGGGCCGCATCCGCACGGTGGCGGGCACCGGCGAGGCGGGGTTCAGCGGTGACGGCGGCCCCGCCCGGGAGGCGCGGGTCAACGGGCCCAAGCACATCTGGGTCACGCCCGACGACGACGTGCTGGTCACGGACACGGAGAACCACGTCATCCGCCGGTACTCGCCGCGCGACGGGACGATCCATCGCGTGGCGGGGACGGGGAGGCGGGGCGCGGCCGGGCTGGGAGGGCCGCCCGAGGCTTGTGAGCTGAACCGGCCGCACGGCGCGCAGGCCCATCCGCGGACGGGCGCGCTCTACATCTCCGACAGCGACAACCATCGGGTCATCCGCATCGAGCGTTGACGGCCGGCCGGCGGATATACTCCGCCGCGGGAGTGATCGCGATGAGCCAGACGAAGCCGTTCGACCGGCGGACCTTCCTGAGCGCGACGGTGGCGGGCGCGGCGGCCGCCGGGCTGGCCGCCGCCGCCGAGCGCGACTGGAGCGGGCACGCGCCCGTGCGTTATCCGGACCCCGACGTGGTGAGCCTCGACAAGAGGTTCGACCGCTACAAGCTCGGCAATACCGCCATCCAGCGCCTGTACACCGGCACGCTGTGGGCCGAAGGCCCGGCCTGGAGTGGGGTCGGCCGCTACCTCCTGTGGAGCGACATCCCCAGCGACGTCCAGCTGCGCCGGCTCGACGAGGACGGCCACGTGAGCGTCTTCCGCAGCCCGGCCGGCAACAGCAACGGGAACACCTTCGACTATCAGGGCCGCCAGATCGCCTGCGAGCACGGGACGCGCCGCGTGGTGCGCTACGAGCCGAGCGGCCGCGTGACGGTGCTGGCCGACCAGTGGAACGGCAAGCCGCTCAACGCGCCCAACGACGTGGTGGTGCACCCGGACGGCGGCATCTGGTTCACCGATCCCGGCTACGGCAGCATGATGAACTACGAGGGCAACAAGGGGGAGCTGCAGATCAAGGAGGCCGTGTACCGGATCGATGCGCAGAGCGGGAAGCTCGAACTGGTGAGCGACGACCTCCACAAGCCCAACGGCCTGTGTTTCTCTCCGGACTACAAGAAGCTCTACATCGCGGACACGGGCGGGCCGTCGCCGCGCGGCATCCAGGTGTACGACGTGGCGAGCGAGCGGAAGCTCGGCGGCAGCCGGCGCTTCGTCTCCATGGAGATGGACGGCCGCTCCGGCGGCGCGGACGGCATCCGGGCCGACGTGGACGGCAACATCTGGGCCAGCGCGGGATGGGTGGGCGACGGCTACGACGGCGTGCACGTGTTCACCCCCGGCGGGGAGCGCATCGGCCTCATCCGCCTGCCGGAGATCTGCTCCAACGTCTGCTTCGGCGGCGCCAAGCGCAACCGGCTCTTCATGACCGCGAGCCAGTCGCTCTACGCGGTCTACGTCGAGACCCAGGGCGCCCACATCACCTAGGCCGGGCCGGCCAAGGAGGGAGGCCATGCTCCTCCGCGCCTTTTCCCTGGGGTCGCTCCTCGCCTGCGGCGCCGCGCTCGCCGCGGAGGCGCCGCCCTCTTCGCGGCCGCTGGCCATCGTCCAGGGGACGGTGCTCGATGGCCTGGGCGGGCCTCCGCTGCCGGACGGCGTCGTGCTGATCCGCGGCGGCCGCATCGAGGCCGTGGGGCCGGCCTCTTCCGTGGCGGTGCCGGCGGACGCGGCGGTGGTGGACGCGCGCGGGAAGACGGTCCTGCCCGGCCTGGCCGACCTGCACGTGCACCTGCAGGGCGGCTGGAACGGCGTGGACAACGACCTGCTCGGCTACCAGCGCTACCTCGACGCGCTGCTCTACGCCGGGGTGACCACCGTCTTCGATACCGGGAACTACGCTCCCTTCATCCTGCAACTGCGGCAGGAAGTGGCGGCGGGCCGCGTGCGCGGCCCGCGCATCTACTGCGTGGGGGCGATGGTGGACTCGGCGGACGCCGCCTGGCCCGACCTGGCCTACGCGGTCTCCTCGCGCGCCCTGCTGCCCGAGATGGTGCGACGCGGAAAGCAGGCCCGCGTGGACATGCTCAAGGGCTACGTCAACCTGTCCGACCGCATGCTGCGGCGGCTGGTCGAAGAGGGCCGGCGCGAGGGCCTGCGCGTGGTGGTGGACCAGTGGGAGCGCAACGGCTCCCCGGACCTGGTGGCCACCGGCATCGCCGGGTTCGCGCACATGCCGACGCGGCCCATGAGCGACGGCGACGTCCGGGCCATGAAGGCCGGCGGCGTCTTCGCCGTCACCACCCTCACCGTGCGGGAGTCGTTCGCGCGCACGCGCCTGGGCGACCCCGCGCTCCACGGAGAGCCCCTGGTGGCGGACACCGCTCCCCCGTGGTTCCTCTCGGAGCTGCGGGCGGATTCCGCCCGCGCGCTCACGGAGGTGGAGACGGCGGCGCGGGAGCGCGCCGCGGCCGCCCTCGCCGAGGCCGGTCGCAACGTCGTCAAGCTGCTCGCCGCCGGCGTCCTCCTGGCCGCGGGCACGGATGCGCCCTATCCCGGGGTGTTCCAGGGCGAAGGCCTGCACCGCGAGCTGGAGCTGCTCGTGGCCGCGGGCCTCACTCCGCTGCAGGCCCTGCGGCTGGCCACCCACGACGCGGCGCGCGTGCTGCACGCGGACGGGGAGTGGGGGAGCCTGAGGCCCGGCCTGAAGGCGGACGTGCTCGTGGTCTCCGGACGGCCGCACGAGCGCATCTCGGACACGCGCCGCGTCCACGTCGTGGTCAAGGACGGCCGGATCGTGGACCGCGCGGCGTTGCGCTTCGACGCCCGGCGCGACGGGGGCTATCGCGCGGTGCCGGGGCTGTTCGACCCGTGAGCCGGGCCGGCCGCGAGCTGGAGCCCGACGCCGCGGAGATGCGCCGCCTGGTCGGCGCCGCCCTCGAGAGGATCGTCGCCCACATCGAATCGCTGCCGAGCCAGCCGTCGGCGGACGTCCTGGGCGCGGCGGAGCTCGCGCGCTCGCTGGCGGAGCCGCTGCCCGAGACCGGCAGCGCGCTCGGGCCCCTCCTCGACCTCGTGTTCGATCGCGCCGTGCCCAAGAGCTTCAACACCGCGGGACCCGGCTACCTGGCCTACATCCCGGGCGGCGGGTTGTTCCACACCGCGGTGGCCGACCTCGTCGGCGACTCGGTCAACCGCTACGTGGGCGTGTGGCAGGCCGCGCCGGCGCTCTCCCAGCTCGAGGCCAACGTCGTGAGCTGGTTCTGCTCGATCGTGGGCTACGGCGCGGGCTCCCTGGGACTGCTGACCAGCGGCGGCTCGCTCGCGAACTTCGTCGCGCTCGTCACCGCGCGCAAGGAGCGGCTGCCCGAGGACTTCCTGCGCGGCGTGCTCTACGCCTCGGACCAGACGCACCACTCGGTGCAGAAAGCGGCCATCCTGGCCGGGTTCCCGGCCCGCAACGTCCGCGAGGTGCCCTCCGACGTCCATTTCCGCCTGGACCTCGTCGCCCTGCGCGGCGCCATCGCCGCCGATCGCGCGGCCGGTCTCACGCCCTTCCTCGTCGTGGGCAACGGGGGCACCACCAACACCGGCGCGGTGGACGACCTGTGGGCGCTGGCCGACCTGGCCGCGGCGGAGGGACTGTGGCTGCACGTGGACGCCGCCTACGGCGGCTTCTTCCTGCTCACCGCGCGTGGGCGCGTGGCCCTGCGCGGCATCGAGCGCGCCGACTCGGTCACGCTGGACCCGCACAAGGGCCTGTTCCTGCCCTACGGGACGGGCGCCCTGGTCGTGCGGGACGGCGCCACGCTGCGGCGCGCCCACGGGCTGCACGCCGAGTACCTGCCCGCCCGGCCGCCGGACCCGGGCTTCGTCGACTTCAGCGAGATCTCGCCGGAGCTGTCGCGTCCCTTCCGCGGCCTTCGCGTCTGGCTCCCGGTGAAGCTGCTGGGCATCGCGCCCTTCCGTCGCGCCCTCGACGAGAAGCTGGACCTGGCCGCGTGGGCCGTGGCGGAGTTGCGCAAGGTCGCGAACGTCGAGATCGTGGCGGAGCCGCAGCTCTCGCTCCTGGCCTTTCGACTGGTACGGCCGGGACTGGACCCACCGGCCACGGACGCGCTCAACCGCCGATTCCTGGACCGCATCAACGCGCGCCGCCGGGTGTACCTGACGGGCACGCTCGCGCGCGGGCGCTTCGTCCTGCGCATCTGCGTGCTGTCGTTCCGCACGCACGCGGACCGCATGGCCGAGGCGCTCGAAGACGTGCGCGCCGCGGCCGCGGAGGTCCTCGGCTGAACACGATTCGGCCCGCTGGCCCGTCGGGTACAATCGCCGGCCTGCCCGCCCACCTCCCCAGGCCGCCACGACGCGCCCGACGGCTGCTCGCCTGCGCCGCGGCCGCGGCGTGCCCGTGGACGGCGCCGCTGGCCGGCCAGGAATCCCCGCACGGCCAGCCGGCGGTGCACGCGGCACGGGTGGCGGGCGGGATCACCGTGGACGGCCGTTTCGACGAAGAGGCCTGGCGGGAGGCGCGGCCGGCCACGGGATTCCTCCAGCGCGATCCCGACGAGGGGCGCCCGGCCACCGAGCCGACCGAGCTGCGCATCCTCTACGACGAGAGCGCCCTCTACGTGGGCGCCCGCCTCCGCGACTCCGATCCTTCGCGCATCGGACGCCAGCTCTCGCGGCGCGACGTGGTGGCCGAGGCGGACAGCTTCTCGCTCTTCCTCGACCCCCACCTCGACCACCTGACCGGCGTGGAGTTCCAGGTCAGCGCGGCGGGCGTGCAGCGGGACTCCGCCCTCTACGACGACAACTTCGCCGACGACACCTGGGACGCGGTGTGGGAGTCGGCGGTGGGGACGGACGGCGAAGGCTGGACGGTGGAGATGCGCATCCCCCTCTCGCAGCTCCGCTTCCCGGAGAAGCCCGCCCACACCTGGGGCATCAACGCGAAGCGGGTCGTGCACCGCAAGAACGAGGTCTCCTGGCTCGCGCTCGTGCCCAAGAACGAGAGCGGGCTCGTCTCGCGCATGGCCCACCTCGACGGCATCCAGGGCATCGCCCCGGGACGCCACCTGGAGCTGTTGCCCTACGCGTCGGTCCGCGAGGAGCACGTGGCGCCGTCGCGGCCGGGCGACCCGTTCAACGACGGCTCGCGCACGTTCGGCGGGCTCGGGCTGGACCTCAAGTACGGTCTGACCACGAACATGGCCCTGGTGGCCGCGGTCAACCCCGACTTCGGCCAGGTGGAGGTGGACCCGGCCGTGGTCAACCTCACCGCGTACGAGACCTTCTTCGAGGAGAAGCGGCCGTTCTTCACCGAGGGCAGCCAGGTCTTCACGCACTTCGCGCGCAGCGGGGCCAGCGAGTACCGGAGCTTCTTCTATCCCGAGCCGCAGATCTTCTACTCGCGGCGCATCGGGCGCGCGCCCCCGGGGCGCGCCGCCGGCGCCTTCGTGGACGCGCCGGCCGCCCCCACCCGCCTGGGCGCGGCCAAGCTGACGGGCCGCACGCACACCGGGTGGCCCCTGGGTGCGGTGGAGGCGGTGACCGGGCGCGAGTTCGCAAGGCTCTCCGACGGCCGCCGGCGCGACGAGCTGGAAGTCGAGCCGCTCACCAACTATTTCGTGGGCCGCGCGCGGCGGGAGATCGGGACACGGGCGGCGATCGGCTTCCTGGGGACGGCGGTCAACCGGGGCCTGCGCACGGCCGGGCTGGAGGACGCGCTCGTGAGCCAGGCCTACGTGGGCGGGTTCGACGGCCACGTCTTCCTCGACGGCAAGCACGACTGGGTGCTCACGGGCGGGCTGGCGGGCAGCCACCTCTCCGGGTCGCGGGTGTCCATCGACCGGCTCCAGCGCGCGGCGGCGCGGTACTACCAGCGTCCCGACGCGCCGCACGTGAGGGTGGATCCGTCCGCCACGTCGCTCGCCGGCTGGAGCGGGAGCGCGTTCGTGAACAAGAACAGCGGCGACGTCACCGTGAACGCGGGCGCGTGGGGGATCAGCCCGGGTTTCGAGACAAACGACGCGGGCTTCGCCACCCAGACCGACCGCGGCGGCGCGCACGCGCTCGTCCAGTTCCGCAAGCTCACGCCCTCGGGCTGGACGCGCAGCCGCCAGGTCTGGGTCGCGAAATGGTGGACGTTCAACTACGGCGGCGAGTCGCAGGGCGACGGCGTGCAGTCGGAGGCGGGCGTCCAGCTCCGCAACTACTGGCGCGTGAACCTGAGCCTGGGCCGCTCCTGGGCCACGCTGGACGACAAGCTCACGCGCGGCGGGCCCACGACCCTCCGGCCCGGCATCCGCAGCGTCAACGCGTCCGTGGTGACCGACGGCCGGCGCACCTTCTGGATGAGCGCCTACGGGACGTGGGTGAAGCGCGACTTCGACAACTGGAACCGCCAGTTCGGCGCGAGCGTGAACGTCAAGCCCTGGGCCGCCCTGACCCTGTCGGCGCTCCCGGTCTACAGCCGCGTCCACGCCGTCGCGCAGTACCTGGCCACCGTGCCCGACCCGACCGCCCACGCGACCTTCGGCGCGCGCTACGTATTCGGCACCCTCGACCAGCGCGAGCTGTCGATCCCCCTGCGCCTCAACCTCGTGCTCTCGCCGCGCCTGTCCGTGCAGCTCTACACCCAGGCGCTGCTCTCCGCCGGCGACTACCCGGCGATCCGCGAGCTGGCGCGGCCGCGCACGTACGACTTCCCCGCGTACGGGACGGACGTCGGCGGCATCGCGCGCGTGCCCGGCGGCCTCGGCTACGAGATCGACCCGGATGGCGCGGGCCCGGCCGCCTCCTTCCGCGTCGCGGACCCCGACTTCAACGTCAAGTCGCTGCGCGCGAACCTGGTCGCGCGCTGGGAGTTCCGGCCGGGCTCGACGCTCTACCTCGTGTGGACGCAGCGCCGGCTCGACCAGGGGCACCCCGGCGACTTCTCGTTCGGCCGCGACACGGCCGACCTCTTCCGCGCGCCGTCGGACGACGTGTTCATGGTGAAGGTGGCCTGGTGGCTGGGACGGTGAGCGGCGTGCGATGATCGCCGCCCCCTGAGATCGGAGGAGACATGAAGCGCCCGGGCCTCGCCGCCTTCCTCGCCTGCGGGCTCACCGCCGGCCTCTTCGCGCAGGAGGCGCCCTTCGACGGCCTCGCCGTGGACATGGGCAACCTCTTCCGGCTCTCCCGCGCGCGCACGCGCTCGATCAGCCCGGAGAACTTCACCGGGGCGAAGGGACAGGGGGGCATGGCCACCGAGGGCACGGGCAAGGAGGCGGCGCGCGACCTGGGGCAGAAGTGGAAGGTGTCGCCGTCGGTGAAGGTGGAGGCGGGGAAGACGTTCACGCTGGCGGAGATCACGGGCCCCGGCGCCATCCAGCACATCTGGATGACGCCCACCGGCACCTGGCGCTTCTCGATCCTGCGCTTCTACTGGGACGGCGAGACGAGCCCGTCGGTGGAGGTGCCCGTGGGCGACTTCTTCGCCTCCGGGGCCGGCCGCTACGCGCAGGTCAGCTCCCTGGCCGTGGCCGTCAACCCCGGCAGCGCGTTCAACAGCTACTGGCTGATGCCGTTCCGCAAGTCGGCCCGCATCACCCTCGAGAACCTCGACCGCGAGACCATGACGCTCTATTACCAGGTGACCTACGCGCAGGGCGAGCTGCCGGCCGACGCCGGCTACTTCCACGCCCAGTTCCGCCGCTCGAACCCGCTGCCCTACAAGCAGGACCACGTGATCCTCGACGGCGTCCGCGGGCAGGGCCATTACGTGGGCACGCACATGGTCTGGGGCGTCCACAACACGGGCTGGTGGGGCGAAGGCGAGATCAAGTTCTTCATGGACGGCGACGCCGAGTTCCCCACCATCGCGGGCACGGGCACGGAGGACTATTTCGGCGGCTCCTACAACTTCGAGAACCGGCAGACGAAGCAGTACCAGGAGTTCACGACGCCCTACTCGGGCCTGCCGCTGGTGATCCGCCCGGACGGCGTGTACCAGTCGCAGCAGCGGTTCAGCCTCTACCGCTGGCACGTCACGGACCCCATCCGCTTCGAGCGCGACCTCAAGGTCACGATCCAGGCGCTCGGGTGGCGCTCGGGCGGACGCTACCTGCCGCTGCGCGACGACATCTCGTCGGTCGCGTACTGGTACCAGCGCGAGCCGCACGGCGCCTTCCCGGGGCTGCCGGGCAAGGACGAGCTGGAGATCAACTAGGCCGAAGCTACATCGTCTCCGCGAGCAGCTCGTCGAAGGTGCGGCGGTCGAGGCCCAGGCGCTGCTCGACCAGCGGACCGTCCCGCAGCACCGGCTCCGTGTCCTCGTAGGTCGGCTTCTCGTGCCGGTAGAGCAGGCCGATCGGGATGCGGGAGCTGAACTCCATCGCCTTCTCCATCGCGCCCATCAGGTCGGTCGAGTCGTAGCCCGGCTGGTCCTCCACCTTGTAGACCCGCTCCTTGAAGAACGGGTAGGTGTTGATCTTGTTGAAGGTCACGCAGGGGCTGAAGACGTCGATGAGCGAGAACCCGCGGTGGGCGATGGCGGCGGCGGTGAGCTTGGTGAGGTGCTTCTGCTCGCCGGAGAACCCGCGCGCCACGTAGGTCGCCCCCGCGGTCAGGGCGAGGGCCAGCGGCTGGACCGGCTTCTCCACGTTGCCGCGGGGCGTGCTCTTCGTCTTGTGGCCCTCGCTCGTGGTGGGCGAGGTCTGGCCGGTGGTCAGGCCGTAGACCTCGTTGTCCATCACGATGTAGGTGAGGTTGAGGTTCCGGCGCATGGCGTGGATGAAGTGCGCCATGCCGATGCCGTACCCGTCGCCGTCGCCGCCGACCGCGATCACGTGCAGGTCGTGGTTGGCGAGCGCGGCCCCCGTGGCCACGGGCACGGCGCGCCCGTGCAGGCTGTGCACGCCGTAGGCGCGGATGAACCCGGGGAGGTTGGACGAGCACCCGATGCCGGAGACGATCAGGACCTTGTGGGCCGGGATGCCCAGCTCGACGATGGCCTCCTTGATGGCCTTCAGCACGCCGAAGTCGCCACAGCCGGGGCACCAGTCGGGATGGACGTCGCTGTCGAGGCTCTTCAGGGTCAGCTCTTTGGTGGCCATGGCTCCTCCTAACGGGTCGGCGGCTGGGTTCGCGGCGCGACCGTCGCGCCGAGAGCGGGGTCTCGAAGGCCCGGATCGTCGGTCGGCACCAGCAGCTCGGGCGAGACGGCGTGCCACCCGTAGTTCGAGCCCGTCTGCATGCCCACCACGAGCATCCCCTCCGGCGCGCCGTCGGAGCGCCTGACGAGCTCGATCGCCCAGACCGGCTCGCCGTAGCCGTTGCCCGCCGCCCGCTGGATCCGCCTGGGCCGCGCCTTGTCCTGCATGTGGATGCGGATGTGGTGGTACGCCATCTCGCGAGCCTCGTGCTCCTCCACGGCGAGGTCGAGCTCTCGCCCTTCCACCAGGTCCCGCACGCGCCGCGCGATCCAGGCGGGCTCGAACGGCTCGCCGTCGTAGCGGGTGAGCACGTGGTCCACGGTGAAGCCGCTCTCCGCGCGCAGGTGGCGGGCGAACTGCCCGGAGAAGTTGTTCTCCACCACGATCGTGCGCTTGCACTGCTGCAGGATCGCGCGCGCCTCGTCCGCGTGGAACGGGTGCATGTACTTGAAGTGGAGCTGGTTGGTGGCCAGGCCCGAGGCGGTGAGCTGGAGGGCCGCCTCCTGGATGACGCTCCAGGTGGAGCCCCAGCCCACGAGCGTGACCTCGGCCGCGGCCACGCCTTCGAGCGCGGGCGGCTGCAGCCGCGCGCGCACCCCCTCCATCTTGCGCATGCGCTTCTCGTGCATCTTGCGGCGGATGGCCGGGTTGCTGTGCTCGTCGCTGATGAGGATCCCCTTCTCGTCGTGGTCGTCCGTGCCCGAGACGTGGATGAGCCCGGGCATCCCGGGACGCGCGCGCGGCGAGACACCCGACGGAGTGAGCGCGTAGCGCTTGTAGCCGCCGTTGCTCGCCTCGTCCGGGCTCAGCTCCGTCACCCACTCCCCCCGCTCGATGGAGACGTCGCAAGAGATGGCCTCCGGGTCCACGGTGGAGCGGTGCTCGCCCAGGAGCAGGTCCGAGATCACGATGACGGGGAGCTGGAACGTCTCCGCCAGGTTCAGCGCCTCGACCGAGGTGTGGAAACAGTCGATGGCGTCCCTGGGCGCGATCACCACGCGGGGGAAGTCGCCCTGGGAGGCGCCGATGGCCTGGGTGAGGTCGCCCTGCTCGGTCTTGGTGGGCAGGCCGGTGGACGGCCCGCCGCGCTGGACGTTGACGATCACCACCGGCGTCTCGATCATGCCGGCCATGCCGATGGCCTCGCTCATCAGGGCGAAGCCGCCGCCCGAGGTCGCGCACATGGCGCGCACGCCGGCGTGTCCGGCGCCGATGGCCAGGTTGACCACGGCCAGCTCGTCCTCCGCCTGCTTGACCAGCACGCCCACCTTCTCGCTGTGCGCGGCCAGCCAGTGCAGGACGAACGACGCCGGGCTCATCGGATAGGCCGAGTAGAACTTGCAGCCGCCCGCCACCGCGCCCAGCGCCGTCATCAGGTTGCCCGTGACCACCGGTCGCCGCTTGTGGCTGAAGTTCCACGTGTAGTCCAGGCGGGGTGACGTGCGGGCCGCGTGCTCGTAGCCGGCGCGCAGCACGCCCACGTTCTGGTCGATGATCTCCTTTCCCTTCTTCTTGAAGGTCTCGGAGAGGATCTCGGCCGACGCCTCGAGGTCGAAGCCGACGAGGTGGAGGAGCGCGCCCAGCGCGGCGGTGTTCTGCATGACGGGGAGGAGCCGGCCCAGGGGCGCGGTGATCTCCGGCACGGGGAGGGGCACGAGCCTGACGCCCTCCGGCACCAGCGCCGGATCGCAGCTCAGCCGCGCGCTGTTGAAGACGATGGCGCCCCCCGGCTCCACTTCGCGCGCGTGCCGCTCGATGCCGTCCTGGTTGAGCGCCACGAGCACGCCCAGGTGGTCGCCGTGGTTGTCCACCTTCTCCTCGGACAGCCGCAGCCGCAGCCAGGTGTGCCCGCCCCGGATGAGCGACTGGTAGCTGTTGTAGGTGTAGAGGTGGAGCCCCAGCCGCGCGGCGGTGCGCGCCAGCGTGTCGCCCGTGCGGTCCAGCCCATCGCCGGCGGCGCCGGCGATCCCGACCGTGATTTCCGTTGCCATGGTTCGCTCCTAATCTTCCTCGCCCACGAGGGCCGGATAGACCTGCACGATCTCCGGGTTCATCGCCTGCAGCACCTCGGAGAGCCCTTCCACGTTGTCGCAGTCGTGCACCTTCCAGGTGGCCGTAACGCGATGGTCACCGTCCGCGACCAGGGCGCCGATGCCCTTGAGACGTCCCAGCCGTTCGGCCACGGCCTGCGCCTTGCCGGGCAGGGTCTCGACGACGATGTTGGCGAGCAGCATCGACACCTCCGGCGCTACGGGCCTTGTGGACGCAGGGGTGGGCACGAGAAGGACCCTGGGATGTCGCGCTCCCGGGTGACGGTGCCCATCACACGAACCTCGTTGGAAAGGACGGAGGCACATTACGCCTGCCCCCGGGGGCGGTCAAGTGCCCCGCGAGCCCGGTTTGCGTGGTCTCGAGCGGTCCGCTCAGCCGCGCGAGGGCGACCGGCCCGCGTCCATCATGCGGCGGGCCCCCAGGATGACGGCGTGCAGCGGGTCCGCCGCCGGCTTCACCTCGAGCGCGGTGGCGGCGGCGATGCGCTCGCGCAGGCCGCGGATGAGCGCGCCCCCGCCCGCGAGCCGCACTCCCGATTCGATCACTTCGCACGACGCCTCGGGCGTGAGGTCCCGCCACGCGCTCCGCACCGTGCCCGCGACCTGCGTGAAGAGCGGCTCCACCGCCTCCGCCACCTCCCGGGCGGGCACCCACGCACAGCACTGGAGCCCCGTGACCGGATCGGTGCCCGCGGCCAGGAGGTCGCCCGTGGCGCCCTGGGCCTCGCCGGCGAGGCGCTCCGCCTCGCCCGGGCGGAGCCGGACGCCGTGGCGCAGGGCCGCCGCGCTCACCGCGTCGCGCAGCGCACCGCAGCCCAGGCGCAGCGTCGAGCTGCCGGCCAGGCATCCGGAGCGCACGACGCCGACGTCCGTGACGCCCTCGCCCACGTCCACGACCATCTGCGTGTAGCGCGAGCCGACGTCGAGGCCGCTGCCGATGGCCGCCGCCAGCGGCTGGGGCGCCACGCTGACCGCGCACGCGCCCGCCTCGCGCGTGGCCTGCTTCAGGGCCTCCACCTCGTGCGGGCGGGCGTCGGAGGGCGCGCAGACGAGCACGGACGGGCGCGCGAACAACGAGCCGCGAGCGCGCCCGAGCAGCTTCCGCAGCAGCAGCGTGGCGGCCTCCCCGTCCACGATCACCCCGGCCCTCATCGGAGGCCGCGCGACGCCGCGGCCGGGCTCGGAGGCGCGACGGCCCACCGCCTCCGCCGATCCCGCGCCCGGCCGCACGCGCACGAGGGACGGCACGTCCGCGAGCAGGCCGCCCCGGCGCGCATAGACGCGCGTGAACGCGGTGCCGAGGTCGATGGCCACGTCGGGCGCACGGCTGCTCCGGCGCGCGAACAGCATCGGCGGACTCTAGGCGACACGAGCGCCGGCCGCAAGTGGACGCTCCACGAGGAGTTGGCGCGCCGTGGGCCCCGGGCCGGCCGCTCGCGCGGAGCGGCTTGAACGCCGATGTGTTAGGTTGCGGCCGGATGAAACCGTCGCGGCGCGCGCAGACCGTGGACGGCCTGCACCAGCGCGCCGGCGGCCGCCGCCGGATGCTGATGCGCCGTGCCGCGCGCGCGGCCGTCCTGGCCGCCCTGGCCCCGGTCATCGGCGGTGCCGCCGAGACCGGCCGCGTCCGCCAGTACCTCGGCCTCGCGCGGGCCACGCTGGAGCGGCCGATCGCGCCGGCCGAGCTCGACGCCGCGGTCCTCTCCGCGCAGGGCATCGAAGCCGTGGCGGCGCTCTTCGAGTCCTCCCTCGCGGCGGGCGTCACCATGGACGGAGCCGTGGTCACGCCGGAACTGGGCGGCGAGGCCACGCTCGACGCCGGCCGCCTCACCTTCGTCGTCTACCCCGACCCGGTCCACCCGGTCGTACGCCGCATGCTGGAGCTGAAGGACGATCCCGCGGGCCTGCTCGACCACCTCTCGCGCTCGGCGGAGGGGGCACACGTGCTGAAGACCTCCGGCGGCCTCCACGCGCTGCTGTACCAGATGACCACGCGGCCGCCCGCGGAGGCCCAGCGCCGCGCCCTCGACGTGGTCCTCCGCCACGCGGTGGCGACGCACTTCAAGACGTGGACGGTCTCGCCGGAGATCCAGCGGGACATGATCGAGAAACACGACTGGCGCGGCCGTTACGTGGGCCTCTGGCACCTCCACCCGCCGCGCCCGGACGGCGCGACCTGGGCTGCCGGCCTCGAGCCGGGCCTGGAGGACATGACGGTGGCCGCCGAGAAGGGGCAGTTCCTCACGATCGTCTTCCAGCCCGACGGGTTCGACGCTTATGATCTGTCGGCGGTCGCGGCGTCTGGCCGGTTGGACGTGTCGAAGGCCCGCCGGGTCAGCCACCGCTCCGCGGACTGGGAGAGGCGCTTCCGCGTGCGGTAGTCGAGGTGAGGTGATGGCCTAATCCGCGGGCACCGCTCCGGGGACGCCCGAGGAAGCCTCCGCGCGCCGCCGGCGGAAGCGCAGGCGGCGCACCCAGTCCTTGACCAGGGCCGGCCGCAGCCCGTCCAGGTAGGTGTAGACGACCGGCACCACGATCAGCGTCAGCAGGGTCGAGGTGACGAGGCCCCCGATGACCGCGCGGGCCATGGGGGCGCGCATCTCCGCCCCCGCGCCCACGGCGAAGGCCAGGGGCAACATGCCGAAGATCATGGCCAGGGTGGTCATGACGATGGGCCGCAGGCGAGTGCTGCCGGCCTTGATGATGGCGGCGTCGCGCGCGAGCCCCTCGGCGCGCGCCTGGTTGGTGAAGTCCACGAGCAGGATGGCGTTCTTGGTGACGAGGCCCATGAGCATGATGAGCCCGATCATGCTCATGATGTTGAGCGTGTCGCCGGTGGCCAGCAGCGCGAGGGCCACGCCCACGAGGGAGAGGGGCAGCGACAGCATGATGGCCAGCGGGTGCACGAAGGACCCGAACTGCGAGGCCAGGATCAGGTAGATGAAGACCACGGCCAGGAAGAGCGCGCGGAACATGTTGCTGAACATGTCCTTGAGCTCCTCCGCGTCGCCGCCGTGCAGGATGTCGTAGCCGGGCGGCAGGCGGAGGGCGGCGGCCGCCGATTCGATCTCGCCCGTGATCTCGCCCAGGCTGCGCCCGTCCGTGCTGGCCGAGATCCGCACCTCCCGCTGCAGGTCCTTGCGGCGGATGGTGGAGGGTCCGGTGCCCACGTCCACCGTGGCCACCTCGCGCAGGGGCACCAGCACCTTGTCGCCGCGGTCGTCGTCCTTGTCCGTGGGCACGGTCAGGGCCAGGAGGTCCGCCGCGAAGCGGCGTTGGTCGGGCCGCAGGCGCACGCGCACGTCGTGGCTGTCGCCGGCCGCGTCCTCGACCGTGGAGGCCACGGTTCCCGCCACCGCCGCGCGCAGCGTGGAGGCGATGGGTCCCGCGTTGAGGCCCAGGTCCGCGGCGCGCGCGCGGTCGAGGCGGACCCGGAGCTCGGGCTTGCTCTGCTCCAGGCTCGTGTCCACGTCGGCCACGCCGCGCATGCCGCGCATGGCCCCGGTCAGCTCGCGGGAGATGCGGTCCAGCTCGGCCACCTCCGGTCCGCGCACGCTGATCTGGATGGGCTTCTGGCCGAAGGGGCCGGCCTCGAAGAAGCCGTAGGTCATCCCGGGCACCTTCTCCACGGCCTCGCGCGCTTCGCGAAGCACCTGCGAGAAGCTCTTGCCCTTGACGCTCTCGAGCTTCACGAACATGGTGCCCTCCGTCACCGGCCGGTAGAGCGTGCCCGTCTCGCCGATCGTCGTGTAGGTGTACTCGATGTCGGGCACCGCTTTCAGGGCGCGCACCATCTGCACGGCCCGATCGCCCGTCTCGCGCAGGGTCGCCCCCGGCGTGGTCTTGAACGCGATCTGGTACTCGCCGCGGTTGAAGTCGGGCATGAAGTCGCCGCCGAGCACGGCCAGGATGGGGAAGCTGCCCAGGAAGGCCACGGCGGCGATTCCGAGCACGGCCAGCCGGTGGCGGAGCGACCAGCCGAGCAGCCGCTCGTAGCGGACGTGCAGGTCGTCGAACCAGCGGTTGAAGCGCTGCAGCACCCGTCCCACGGGGGTGTCGTGGCGGTCCTCCTCCATGTCGGGGTCCACCCAGCGCGACGACAACATGGGGTCGAGGGTGAAGCTCACGAACAGCGACACCAGCACCGCCGCCGCCACCGTGATCCCGAACTCGTAGAAGAACCGTCCGACCAACCCGCCCATGAAGGCCACCGGGACGAACACGGCCACGATGGTGAACGTGGTGGCCATGACGGCCAGGCCGATCTCGGCCGTGCCGTCCCGCGCCGCCTGGAAGTGGTCCTTCCCGCGCTGCAGGTGGCGCACGATGTTCTCGCGCACCACGATGGCGTCGTCGATGAGCATGCCGATGGCCAGGGAGAGGCCCATCAGCGTGAGCACGTTGAGCGTGAAGCCGAAGGCCTTCATGGCGATGAAGGCCGCCACGACCGAGATGGGCAGGGTGAGGCCCGTGATCACCGTGGAGCGCCAGGAGTTGAGGAACGCGAACACGATGAGCACGGTCAGCAGCCCGCCGATGACCATGGTGGTGTTCACGTCGTGGATGGACTCGCGGATGAAGGTGGAGTCGTCGCGCACGATCCGCAGCGACACGCCGGGTGGAAGCTCGCCCGCCATCCGCTCCACCGCCCGCCGCACGCCGTCGGCCACCGCCACCGTGTTGGCGCCCGACTGCTTCTGCACGTCCAGCGCGAGCGCCGGCCGCTCGTCGAGGAGGGCCAGGTTGCGCCGCTCCTCGACGCCGTCCACGACCTGGGCCAGGTCCGCGACGGTGACCGTGGCGCCGTCCGCGCGCTTGACCGGCAGCCGGGCCACGTCCGCGGCCGCGTGCCCGCGTGCATCCAGGCGCACCAGAGCCTCGGTCGTGCCGCGGTCCGCGGAGCCCGCGGGCAGGTCCACGTTCTCGCGCCCGACCGCGGCCACCACCTCGGCCAGCGACACGTGGTACGCCTCGAGCTTCGCCCGGTCCACCACCACCTGGACCTCGCGAAGGGACTGGCCCACGAGGTTGACCGCGCCCACGCCGGACACGTTCTCCAGCCGGCGCTTGACCACCTTGTCCGCGAGGTCGGTGGCGGCCGCGGGGGCCAGGCCGGGCGCGTTGACCGCCACGGAGACGATGGGCATGGCCGCGGGGTCGATGCGCTGGACGATCGGCTCTTCGATGTCCTGGGGAAGCTGGCCGCGGATGGCCGCCACCTTGCTGCGCACGTCCTGCGAGGCGACCTGCGTCGTCACCTCCAGGTGGAAGAGGATCACGATGTTCGAAACGCCTTCCTGCGAGGTGGACTCGACGTGGCGGACGCCCTCGACCGTGTTGATCGTCTCCTCGATCTTCTGCGTGACCTCGCGCTCGACCGTCTCCGGCGAGGCGCCCGGGTAGACCGTGGTGACGGTCACCACCGGAAACTCGACGTCCGGGAACTGGTCCACCCGGAGCTGCTGGTAGGACGCGACGCCGAGCACCGCCAGCGCCGCCATCATCATGGTGGCGAAGACGGGCTGCTTGATGGAGAGGTCGCTCAGGAACACGCGTCACCTACCTCGCGGCGGCCTGGATCTCGACCGGCGCGCCGTCGCCCAGCGTCACCGGGGGGTCGAGCACGACGGTCTGTCCCGCGGTGAGGCCGCTCGTCACCTGGACGGTGTCGGGTCCCTCTACACCGAGGCCCACCGTGCGCCGCCGTGCCACCGCCTCCTCCACCAGGAAGACCTCGGCGCGGAGCGGATCGGCCCCGTCGCGGATGAGCGCCGCCGGCGGCAACACGAGCGCGCCCGGGATCTCGCCCACGTGCACGATGGCGCGCGCGAACATGCCCCCCACCAGCCCCGCGCTCCAGGGCACCTCGACCACCACCGCGAACGAACGCGTGCGCTCCTCGACCAGGGGCGTGATGCGGGCCACGCGGCCGCGCACCGCGGCTCCGGGCCGCGCGTCCACCTCGACGTCCACGGCCGCGCCCACGCGCACCCGGGCGTAGTCGGCGGAGGGCACCGCGGCGCGGAACTCGAGCACGGAGTCGTCCACCAGCGTGAAGATCGGCCCGCCCGCGGCGAGCATGGCGCCGGGGTCGGCCTGGCGCTTCGCGATGCGGCCCGCGAACGGCGCGCGCACCTGGGCGCGGGCGTGCTGCTGGGCGGCGATGGCGGCCTCGGCGCGCGCCTGGGCGAGCGAGGCCTCCGCGACCTGGAGGGACACCTGCGCGGCCAGGTGGTCCTTGTCCGTGATGCCCCCCGTCTCGAGCAGGCTCTCCGCGCGGTCCCGCTCCGCCACCCCGTGCGCGCGGTTGGCCTCGGCCACGGCCAGGGCGGCGGTGGCGCGCTGGTGCGCCAGCCGGTAGTCGGTCTCGTCGAGCACGGCCAGCACCTGGCCGCCCTTCACCTGGGCGCCCTCGTCCGCGAGCACGCGGAGAAGCCGGGCCGAGACCTCGGCCACGACCTCCACCCGCGCCCGCGGGCGCAGCGTCCCCGTCAAGACGAGCCGGTCCTCCAGGTCGCGCCGGTCCACCAAGACCGTGCGCACCGGCACCCTCCGTGTCTGGTCGGGTGCGGCGGTCTCGGCGGCGCCGCCGCAGGCCGCGGCCGCCAGGGCGGCAACCACCGTCACGGCCCGTGCCTTGCTCGCGTGCTTCATCTGTCCCCTTCCTGTCGGGGTGCCGGAGCCGCGCCGGAGCCGCGCGGGTCCTCCAGCGGGTCCCTCGCCATCACGTAGTGGACGGCGGCGCGGGCGTTGGCGTGCTCGTAGAGCGCCTCCACGCGCAGGCTCTCGGCCAGCGTCAGGGCGGACTGCGCGTCGACGACCTCGAGCGTCGTGGCCGCGCCCGCCCGGTAGTTGGCCTGCGTCATGGCGAGCGCCTTCTCCGCCTGGCTCACGTTGAGCTCCGCCGACGAGAGCACGCTCCTGGCCACGTTCAACCGGTCCACCGCCTCCTTGGCCTCGAGCCGGATGCGGTTCAGGAGCGCGATGCTGTCCTGGGCCGCCTTGGCCTCTTCGGCGCGCGCCTGGGCCACGCGGCCGGCGGAGCGGCGGCCGTCGAAGACCGGGAACGTCAGGGTCAGGGCCGCGTTCCACTTCGCGAAGTCCTTCTCCAGGAAGTTGCCGGGCTGGCGGACGGAAAAGCCCCAGGCCGCCTGGAAATCGAGCCGGGGCAGCCCCTCGCCCCGCGCCACGCCGACCAGCTCGCCGTGGATCCGTTCGCTGAGCGCCGCGCCGAGCGCCTCGGGCCGGTTGGCCTCCGCCTCGCGGATGACCTCGTCGAGGGTCGCCTCCAGGGGCTCGTAGGTCAGCGCATCCGTCGGCTCGATGGGCGTGTCGATCGGCCGCACCATCACGGCGTTGAGGCGGCCGCGCGCGAGCTCGGCGCCGCCCTTCTGGCGCAGGAGCAGCGTGCGAGAGTTCTCGAGGTCCACCTGCGCGCGCAGCACGTCGAGCTCGGTGGCCACGCCGGCTGCGCGCCGGTTGCGCGCCATCTCCAGGTGCTTCTCCTTCTGGCTCGCGGAGTTCTCCGCCACGCGCACCCGCGCGTGCGCCAGCAGGTATTCGTTGTAGGCCCGCACCGCCTCCAGCGCGATCGCCTGCCGCGATCCGCGGAGCTGTTCCTGGCCGAGCGTCGTGGCCAGGCGCGCGGCCCGGATGGCGCCGCCCAGCTTGAAGCTGTACACGGTCTGCCTGACCTGGGCCGCGCCGTCGAAGAGGTTGGCGCCGATCGGCCGCAGGCTCTGGCGCAGCTCGGGGGGGAACGCATCGAAGCTGCTGCTGTTGAGCAGGGAGGGGTCGCGGTAGCGAAGCGCGTTGGCCATCAGGCTCACGTCGGGCAGCGCGTCGGCCATGGCCTCCTGCACGCGGCCCCGGTACAGCGCCACGTCCTGGAGGCTCTTTAGCACCTGGGGGTTGGCCTCGAGCGCGCGGGCCACGGCCTGCGCGCGCGAGAGGGGCTCCGCGCGCGACGCGCTCGCGCCGCAGACCGAGCAGGCCACGAGCAGGAACAGGAGTCTCGTCACCGCGCGTGCCAGCTCCCCAGGATGGTGTCGACGAGGTCGTCCGCCAGCGAGGGCGTCAGCTCGGGCCGCCCGGCCAGCACGTAGCCGCAGAGCGCTTCGGCCAGCGAACCCATGAGCACGATCATCCTCAGGTCGGTGGGGCCGGGCCCGATCTCGCCCTTCCGCACACCGTCCTCCACGCAAGCGGCGATGCGCCCCACGAGCTCCTCGTAGAAGCGGATGAAGTCGGTGGGAGGGGCCGTGGCGGGCGGGTTGTGGACGAGGGCGAAGATGAACCGCATGAGCTGCCGGTGGCCCCGCGCCTGCGCGAAGTACCGGCGAGCCAGACCCCGCAGGCGCTCGGTCGTCGTCCCGGGCGTCTCGAGCTCCACGAACAGTTGCTGCCGGAACTCCTGCAGCGCGCCCTCGACGAGGGCCCGGTAGACCCCGTCTTTGCTCTTGTAGAAGTGGTAGAGCGTCGGCTTGGTGATGCGTGCCGCCTCGCAGATCTCCCGGACCGAGGTGGCGTCGTATCCCCTGTTGGAGAATAAGTCCAACGCGGCCTGTAGGATACGCTCAGAGCTCCGGACTTCCTCGACGGCCATCCCTCTCCCTGTACGTACCGGACGGTACATTGTTCCGTCCGGCGGCGTCAAGGACGCGCTGCGCCGTGCGCCGGGCGTCCCCGACGGTGTCCGGGATCCCCGTGCCCCGGAGCCCGGCGCCCGTCAGGAAGAGGCCCGGCAGTCCGTCCAACCGGCGCTCCAGCGCGGCCAGGCGGTCGAAGTGGCCGACCTCCATCTGCGGCGTCGCGGCCGGCCAACGGTAGACGCGGCTGAGCACGGGCGGGGCCACGAGGCCGAGGACCCCGCCCATCTCGCGGCGGACGGTCTGCTGCAGCTCGTCGTCCGCGAGCGCGAGCACGCCGCCGTCGCGGGCGCCGCCGAGAAAGGCGCGCAGCAGGACGTGTCCCGGGGGAGCCCGGCCGGGGAACTTGGTGGAGAAGAATCCGCAGGCGGTGGTGCGCAGTCCCTCCGATTCGGGGACGATGAGCCCGTAACCGTCGAGCGCGTGGCCCACGTCCTCGCGCCGGTAGCCGAGGCAGACGACGGCGGTCGAGGCGAACGGGATCGCGGCCAGGAGCGCGCCGGCCTCCGCGTCGAGGGGAGCCACGAGAGCGGCCGCGCGAGGAGCGGGAACGGCCAGGACGAGCGCCCGGGCGCGGACGTCCTCCTGTCCCTCGACACGCACGACGTAGCCGCCGGCCTCCCGCGCCAGCGCGCGCACGCGCGCGTGTGGCCGCAGCCGATCGGCGGGCAACCGGCAGACCAGCGCGTCCACGATCTCCGACAGGCCGCCCTCGAGCGAGAGGAAGGGCGGAGCGGGCGCGGCGCCGGCGCGCGCCGCCGCCAGCGCCCGGATCAGGCTGCCGTGGCGCGCCTCCATCTCGGCGAGGCGCGGGAACGTGGCGCGCAGGGAGAGGCGCTCGGCGTCTCCGGCGTGGATCCCGGCCAGGAAGGGCGCCCCCAGGCGGCGCAGCGCCTCGTCGCCGAGCCGCCGGCGGAAAAACGACGCGATCGACTCGTCGCCGGACGAGCGGCCGCGGGGGATGACCAGGTCCGCCGCCATGCGCAGCTTGCCCGGCCAGCTGAACAGGGATGTCCGGGCGAGCGCGAAGAGGCGCGTGGGGACGCCGAGGACCAGTCCCTCGGGAAGCGGGTGGAGCCGCCCGCGATGCAGCACGAACACCGTCCGCCGCTCGGGGCTGGTCGGCACCAGGCGCTCCGCGAGACCGAGGTCCCGGCACAGCCGAAGCCCTTCCGGTTTCTGCGCGAGCAGGGTGTCGGGACCGCCCTCCATCAGGAACCCGTCCACCCGCTCCGTGCGGACGACCCCGCCCCAGCGACCGGTCGCTTCGAGCAGCACGAAGCTCCCGCCGCCGCGGTGAAGGTCGTGGGCGGCGGCCAGGCCGGCCAGGCCGCCTCCCACGACGGCTGCATCCAGCACGGGCGCGCTCAAGAGGAGGCCAGCATATCCCGGGTGCGGAGTGCCCGCCGTTCGCCGGCGCCTTCTTTGACGCGTGTGGTCGGACGGTGTAGCGTCCGCCGGGGACTGAGGCTCATGGACGACGACACGATCCGCAGGCTTCCCAAGACGGACCTCCACGTCCATCTGGACGGCTCGCTCCGACTCTCCACCCTCATCGACCTCGCGCGGGAGCGCAAGGTCCCGCTCCCTTCCGGCACGGAAGACGGCCTCCGGGAGCGGGTCTTCCGGCGCCGCTATCGCAACCTGGAGGAGTATCTGCAGGGGTTCCGCTACACGGTGGCGGTGCTCGGCGACGCGGAAGCGCTGGAGCGGGCGGCGTTCGAGCTGTGCGAGGACTGCCAGGCCGAGGGGGTACGGTACGTCGAGGTCCGCTTCGCTCCCCAGCTCCACGTCCGGCAGGGCTTCGAGGTCTCCGACATCGTCCGGGCCGTGGACCGCGGGCTGCGGCGCGCCGCCGAGGCGTTCAACCGGCGGCCGGAGGTGGCCTCGGGCGGCGAGCCCCGGTTCGTGGCGGGGATCATCCTGTGCGCCCTGCGCTACTTCAACCGGGACTTCTCCGCCGGCTACCGCCGCTTCTTCGAGGCGCTTCCCGAGGCCCCGCCGCGTGAGGTCTACGCCGCCGCCAGCCTGGAGGTGGCGCGCTCCGCCGCCCGCCTCCGGCGCGAGCAAGGGCTGCTGGTGGTGGGGATCGACCTCGCGGGCCAGGAGAAGGGCTACCCGGCGGACGACCACCGGGTCGGCTATCAGGTGGCCCACGAGGCGTTCCTGGGCAAGACCGTGCATGCGGGCGAGGACTACGGGCCCGAGTCCATCTTCCAGGCCATCGGCGACCTGCACGCCGACCGGGTCGGCCACGGGACCTGGCTGCTCGAGGAGACGAAGATCCACGACCCGGCCATCGTGGACCGCAAAGGCTACGTGGACCGTCTGGTCCAGTTCATCGCCGACAAGCGGATCACGATCGAGGTCTGCCTCAGCTCCAACCAGCAGACCGTGCCGGAGCTGGCCGCCGACCTCTCGAAGCACCCGTTCGGCGAGATGCGGAAGCGCCGCCTCTCCACCACCTTCTGCACGGACAACCGCCTGGTCACGGACACCACGGTCAGCCGCGAGATCGCGCGCGCCGTCGAGGCCTTCTCCCTCTCCCCGCGAGAGGTCCGGGACATGTTGATCTACGGCTTCAAGCGCAGCTTCTTCCCCGGGAACTACCTGGAGAAGCGCACCTACGTCCGGGAGATGATCGACTTCGCGGACCGGATCCTCGCGGAACACACCACCCCCCCCTGACGGACCGCGCCACCCGGAATCGGACGTGCGGGAGGCGGGGCCGCCCATCCCGGAGGCGCGGTGCTAGCCTGGGACATGGCCTCGGTGGCGGTCTGGCCGCTCGTGAAGCGGACCTTCAGGGAATGGAACGAGGACGGCGCGCCCCGCCTGGCCGCCGCGCTCGCGTACTACACGATCTTCTCGCTCGCGCCCATCCTCGTCATCGTGGTGGCCGTGGCCGGTCTGGCCTTCGGAGCGGAAGAGGTCCGCGGCGCGATCGTGCAGCAGATGCGCGGCATGCTCGGGGACAGCGGCGGCGAGCTGGTGGGCGGGCTGCTCGAGCAGGCCTCGAAGCCGAAGGACGGCGTCCTGGCCATGGCCATCGCCCTGGCCACGCTCCTGTTCGGCGCGTCCGGCCTCTTCGCCCAGCTCCAGTCCGCTCTCAACACCGTCTGGGAAGTGAAGCCGAAGACGGGTCGCGGGCTCATCGGCGTGTTCAAGGACCGCTTCCTCTCGTTCACCATGGTGGTGGGCGTCGGGTTCCTGCTCCTGGTCTCGCTCGTGCTGTCGGCCGCCCTGCAGGCCCTGCAGGCGTTCGCGGAGGGCCGGGTCGCGCAGATGGCGCCGCTCTTCCAGGTGCTGGGGGCCGTCCTCGGCGTGGCCCTCACCACGCTGTTGTTCGCCATGCTGTTCAAGTTCCTGCCGGACGTGAAGCTCGCGTGGAACGACGTGTGGACGGGCGCCCTGGCCACCGCCGTGCTGTTCACGGCCGGCGAGCACGCGCTCGGCGCCTACATCGGCCGCGGCGCCCTCGGCTCCGCCTACGGCGCGGCGGGCTCGCTCGCGATCCTGCTGATCTGGGTCTACTACTCCGCGCAGATCATCCTCTTCGGCGCCGAGCTGACGCAGGTCTACGCGCGCATGCGCGGCGCGTGGGTGGAGCCGAAGGACAACGCCGAAGCGGCGCCGGCCGGCACCGGCCCGCTCGCGGCGCCGGCACGCCCGCCGGCCGTGCCGCCACGTCTCGCGGCCCGCGCGCCGCTCGCTTCCCGGGCGGCCGCGCGCGGCGTACGCCCGTTGGAGCCCGAAGTGGTCCTCGCGCCGGCGCGGCCGCCGGCGTTCCTCGGCGGCGTCGCGTTGGGGATCGTCGTCGGGTTCGTCAACCAGCGGCTGCGCCGCCGGTTCTGGGCCACCGGGAGCTGGCGGTAGCCGCCTCCGCCGTCGAGGCGACGGGGCGGCCAGCGTCGCGGGTTGCCGCGCAGGAGGTGATCCGCTGGAGGATGTCGTTGGTCACTCGCGCGCCGCGCGCGCCGGACTCTAGGGTTACCTGAACAGCCGCGGCGCGAACTCCGACAGGTTGCGGCGCCAGACCATCCAGGTGTGCGCGCCCGGCACCTCCACCGCTTCGTGCTTGACGCCCTTCGACGTCAGCCAGGCGCGGACCTTGCGGTTGACGTCGATCAGGCGGTCCTCCGTGCCACAGGCGATCCAGAGAAGCTTCAGCCTGTCGTTGGCCCTGGCGTCGAGTCCCGGGAAGTCGGCGTCGAACTCCTCGCGCAGGCCGCCGGAGCTGAAGGCTCCGATCCAGGCGAAGCGGTCGAGCGCGTTGAGGCCGGTGTAGAGCGACTCCGCTCCACCCATGGAGAGCCCGGCGATGGCGCGCGAGGCGCGGTCCGCCGAGACGCGGTACGCCTTCTCGACCTGCGGGATCACCTCCGTGAGCAGGGCATCCCGGAAGCGGTCGAAATTCCGTTGGCGCAGGCCGGGGTCACGGAAGCCGCCGAAGCCCGCCTCGACGATCTCCGGCGCGCCGTAGCCGAGCGGCATTACGACGAGCATCGGCTTCGCTTTTCCCGCCGCGACGAGATTGTCGAGGACGACGTGCGCGCGGCCCACCGCCGTCCACCCGTTGGCCTCGTCGCTGAACCCGTGCAGCAGGTACAACACGGGGTACTGCGTGGCGGCGGTCGGGTCGTAGCCGGGCGGCGTGTAGACGTAGTAGTCGCGGTGGTCGCCCACGACCGAGGAGCGGTAGAAGTGCCGGTGCAGGGCGCCGCGCGGCACGTCGGCGACCTCCCACGGCAGCGACGCCCCTCCCGGCACGTGCACCAGGTTCGAGGGCCAGATGAGGTTCGGCTTCATGGCGGGGTTGGACGGGTCGAGCAGGGTGACGCCGTCGGCCACGAACGAGTAGCCGTAGAGGTCGGGCTCGAGCGCGTCGGTGGTCAGGCTGAAGACGCCCTGGTCGTCCCGCTGCATGGCGACGGGCGGGGCGCCCTCCCGGGAGAGCATCACTTCCTTCGCGTTCGGCGCGCGGAAACGGAACGTCACGCGCCGGTCCGCGTGCACCTCGGGCGACCGGAGGGGCGGGGGCGGCGCCTGGGCCGCGACGGCCGCGGCGGAGAGCATTACGACGCCGGTCAGGGCGAGTCTCTTCATTTCTCGTCTTCCTCCTCTTCGTCATCGGGTGGTCCCTGCGTCACGCGGCGCGTTCCTGTTCCTCGTCGCCGACCGCCGCCAGCCGGGGCGCGGCCAGCGCCGCCCCGAGGTAACACAGGCTCCCCGCGACCATGGCCACCTTGAAACCGAGGTTGACGGCCAGGACCATGGTGCCGATGGAGCCGATCACCGACAGGATCCCGTTCAGGCCCCAGTAGAAGGGAGCGGGCTGCAGGGGACCGCGGCCCGCGCGCCGCAGGCCGCTCGGGAAGGGCATGCCCATGGCGAAGCCCAGCGGCGCCACCACCGCCACCGCGATCGCGATGCGCGCGGAGACGGGCAGCCGCAGCAGGGCGGGCACGGCGGCGGGCAACACGAAGGCGTAGACCGCGCTCGCCGCGGCCACGGCCAGGCACACCGGCCGCATCGCGAAGCGGCCGCTGGCCCAGGCGCCGGCACCGCCCGCGGCCAGGATGGTGCAGAGCAGCAGCGAGAGCGTGAACGCCGGATGCCCGACGAGCAGCGTGAGGTTCTGGAGGAGCGACAGTTCCACGGCCATGAAGCCGAGGCCGAGACAGGAGAAGTAGAGGATCGACGCCTCGTAGCCTCGGGCGTCGCCCGCCCGCGGCCGGCCCCGCCGGACCAGCACCGCGCTGAGCACGCCGATCGGGAGCAGGATCTCGGCGAAGGCCAGGAGCATGCCCCCGTGCATGCCGAGCGGACGGCTGCGCGCGAAGAAGAAGGGCCGGTCGTCGGTGACGGGCCCGGCCCGCTCCCCGCCCCGCGCGTCGTATTCGGCCAGGCCGATCTCACCGGCGAGCAGGGCCGCCGCGTCGGCGGGACCCCGCGCCCGACCCGGGACGATCACGGGCACCGCCCCCGGCCACGTCATGATGTCGGCGGCTTCGGCGGGCGTGAACGCGCGGCCGCGCAGCATGAAGATCATCTGCGGCGGCGCGTCGGGCGTCCCGCCCCGCTCCATCACCACCGCCACGCGCCCGTTCGCTTCCGCCGGCCCGAGCAACGACACCGCGTTGGCCAGGAGCCGGGGCACGTCGGTGCGCCAGCGCATGATCACGAGGACGCCGTCCTCGGTGAGGTGGTCGAGGTAGGCGCGGAAACCCCCCGTCGTGTACAGGTAGTTCTCCGAGAGCGAGAGGCCGCCCGAGGCGACCGAGGCCCAGGAGTCCACGAAGCCCAGGAAGATCACGTCGAACCGGCGTTCGGTGCGGGCCAGGAACGTCCGGCCCTCGCCCAGGTGCGTCTCCACGAGCGGGTGGTCGTAAAGGTTCCCGGCCGCGGCCCCGTAATGCCGCACGAAGCGCAGCACGAGCGGGTTGAGCTCCACGGCGGTGACGCGGTGGCCCGAGGCCAGCGCCACCAGGACGTCCGACCCGCCACCGGGGCCGATCACGAGCGTCTGGCCCTTCGGCACCACGCGAAAGGGCAGGGCGCGGAACCAGCCCGCGGCGCCGGCCAGGCTCTCGACCCGCCCGTCCCAGCGGTGGACGTCCGTCCAGGCGTCGGAGTCGATGTAGAGACGGGCCAGGGAGCCGTCAAGCCCGGTGACGGCGTCGATGCGCGAGTACGCGTTCCACCCCGTCTGGTCCACGCGCGCCGCCGTCTCCGCCGCCATATGGCGGTACATGCCCTTGGTCGGCGCGTTACGGATGCTGAACAGGCCCGTCTGGCCGTGCAGGGCCAGGGCGGCGATCACGAGGCCCGCCCCGGCCAGCGCGAACGGCACGGCCCGCCGGGACAGGCAGGCGGCGCCGGCCAGCGCGGCCAGGGTCACGGCCAGGATGGCGCCTTCCGCGCCCAGCTTCGAAAGGAAGAACGTGACCGCGAGCGCGCCCGTCGAGGCGCCGACGAGGTCGGCGAAGTACAGCCTGCCCGCCGTCCGCCGGTGCAGATCGAAGATCATGGCCAGCGCGCTCCCCGCGAGCAGGAAGGGCAGGAGCGAGACCGCGAAGTAGAACGGCAGCCGCCGCGGGTGGAAGGGAACGGCGACGATCAGCCACAGGCACAGGGGGATGGTGGCCGCGTAGAGGACGGTGAGCGCGGCGGCCCTGTCGAGCGACGGCGGCAGCCGGTCGCGCAGCAGGTGGAGCGCGAAGCCGCCGAGCCCCCAGCCGAGCAGCGCCACCGAGATGGCCACGAACGCGAAGTGGTACCAGATCGTCGCGGAGAAGATGCGCGTGAGCCCGATCTCGAACATCAGGCCGGAGAAGGTGATCAGGAAGACGCCAGCGTGGAGGAGGAGGGCGCTTGGCTGCCGGCGCATCCCCGGGACAGTAGTGCCCGGTCGTACGACAGTCAATGCACCGGTCGTCCGTCGGGGCACGGGCACCGCGCGCTATACTCACCGATCGGCGCCCGCAACGCCTTGCCGAGGTCCCATGTCGATCGAGCTCAAAGCCCCCCTGAAGGTGAGCCTGGACCGGCTCTACCTCGACCCCAACAACCCCCGCCTGGCCGCGAGCGAACGGCCCGGCTACGACAAGCCGGCCCGCATCTTCGACCAGAGGCTGCAGGAGGGGCTGGAGGCGCGCCTGCGCCAGACGTACAAGGGCGTGCGCGCGCTGAGCCGCTCGATCGTCAACCTGGGTTGGGTGCCCGTCGACCCCATGCTCGTGTGGGAGCACCCGGGCAAGAAGGGCCACTTCGTCGTGCTGGAGGGGAACACCCGCACCACCGTGCTGCGCGGCATCCGCCGCGACCTGGCGCGCGAGAAGAGCCGTCTCGCGCGCGCGAAGCGCAACGCGTTCGTGGACCCGGCGGGGGTGCGCGAGCAGCAGGCGAAGGTCGACCGCTACCTTCGCGTGGTGGAGGCGACGCGCGAGCTGGAGGTGCTGCCCGTGTCGGCGAAGGGGCCGCTGGACCTGGCCCAATGGCTGCCGCGGCTGCTCGGCGTCCGCCACCTGAGCCACGCGCAGAAGTGGCGCCCGTACGCCACGAACCTGTACGTGTACAGCGTGTACCGTCAGCTCTTCGACGAGAGCCAGGGCACCGGTCCGCTGCGCCTGGACGACGCCCTGCTGCACCAGTGCGCGGACCTGGTGAGTCTCAGCGCCTGGAAGGTGCGCCGCGCGGTCCAGGCCGTGCTGGCCTTCAACCACTTCCGCCACCGGTACGAGGAGCGCATGCCGCCGGGGGAGAGCCTCGGCGACGACGACCAGTCCTACTTCCTCGCCCTTCTCGACCCGGGGCATCCCCGGGAGGAGTTCGGCTACCGTGAGGACACGTTGTGGCTGCGGCCCGAAAAGGAAGAAGTCCTCTTCCGCTGGGCGTTCGCGCGGCCGCGGCGCGGCGAGGGACCGAACCGCAACGTCCTCCGCTCCGCCGACGACATCCGGCTGTGGGCCCGGCTGAGCCGCTACGACGAGCGCCACCACACGCGGTTCGCGCGGCAGGTCGACGTCTCGCGTCCGGACAAGGCCCGCCCCATGGCCGAGCTGGAGCTGGAGTTCATGGCGCATCGCGTCCAGCTCTCGCCGCTGGAGACCGTGCAGTCGCTGGTCAAGACCCTGAAGGAGACCGAAATCGAGACCGTGCGCGCGCAGCACGAGCAGATCCGCCCCGTGATCGAGGAGATGGTCGCGCTGGGGTCGGACTACCTGAAGATGCTCGAGGCGATCGAGCCGGACCGCTAGGCTCCCCGACGCGCTGGACCTCGGCGCCGCTCTCAGGAAAAGAGCTTCTCCAGCCGGAAGCGTCCCTTCGCCGCGAGCAGCGGGGCCCACAGGTCTCCCCGCTTCGCCACGCGCGCGGGGACGTTGTCGAGCCGGAAGTCCTCGAGGCGGAGGCCGTGCTCGATCTCCTTCCACGTGACCGGGGTCGACACCGCCGCCTTCGGGTGCGGCCGGACGGAGTAGATGGAGGCCAGGGTGCGACCCCAGGCGTTCTGGTTGTAGTCCACGAGCACGCGGTCCGGCGGCCTCTTCTCGATGCGGTACTCGGCGGTGACGAGGCCGGGCCGCAGCGCGGCCAGGCTGGTGGCCAGCGACTTCGCGAACGCCCACACCTGCTTCTGCGTCGGCCCGCGCACGATGGGCACGTAGACGTGGATCCCGCGTGAGCCCGTGGTCTTCGCGTGGCAGGTCATCCCGAGCCCGCCGAGCGCGTCGCGCACGACGAGCGCCGTCTCCATGACCTGGTCGAACGACCCGCCCTTGACGGGGTCGAGGTCGAAGTGCGCGTAGTCGGGCCGGTCCACGTCGTCGCAGCGCGCGTACCACTGGTTGAGGTCGATGCAGCCGAGGTTCACCACCCACAGGAGCGAGGGCAGGTCCTGGATCATGGGGAAGTCGATCACGTTGCCCGACTCGTGCTCGATCGAGCACAGCTCGATCCACTCCGGCCGCGGCGTGGGCGCGCGCTTCATGAAGAAGAACTCGCCGGCCGCACCGTTGGGGTAGCGCTTCATGACCATGGCGCGGTCGCGCAGGTGGGGCAGGAGCACGTGCGCCACGTCCGCGTAGTACTGCAGGAGGTCGCGCTTGGTGATTCCGAGGTCCGGCCAGAAGGGCTTGGGCAGGTTGGTCAGGCGCACCCTGCGGCCGCCCACATCGAGCTCGACGTCCTTGACGCCGCGCGGGATCTCGACCCGCGGCCGGCCGCCCGCCCGGGCCCGGCGGGATTTGCCGCCCTTGCGCCGCGACGGGTGCGCGCTCACTTCCAGCGCACGGGCGCCAGCCGCGGCGGCCGGGGCCCGTGGCGCACCGCCCCGAGGACGGGGACGTAGTCGAGCTCCCGGTCGTCGCGCACGCACCGGAGGAGGAGCCCTCCCCGGCTCATGTCGCCGCGGCCCACGAAGGCCGAGGGAAAGAGCAGGCGGCTTCCGAAGACCATGGTCAGGACGTCCACGTATTTGCCGGTGGCCACGCTGCCGAGCAGGACGATCTCGCAGGCGGGGTCCAGGTGCTCGGCCAGCGCGTTCGCGTCGCGCAGCATGGGGCGGCGGTAGCGCGGGTCGTCCTTCGCGATGTCCACCTGCGCGAACCTTCCCAGCCGCGGCAGGTCCACCCGCTCGTCGTGCCGGCGCAGGCCCTCGCTGGGCGTAACCACGAGCACCCCGGGCAGGCCCGCGGGCGGTCGCTGGAAGTGGAGGGCGTAGGCGATCTTCCCGCGGAAGTAGAGCCCGCTCATGAAGGTGAAGGCGTCGGCCAGCGTGGCGCCCTCGGGGCTGCGCAGCCGCCGCGCGAGGTCGAAGCGCGCCTGATCGTCGAACACGAGCCGGGCGCGCTCCCCGCCGCAGTGCGCCGGGGAGAGGAGGAAGATGCGCGGCGGGTGCGCCGCCGGCGCCGTCACGAGGGACGCACCGCGGAGCGAAACTCCTCCACGCCGCGCGTGTTGAGCACGTCGCCCTTGCCCAGCCAGCCCCGCCGCGCCATGGCCACGCCGTAGCGGACGTGGCCCAGCTCGCGGATGGAATGCGCGTCGGTGGAGACCACGAAGCGGATGCCGCGGCGCCGCGCCTCGCGCTGCCAGCGCGGCTCCAGGTCCAGCCGGTGCGGGTCTCCGTTCACCTCGATGGCCACGCGCGACTCCGCCGCCGCGTCGAGCACCTCCTCCATGCGCACCGCGATGGGCGGGCGGCTCTGCACGTACCGCCCCAGCGCGTGCCCCCACACCTTGAACAGGGGGTGGCGCAGCGCCCTGACCACGCGGCGGGTCATCTGCCCCTCGTCCATCCCGTGGCGATTGTGGATGCTGGCGATGACCACGTCCATCTGCTCCAGCACGCGGTCGGGATAGTCGAGCGCGCCGTCGGCCAGGATGTCGCTCTCGGTGCCGCGCAGCAGGCGCACCTTCACCTTCTCCTGCGCGCGGTCGATCTCCTCCCACTGCCGCTTCAGCCGGTCCAGGGTGAGGCCGCGGGCGTAGGACGCCGTGGGCGAGTGGTCGGTGATGGTGATGTACTTCATCCCCATCTCCTCCGCGGCGCGCGCCATCTGCTCCACCGTGTGCCGGCCGTCCGAGTACACCGTGTGGCAATGGACGAGGCCCTGGATGTCGTCCTCCTCGAGGAGGTCGGCCGGCAGCTCGCCGGCGAGCGCGGCCTCCACCTCGCCCACGTCCTCGCGCAGCTCGGGCGGCATCCAGGGCAGGCCGAGGTGGCGGTAGAGGTCGGCTTCGCTCTTCACCGGGCAGCGGCGGCGGGTGCGGATCCGCGCCAGGCCGCGCCGGTCCAACTCCAGACCCAGCTCCCTGGCCCGCTGGGCCAGGCGGGCGCGGTGCGCGGCGGAGCCCGTCATCTCGTGGAGCAGCCCCGCGTAGGCGGCGTGCGGCGCGGTCTGCAGCTCGGCGACGAGCCCGGCGGCCAGCCGCACCGTGCAGCCGGTGAGATCGCGGCCGATCACCGCCACCGCCTGCGGATGGCGGGCGAAGCGCTCCACGGCCGCGGCCGGATCCGCCGTGGCCACGGTGACCACCAGCCGATCGACGATCTCCGTCCGCCGCCGGAGGGCGCCCGCGAGGTCCACCTGCCGCACGCCCGGCGTCGCGCGCGCATGCGCGAGCAGCGCCTCCCCCTCACGCTCGGCCTCGGAGAGCAGCACGGCCTCGCCGCGCGTCTCGAACTCGCGGATGCCGGCCCGCAGCTTCTCCTCCGTCTTCGGGCCGAACCCCTTCACGCCCCGGACGCGGCCCGCCTCGGCCGCCGCCTTCAGCTCGGCCACGGTGGAGATTCCCAGCGCCTCGTGCAGGGCGCGGATGCGGGCCAGGGTCAGGTGCGCGACCTGGCTCAGCTCGAGGATGCCCGGCGGAAGCGCTCTTCGGAGGCGTTCGAGCCGCTCGCTCCGCCCCGTTGCGTGGACCTCCGCGATCGTCCCGGCCAGCGCGGCGCCCACCCCGGGCAGGGAGGTGAGCCGTCGCTCGGAGACGAGCGCGTCGAGGTCTCCGTTGAAGGCTTCGAGCGCGCGCGCCCCGCGCTCGTACGCGCGCGCCTTGAAGGGGTTGCCGCCCTGCAGCTCGAGCCGCGCGCCGATCTCGCGCAGCGCGCCGGCGACCGCGAAACGGTCCACGCTCACTCAGTCGCTCTTGGGCAACGGCGGCAGGCCGAGCCTGGCCGCCTCCTTTTCCACCGTCTGCACGAAATCGTTGATCCGCGGCAGCTTCTTGCCGTTGATGAAGACCGTGGGCGTGGCACGCACACCGGCCTTCCAGGCCTCCTCGACCTCGGCGGCCAGCCGCGCCCGCGTCGCGGCCGAGGCGAGGCAGGCCTGCAGGGCCGTCGGGTCGAGCCCCGCTTCCGCGGCCATCCGGGCCACGTCCGCCGCCTGCGGGTCCTTCAGCTCACCGGCGAACACGCGGTCGTGGTAGGGCCAGAACTTCTCCTGCGCCTCCGCGCAGATGCCGGCCCGCGCCAAAAGGCAAGCGCCGGGATGGATGGTCCTGTCCACGTGCGGGTTGCACTCCGCGTCGAGCGGGTAGTTCTTGTAGTAGATGGCGACGCGTCCGGCCGAGGACGGCAGGTACTGCGAGAAGGCGCCGGCGATCTGGCGGCAGAACGGGCACAGGAAGTCCGAGTACTCCGCCACCTTGATGGGGGCGCTCGCGGGCCCCTTCACGGGCACGCCCTCGAGCCGGAGCCGGTGGACGGGGCCCTGCTCGTACTCGCGCGCGGCCTTGTCGGCGAAGTACTGCTCGAGCTTCTGCGGGTCGTCCAGTATCTCCTGCAGCCGCCGGGCCTGCTCGGCGGCCGCGCGCGCCTCCTCCTGGAAGCGCTGCGCGTCGCCTCCGGGCGCGGCCGGGCTGCCCAGTTCGGACGGGATCGCGGGCGAGGCGGCCGGCGCCGGTCCCAGCAACGTGGCCAGTCGCTCCTTCTCGCGGTAGGACAGGCCGACCTCCGCGGCGAGCACGGCCGCGCCGAGCGCGAGCGTGGCCAGGAGCCAGCCGGCGAGCACCACCCGGCCGTCGGGCCGGCGCAGGGCCTGGCCGATCACGGCGCCGTCCCTGCGCGTCCGGCCGAGGACGAGGAGCGCGAGCACGGTGACCGCGTACGTCAGCAGGCAGAGGCGGCAGAAGGCGCGGATGGCGATCATCTGAACGCCGAGCAGGACGAGGTCGACGGCGAGCGCGGCCACGAGGGCCAGGAAGGCCAGCGCGGTCGCGGCGTCGCGCGCCTCGGGGCCCGCGAGGAGGGCCAGCAGCAGCAGCACCGCCACCGCCAGATAGAAGAAGATACCGATGGCGGCGAGCGGGATGCCCCCCACCTCGGAGAACCGGCTCCGCGCCACCACCTCGCACCCCGTCTGGTCGCCCTCGCCGCAGACGCGGCTCACGGCGGCGGAGGCGCGCTCGTCGCCGTGGTGCTGGAGCAGGAGCACACCGGCCATGGCTCCGATGGCCAGGCAGAGCAGCGCGGCCAGCAGGATGCGGACGCCGCCCAACGTGCGCGGCCGGGCCGCCCCCGGCTCGCCGGCGGCGGGCGTGCGGACCGTGCGGAAGCGGTTCCAGCGGTCCCGGAGGCTCATCGAAGGAATCTACCCAGTGGGTCCCACCTGCGCAACCTCCGTGGCGCGGAACGGCCAGTGGAGAAGCCAGAAGAGGACCGCGGCCAGGGTGTCGGCGACCAGGATGTAGACCGGCCAGGGGCCCATCCAGTCGAGCAGGGTGGGCGCGCCGGGCTTGTGGCGCAGGTAGAGGAAGTTCGTGTGGAAGGCCACGTTCACGAGCCCGACCGCGGCCGCGTAGGCGTTCGTGACCAGGAAAGCCCGCCAGGGAGCGCCCTTTCGCGGGCGCATCCCGAAGCCCACCGTCAGCACGACGGCCGCCACCACCACGAGACCGTGCAGCGCGAAGAACGAGAGGAAGCGCCAGTCCGGAAAGCCGGCGTGTACGTCCGGAGAGAAGAGCGCGATCACGGTGCCGGCGCAGCCCCAGAAGTAGAGCAGCTCGTACGCCGGCTGGTGGCGCGTCACGAGGGCGTAGGCGGCCACCAGGATCAGGAAGTCGCACAGGTGCAGCGGCAGCACGTCCCAGACCGTCAGCGGGACCTCCCTCGACCAGGCCCGGAGCGTGGCCGCGGTGGCCGCGAGGAGAAGGGCGGCGAGCGAGCCCCGCAAGAGAAGGCCCGCGCGCCCGCGTGCGTGCCGGCGCGCCAGCAGGGAAAGCGCGGCGGCCAGCGTCGCGGTGAGGGCGAGCGCGGCCAGGTGGTCCCGCCCGAACAACACGAATGGCGAAGGCGACACGGGCGGTTCAGTGTAGTGGCTTCTTGCGGGGCGCGCGCGACCGGCTCCCGTCCGCGGGGTCTACAATCCAAATGTGTTGCAGCCGCACGCGGTGGTGATCGGAGGCGGGTTCGCCGGCCTGGCCGCGGCCCGCCGCCTGGGCGGGCGCGACCTCCGCGTGACGCTCCTCGACCGGCGGAACCATCACGTGTTCCAGCCTCTGTTGTACCAGGTGGCCACGGCGGGGCTGTCCGGCACGGAGGTGGCCGCGCCGCTGCGCCGCATCCTGCGCCGGCACCGCAACGTCACGGTCCTGCTGGCCGAGGCCGCGCGCATCGACGCCGCCGCGCGCCAGGTGGTGCTCACGGACGGGGAGATCGACTACGACTTCCTCGTCCTGGCCACGGGCGCCACGCATTCCTACTTCGGCCACGACGAGTGGGAGACCTTCGCGCCGGGGCTCAAGTCGCTGGAGGACGCCCTCCTCATCCGGCGCCGGATGCTGTTGGCCTTCGAGCGGGCCGAGCGCGAGACCGACGCCGGGCGGCGCCGCGACTGGCTGACGTTCGTGGTCATCGGCGGCGGGCCCACGGGCGTGGAGCTGGCGGGGACGCTGATCGAGATCGCGCGCTACACCCTGCGGCACGAGTTCCGGCGCGTGGACCCGACGGACGCGCGGGTCGTCCTCGTCGAGGGCCTCGACCGCGTGCTGCCGTCCTACCCCCCCGACCTCTCCGCGAAGGCGCGCGAGCAGCTCGAGCGGCTGGGCGTCGAGGTGCGGACCGGGGCGCTGGTGACGGGGGTGGACGCGGAGGGGGTGAGCATCGGCCCCGACCGGCTGCGCGCGCGCACCGTCCTCTGGGGAGCGGGAGTGGCGGCCTCGCCGCTGGGCCGCTCGCTGGGCGCGCCGCTGGACAAGGCCGGACGCGTGAGGGTCCAGGTGGACCTCAGCGTGCCCGGGCACCCCGAGGTGTTCGTGGCCGGGGACCTCGCGGCCTTCGAGCAGGACGGGCGCCCGGTTCCGGGTGTGGCTCCCGCGGCCGACCAGATGGGCGAGCACGCCGCGCGCAACGTGCTGCGGCTGGCCGCCGGCGAGCCCACGCGGCCCTTCCGCTACGTGGACAAGGGCTCGCTGGCCACGATCGGGCGCCGCGCGGCGGTGGCGGTCGTGCGCGGCGTGAAGCTGTGGGGGCTGCCGGCCTGGCTGGCCTGGCTCGGCATCCACATCTTCTTCCTGATCGGCTTCCGCAACCGCATCGTGGTGATGTTCGAGTGGGCGCTCGCCTATTTCACGCACCAGCGCAACGCGCGGCTCATCCTGGAGCCGCACGCGCCGGCCGCCGGGCGCCCCGCGGCCGACACGGAGGGAACTTTGACGGGCGCCGGATCGTCAAAGCATTGATATGGTGAATCCTGCCAACCCGCTGCGCCGGTCGCGCCAGAACCGGATGATCGCGGGCGTGTGTGGCGGCCTCGCCGAGTGGCTCGGCTGGGACGTCACGCTCGTGCGCGTCCTCTACGTGGTGGTCTCCGCGCTCTCCGCGGCGTTCCCCGGCATCCTGGCCTACGTCATCCTGTGGATCGTGATGCCGGACGCGGCCTGACCGCTCGCGGTCAGGTCGTCTTCAGGCTCTCGCCGTTCCACTCGAGGGGCCGGCCCTGCCGCAGGGACAGGTTGACCATGTGCGCGGCCGCGGCCGCGTGGTGGCCCATCACCGCGTCCTGCACGGGTGGCTTGCCTCCACGCACGGCCTCGAAGAAGCGGGCCATGTGGACCTCGGTGGAGCCCTGGCCCACCTCGTCGAAGGCCTCGCCCGCGTTGAGCATCCGGGGGGCCCAGGTGCCGGGCCGCTCCGCCGCCCTCCCCCCGGGGTCGTCGTAGTAGGCCTTCTCGAGCGCCTCCGGCCAGGACGAGACGACCCAGCCGTTGCCTTCCACGACGTTCTCGGGTTTGAGCAGCATCGGCCCGTCGCGGAGCACGAGGGCGGCCTCCGTCCCGAGCACGTCGAAGCCGCTCTCCGCGGCGGCCTGGTTGTTGAAGGTCGAGCTGAGGTTCACGGTGAACCCCTCGGGGTACTCCAGCACCGCGTTCACCGTGTCGGGCACCTCGTGGGTGTCCCGGTAGCGGTAGTTCTGGCCCAGCGCCACCACCCGCGCCGGCATCTTCGCGTCCATGAGGAAGTGGATCGTGGTGAGCAGGTGGACGAACAGGTCGGTGGCGATGCCGCCCGAGTAGTCCCAATACGCGCGCCAGCGGAAGAAACGCTCCAGGCTGAAGGGCCGCTTCGGCGCGGGGCCGAGGAAGGCCGCCCAGTCCACCGTCCTCTCGTCCGCGTCCGGCGGGATGGGGTAGAGCCAGGCCCCGCTCCGGCTGTTGCGGTTGTAGCTGGCCCGGATCATGGTGACCTTGCCGAGCTTGCCCGCGCGGATCAGGTCGCGCGCCGTCTCCTGCGTCTTCGAGCTCATGCCCTGGCTGCCGACCTGGAGCACGCGCCCCGAGGTCTTCGCGGCCGCGATCATCTCCGGGCCGTCCTCGATCCTGAGCGTCATAGGCTTCTCGAGGTAGACGTGCTTGCCCGCGCGCAGCGCCTCCACGGTATGGATGCGGTGCCAATGGTCGGGCGTGGCCACGATCACCGCGTCGATCGCGGGGTCGGCGAGGATCGCCCTCCAGTCGCCGTAATCGCGCGCCCGGCCGTTCGTGCGCGCGAGGGCGCGCTCGACGCGGCCGCGGTAGGCATCGCAGACGCCGACCACCTCGACGCCGGGCACGGCCATGGCCGCTTCGAGCAGGCCCGACTGCACGCGCGCGCCCACCCCGATGATGCCGAGCTGGAGGCGGTCGTTGGGCGAGTCCGGGGGAGCGGTGAAGGCGGAGGCGGAGCGGGAAACGGCGGCCGCGGCCGCGCTCGCCGCGGCGGTGCGCGTGAGGAACTGGCGGCGGTTCAGCTTGCTCGGCATCTCGACCTCCTCAGCGACCGGGCGCTTCGTAGGCAATCCGATAGATCGCGCCCGCCTTGTCGTCCGAGACGAGCAGCGCGCCGTCCGGAGAGGGCCAGGGAGCGCGCGCCCTTGACGGGATGGGCGAACACGGAGATGCGGAAGCCAGGGGGCAGCTGGACCTGATGGAGCGGAAGGCCGGGCGTGGCGGCGGCGCGCGCGCCGTGCGACCCGGCCAGCGCCAGGCAGACCAGCCCGATCGTTCCCCGCGCGTTCATGGCACCTCCGGTTGGCGCGCCAGCGTAGCACGTGGCCCCTGCCGCTTCACGGCCGGCGCAGGCTGGTGTCCAGGAAGGACACCACGGCCGGCCAGTAGCTGGCGAAGGCCCGCATGGTCCCTTCCGCCGTGCCTCCCAGCGTCCCGCCGTGCATCACGGGCAGCCAGGCGTCCGGAACGGCGTGGGCCAGCGCGTCGTACTGCCGGTGCTCCACCCGGTGCGGGAAGCGGGCGGCGTGAAGCGCCTCGGTCACGCGGTCCGCCATGGCCGCGGAGGGCCACATGCCGTCGGAGAGCGACGACACGAGCAGCACGGGGCCGCGGATCCTCTCCACGGGGATGCGGGCGCGCTCCACGGCCATGAGATCCACGCTCGAGAGCCGCATGAGCTCCACGGCGTGGAAGCGCTCCCCGGCCTCCACTCGCCTGGCCACGTCCGGGGCGACGGTCCGGGGCACGAACGGCAGCGGCCGGCCGCCGAACGTCCACGCGGAGCGATCCGGCTTCAGCGCCGCGAGCCCCGTCCGGCGAGGGTCGTGGGCGACGCCCTCCCAGACGACGTGGCTGGGCGCGAGCGCCACGACGGCCTGGACTTCGGGATACGTGGCGGCGAGCAGCAACGCCGCCTCGGCCCCGCGGGAGTGGCCGAGGACCGCGATCCGCCCGGGATCGACCGACGGGCGCGTCCGCAGCCAGTCGATCCCGCGCTTGAAATACTCGAGGGGCACCTCGACCAGGTCGCCCGGCAGTCCTTCGGCGCCGAAGTAGGCGAGCGCGAGGGTCACGTAGCCGTGACCGGCCAGCACCGGCGCGTAGGTGGCCGGGATGCCGCCGCCGCCGCCGAGGACGAGCACGGCCGGCCGGCGCACGCCTTCCGGCTCGTGCATTCGCCCCACGAGCCCCTGCGCCCGCACTTCGCCGACCTCGACCCGTGGGCCGGTGACCTGGCGCACGGCGACGGCGGACGCGAGCGGCGTGTCGCCGGCGCGCGCCTCGAGGTGGACTTCGAGCGCCCCCGACACGGGCCGCGGGAAGGGCGTGCCGGCCGGCGGGACGAGGAGGTCCGGAAGCGCCTTGGGCGGTGTCGCCGCGATCGAACGCGACGCAGACCCCGCGGGCACGAAGACCGGCCGCATCGACCAGAACAGCGCCATCGCGTCGCCGCCCGTCCACGCGCCGCGCAAGGGGCGGTCGCCCGCGGCATCCACCACGCCCGTCGGGCTCGCCCGGAAGGCCGCCTCGCTCCGCCACGGACGCCCTTCCGCGTCTTCCGTGCTGGCTCGGATCGTCACCTCTTCGCGCGGATGCAGGCCTTCCACGCGGATCGCGACGGGCGCGTCGATCAGGGCGACCGGCGGCTCGACCGTGAGCCGCGCGCGGCGCGCCGCGGCCCCGGACGCCGCCCACGACGCCGCGGCCAGGGCGAGCGCCACGGTTATGCTTGAGCGCATGGCCGAGTACCACGTAGTCTACGCCCGGCGGGAAGCGGGACAGTGGCGCGCCTTCGTCCGCGAGGTGCGCACGTGCCGCAGCCGCGGCCGCACGCTGCGCCAGGCGCGCGTGGCCTTGCGGCGCGCGCTCGCGCACCTGGTCGCCGATCCCTACGCGATCGATTTCGTCGAGGACGTGCGCCTGCCGGGGGGCGCGCGTCGGCTGATCGGCGTCCACTGGGCGGCGCGTCGCAAGGTCGAGAAGGCGCGGGAGGCGGCGGACGCCGCCACTCGCCGGGCGCTGCAGGCCCTGCGCGACCTTTCCATCAACCTGAAGGACGCCGCCGACCTGCTCGGCATCCCGCCGGCGAAGCTGCAGAAGGCCTCGAAGGGCGCCCCGGAGGGCCGCTGAGCATGCCCGAGCTGCCCGAGGCGGAAACGGCCCGCCGCCTGGCCCAGCGCGTGCTGGTGGGCCGGCGCATCGTGGCCGTCGCCGCCCAGGACGACCCCATCGTCTTCGCGGGCACGAGCGCGCGCCGCGCGGCGGCGTGGCTGCGGGACCGCCGCGTGGTCGCCGCGCGCCGGAAGGGCAAGCACAACTGGCTGGAGCTGGACCGCCGGCCGTGGCTGGCCTTCCATTTCGGCATGAGCGGCGGCCTGCACGTGTACCGGCGCGCCCTTGACCGCCCGCGGTTCTGGAAGCTCGAGCTCGTCACCGACGACGGCCGCCGGGTGGCGTTCACGGACGTCCGGCGCTTCGGACGCATCCGCCTGCTGCGCGATCCCGCCCACGAGCCCCCGATCAGCCGCCTGGGCTTCGACGCGCTGGACGGGCTGCCCGCGGCCCCGGAGCTGCACGCCCTGCTCGCCCGCCGGATGGCGCCGCTCAAGGCCGTGCTCCTCGACCAGGCGGTCTTCGCGGGGGTGGGCAACTGGATCGCGGACGAGGTGCTGTACCAGGCGGCGCTGAGCCCGCGGCGCCCCGCCGCCTCCCTGACCGTGGGCGAGGTCTCACGCCTCCGGCGCAGGCTGCACGCCATCGTGCGCCGGGCCGTGGACCTGCGCGGAGACTCCGACCGCTTCCCGGCCACCTGGCTGTTCCACCACCGCTGGGGCCGCCAGGAGGGCGCGCGCACCGCCCGCGCCGAGCGCATCGTCCACGAGACGATCGGCGGCCGCACCACGGCCTGGGTCCCCGGCCGCCAGCGCTAGCTCTTCGCGCGCTCCAGCAGCTCCGCCGGCACGAACCGCGCCGACACGTCGACGTTCCCGGCGGCCACGGAGAAGCGCCGGCCGTAGTGCCGCACCGCGATCCGCGGCACCTCCGGCGTCAGGCTGACGGTCTCCGGCGTCACGCGCGCCACGCGGAAGACGGGGCCGCCGAGCACGAGCCGCAGTCGGTCGCCGGGCGCGAGGGAGCGGCTCAACTCAGCACTCCCAGGGCAGGCCCGGCCGCCCGAAATGACCGTAGTTGGTGGTCTGCCGGTAGATCGGCCGCAGCAGGTCGAGCCGCTCGATGATCGCCGCGGGACGGAAGTCGAAGCGGCGCACGAACTCGGCCGCGGCGATCTGGTCGCCGGTCCCGAACGTCTCCACCAGGATGGCCACCGGCTCCGCCACGCCGATGGCGTACGCGACCTGCAGCTCGACGCGCTCGGCCAACCCTTCGTTCACGAGCTGGCGGGCCACGTACCGGCAGAAATAGGCGCCGCTGCGGTCCACCTTCGACGGATCCTTGCCGCTGAACGCGCCGCCGCCGTGACGGGCCGCCCCGCCGTAGGTGTCCACGATGATCTTCCGTCCGGTGACGCCGGCGTCGGCGGCCGGTCCGCCCTTCACGAAGCTGCCGCTCGGGTTCACGGTGAACCGGATGCCGGGGTCGTGCCACTCGCCCAGCACGCGCGGGGCGAGCACCGAGGTGACGTAGTGACGGATCGGCTCGAGCTCCACGTCCCGCGCATGCTGCGTGGAGACGAGGACGTCGGTCACGCGGCGCGGGCGGAAGCCCTCGTATTCGACCGAGACCTGCGTCTTGGCGTCCGGGCGCAGCCACGGGCAGGCACCGCTGCGCCGGTCGTCGGCCAGGCCGCGCGCCAGGGCGTGCGCGAGCAGCAGGGGCAGCGGCATGCGCTCGGGCGTCTCCACGGTGGCGTAGCCGAAGACGATGCCCTGGTCGCCGGCGCCCTGTTCCCCGACGAGGTTGGTCGTGGGGTCCACGCTGCGGCCGATCTCCCAGGACTGGCCGGTCACGTGCTGCAGCACCTGCAGGCTGTCCGCGCTGAACGGCGTGTCGTCGTCGGTGTAGCCGATCTCCCGGACCGTGTCGCGCACGATCTGCAGGTGGTCGAGCGAGGCGACGGAGCTGATCTCGCCGGCCAGGACGACGACGCCCGACTTGCAAAGCACCTCGCAGGCCACGCGGCTGCGCCGGTCGAGGGCGAGATAGGCGTCGAGGACCGCGTCGGCGATCGCGTCGCAGACCTTGTCGGGATGTCCCTCGGAGACCGACTCGGAGGTGAGCACGCGGATGGCCGCGTCCACCCGCGGCGCGACGCGCGCGGAGGAGAGGTCACGGACGGTGGCGGGCTGGCTCATGGGGGTCTCCTGGCCTCAGGCGGCCATGTCGGGCTGGTGGCGTGGGGCGCGCGCCTTGCGTCCGGCGATGCGCAGCGACAGCTCGCAGCCTCGGGCCGCGGGGTACTCGCGCAGGACCTGGTCCCGCCGGCGGCGCGCTTCGATCAGGTCGTCGGTCCCGAGGGAGAGGCGGACGCGGTCCTTCTGCCACCCGGGCAGATGGACGGTGAAGGCTACCCACCAGAGGCGGCCGTTGCGCCACAGGTGGTGATCGGGATCGGTGGGGGTGGGGCTGGTCTTGCTGGCCACGGTGTCTTCTCCTTCCGAAGAAGACACCCGGAGGGCGCGGCTTCCTGGCCGCGCCGGACACTTGATTGCCTCGACTGCCCCCGAGGCCACATCTCCTGCCGGCCAGCCTGGCCGTCAGGACGGCACCTTGGGATGTCCCCCCAGGTTGCCGGGCCCGCTTCCGCGGGTCTCTCCGGATGTCGGAGCCAATATGCACCGGCCGGCCGCCGTTTGCAAGGGGTTCTGTGTCATACGCGCCGGCCACGGGCACGCGACCGTGCCGTGGATCCGGACATAGAATCGGGATGGATCCGCGAATCGCCGCGGTCCACACGGAGACGATCCTCGACATGCCCCGGCGCAACACGGCCATCTGGACGCTCGCGCTGTTCGCCCTCTGGGTGCTCCTCTCGGGCAAGCTCGACGCGCTGCACCTGCTGATGGGCGCCGCGAGCGCGGCCGTGGTGGCGGCCGTGACGCGCCGGCTGCTGGCGCTGCCGCCGGCCATCGGGCCCGGTGCCACCGCCCCCCTGCGTCCGGGGGTGGTCCTGCGGTTCGCGCTCTTCCTGCCGTGGCTCGTGCTCCAGATCGTGCAGAGCAGCTTCCAGGTGGCCTGGGTGATCCTGCAACCGCGCCTGCCGATCGATCCGCGCGTCCTGCGGCTGCCGACGCATCTGCCCCACCCTCTCGCGCGCTTGACCCTGGCCAACTCGATCACGCTCACCCCGGGCACGGTCACCCTCGACGTGGACGGCGACGAGTTCCTCGTCCACGCCCTGAACGAGGCGAGCGCGCACAGCCTGCTCCCCGGCGGCGAGGAAGGCGACATGCAGCGCCGCATCGGCCGCGTGTTCGGCGCGGGGGAGGACGGCGCCGCGTGAGGCCCTTCCTGCTGGGCGTCACCGTGGTCCTGGCCCTCGCCACCACGCTGTCGCTCTACCGGGTGGTCCGCGGGCCGACGATCTTCGACCGCCTCACCGGGCTGGGCCTGCTCGGCACGAAGACGATCGTGCTGCTGCTCCTGATGGGCGCGCTCCTCGGACGCATCGACGCGTTCGTGGACATCTCGCTCTCCTACGGCCTGATCAGCTTCGTGGGGTCGCTCGCGCTGGCCAAGTACTTCGAGAGCAAGGAAGCGAGGGAGCCATGATCCCGGCGGCGCTCGAGCGGCTGGGCGACGGGCTCCTGGTGGCGGGGGCGTTCTTCATCGTCACCGGCGTCGTCGGCGTCCTGCGCCTGCCGGACTTCTACACGCGCCTGCACGCGATGGGCAAGTGCGACACGCTCGGCGTCGGGCTGATGGTCCTGGGCCTCGCGCTGCAGCAGGACGACGCGCTGCACGTCCTCAAGCTGCTCCTGATCCTCGTGTTCGTCGGCCTGGCCAACCCCGTGGCCACCCATGCCCTGGGACGGGCGGCCCTGAAGTCCGGGCTGGAGCCATGGCGCAGGGGGAAGGCGGAGGAGAAGCGATGATCGCGGGGCTCGACACGCTGTTCCTGCTGCTCGCGCTCGTCTCCGCGGTCGCCGCCCTGACCGTGAAGGACCTGCTGGCCGCGGTCATCGGCTTCGGCGCGTTCAGCTTCTTCTCGGCCATGTTCTACGCGAGCCTGGGCGCGCTCGACGTCGCCTTCACGGAGGCTGCGGTCGGCGCCGCCATCACCACGGTGTTGTTCGTGGCCGTGATCTTCCGCACCGAGCGCCGCTCGCGGGGGCGCGAGCGCCCGGCCGCCCGCGTGCCGAGCCTCGCGGTCGCGCTGGGCCTGGGCGTCGCGGGCATCGCCCTGCTGCGCGCGACCGCCGCCCTCCCGCCCCTGGGCGACCCCGAGGCCCCGCCCGCGCGCCACGTCTCGCCTCGCTACATCGAGGCCGGGCCCGCGGAGACGGGCGCCCCCAACCTGGTCACCGGCGTCCTGGCCGACTATCGAGGCTACGACACGCTGGGGGAGGCGATCGTGATCTTCACCGCGGGCCTGGCCTGCCTCCTGATCCTGGGCTCCGTGGGGCACGGCGCCGGAAAGCCCTCGTGAAGCGATCGTTCGGAAGCCCGGTCCTCGACACCGCCGTGCGGCTGCTCACCCCCTCCATCCTGCTGTTCGCCCTGTACGTGATCGGCCACGGGCACGGCAGCCCGGGCGGGGGCTTCCAGGGCGGCGTGATCTCGGCGGCGGCGCTCATCGTCGTGCGCCTGGTCCGCGGCCGGCGGGAGAGCTGGGGCCTCGACACGGCGGAGAGCCTGGCCCTGGCCGCGGCGGGGCTCGTCCTCTATGCCGGGATCGGCTTCCTGGCGCTCCTGTTCGGAGGGAACTTCCTCGATTATGGCGCCCTGCCGCTCGGGATCGACCCGCCCCACGTCCGCGCCGTGGGCAGCTTCGGTATCGAGGTCGGCGTGGGACTGGCCGTCATGGGCGTCATGATCCTGATCTTCGAGACCCTGGTGGGGGAGGAGCAGGCCTGATGGCGCACGCCGAATACGTCATCGTCGTCGCCCTCCTGCTCCTGGGCCTGCACGGGATGCTGGTCCGCCGGAACCTCGTTCGGAAGCTGTTGGCGATGGGCATCCTGCAGGCGGCGGTGATCGCGTTCTTCATCGCGCTGGCGGCCAAGGAAGGGGCGCATCCGCCCATCGCCCTGGACGCGAGCCCGCGGGCGCGCGACTACGTCAACCCCCTGCCGCACGCCCTGATGCTGACCGCGATCGTCGTGGGCGTCTCCACCAACGGCGTGGCCCTCGCGCTGCTCGTCCGCATCCACCGCCGTTACGGGACACTGGAGGAGGGGGAGCTGCTCCGCCGCCTGAGGGATTGACCCGACACCTCCCCATCCTGATCGTCGTGCTGCCCCTGGCGGGCGCGGTGGTGGTGCCGGTCGCGGGCCTCCTCTCGGGCCGCCTGGCGCGCGGGCTCTCGCTCGGCCTCCTGCTCTTCACCCATCTCTTTGCGCTGGGCGCGCTGCGCGTCGCCCTGCAGGCCGGACCCTGGCGTTACGAGCTGGGGGGATGGGCGCCGCCCTGGGGCATCGAATACGTGATCGACGGCCTGGGCGGCGGCATGGCCGTGCTCATCTCCTTCATGGGCCTGCTCACCGGCGTCTACGCCGGACCCTCGCTCAGGCAGCGGAGCGGCCTGCAGGCCGCGGTCTTCCACGCGCTCCACCTGCTGCTGACCGCGGGCCTGCTCGGCATCGTGGTCACCGGTGACGCGTTCAACCTGTACGTGTTCCTCGAGATCTCGGCCCTCGCCGCCTACGCGCTGCTCTCCGGCGGCGGCGACCGGGCGGCGGTGGCCGCGTTCCGCTACCTGCTGGTGGGGACGATCGCCGCCTCCTTCTACCTGCTGGGGATCGGCTACCTCTACGCCGCCACGGGCACGCTGAACATGGCCGACCTCGCCGCGCGGCTCGGCGGCTCCGCGCCTCCCGCGATCGTGGCCACGGCCGTGGCGCTCGTCGTCGTGGGCCTCGCGATCAAGACGGCGCTGTTCCCCCTCCACGGATGGCTGCCGGACGCGTACGCCTACGCGCCCACGCCCGCGGTGAGCTTCATCTCCGCTTCCATGAGCAAGGTGGGCGTGTACGTGCTCCTGCGGTTCCTCTTCTTCATCCTGCCGGCCGAAGGGGTGGCGGACCGGGTGCTCGACCTGCTCTCTCTCACCGCCGCGATCGCGGTCGTGGCCGGATCGGTCATGGCCCTGGCCCAGAGCGATCTGCGCCGGATGCTCGCGTACTCGAGCATCGGGCAAATGGGCTACATCGTGATGGGCCTCGGTCTGGGCAACGCCGCCGCGCTGGTCGGGGCGCTGCTCCACGTGGTGAACCACGCCGTCATGAAGTCCTGTCTCTTCATGGTGTCGGGCAACGTGCAGCATCGCGCCGGGACGTGGGCCATCGCCGGGTACGCGGGGATGGGCCGGCGGCTCCCCCTGACCATGGCCGCCTTCGTGGTCGCCTCTCTCTCGATGATCGGGCTGCCGCCGACGGGCGGCTTCTTCAGCAAGTGGTACCTGGTCCTGGGAGCGCTCGAGCGTGGCGCCTGGCCCTACGTGTTGGCCATCGTGACGAGCAGCCTGCTGACCGCAGTGTACATGTTCCGTGTCATCGAGGTCGCGTACCTTCGGCCGGCGAAGCCCGAGGATGCGCCTCGCGCCGAAGCGCCCCCGGCCATGCTGGCGCCCACGCTGGTCCTCGCGCTCGGCGTCGTGGCCCTGGCCGTGTTCAACCAGAGCCTGGTCGAGGGCGTGTTGCGGCCCGCTCTCGCGGGCGTGGGGCGCTGAGGTGGAGCCGGGCGATCTCCGTCCCGCGCTGGCCGTGCTCGCGCCGGCGGTCGCGGGCGGGCTCGTGCTCGCGTCGGGCCGCCGGGCGAACCTCCGCGACGCCTGGAGCGTCCTCGCGGCGCTCGCCGCCTTCGGGCTGCTGGCCTCGATGCTGCCCGAGGTGCTGGCCGGACGACAGCCGGCCACGACGCTCGTCCCCCTGGTGGGCGGGTTCGCCCTTCGCCTCCGGGCCGACGCCTTCGGGCTCCTCTTCGCGCTGCTCGCCTCGGGTCTCTGGGTCCTCACCTCCGTCTACAACGTGGGCTACATGCGCGCGGAGAAGGAGAAGCACCAGGCCGGTTACTACGCGTTCTTCGCGGTCTGCGTCTCGGCGGCGCTGGGCATCGCCCTGGCCGCGAACCTGGTCACGTTCTTCGTCTTCTACGAGGTGCTGACCCTCGCGACCTACCCCCTGGTCGTGCACAAGCGGACGGACGAGGCCGTCGCCGCAGGACGGAAGTACCTGGCCTACACGCTCGCCGCCGGCCAACTGCTGCTCGTGGCCATCGTAGGCACGGCCTGGCTCGCTCCCGGGGAGGAGTTCCGGCCGGGTGGCTTCCTGGCCGGCACCGCCTCGCCGCCCGTCCTCTGGCTGCTCTTCGCGCTGTTCATCGCCGGCGCCGGGGTCAAGGCCGCCATCATGCCGCTCCACGCCTGGCTCCCCGCGGCCATGGTCGCGCCCACACCGGTGAGCGCGCTCCTGCACGCCGTGGCCGTGGTCAAGGCGGGGACGTTCGCCTGCGTGCGCGTCGTCGGGTGGGTGTTCGGCGTGGACCTGATGCGGCAGCTCGGGGCCGACGTCGTCCTGGCCACCGCGGCCGCGGTGACCATCCTGCTGGCCTCGGTGCGCGCGCTCGGGGAGCAGAACCTCAAGCGCCGGCTGGCCTACTCCACCATCGGCCAGCTCTCGTACATCGTGCTCGGGGCCGGCCTGGGGTCCGCGGCCGCGCTGGCCGGCGCGATCTTCCACATGGCGGCGCACGGCTTCATGAAGATCACGCTGTTCTTCTGCGCGGGCAGCATCTACGTGCGCACCCACAAGTCCGAGGTGTCCGAGCTGGAAGGCATCGGCCGGCGGATGCCGGTGACCATGGCCGCCTTCACCGTGGGCGCGCTCGGGCTGGCGGGGGTGCCCGCCTTCGCCGGCTTCGTCAGCAAGTGGAACCTGGGCGTGGGCGCGCTCGAGGCCGGGCACGGCGCCTTCATCGCCGTGCTCGTGGTGAGCGGCCTGTTCAACGTCGCCTACTTCTACCCGATCGCGTACGCGGCGTTCCTGGGCGGCGAGGGCCGGCTGCGGTTCGAGGAGCCCTCGCCCGCGATCTGGGTCCCGCTCGCCCTGACCGCGGCCGCGTCGATCGCGCTGGGCCTCGTCCCGGACGCGGGGCTGCGGTTCTACGCGCTGGCCTGGCAGGCGGCGGAGAGTGTCGTGGCCGGGGGGACGCGGTGACGCGAGGCTTTTCGGTCACGGCCCTCCTCGCGGGCGCGACCGTGGTCCTGGAGATCGTGTTTCGCCAGGCCGCGCATCCCGTCCTGCCCTGGCATTCCGTGCCCGCCTTCGACCTCGTGTACGGCGCCGCGGGCTGTGCGCTCATCGTCCTGGGCTCGAAGGCCTTGGGCGCGGCCGGGCTGCAGAAGCCCGAGTCCTACTACGGCGAGGACGAATGACGGCGCTGCACCCGGCGGTTCCGTTGCTGATCGCGGCGGTGCTGCAGGGCCTGGTGCGCGCGAGCTGGCGCGGGCCCGTCGCGCTGGCCGGCGCCGCGGCGGCGCTGGTGGCGGTGGTGGCCCTGCCCGCCGGCGCCGCTGTCGACGTGACGCTGCTGGGCCTCGACCTGCGCGTCGTCTTCGCGGACGCCCTCGCGCGGGTCTTCGGCCTCGTCTTCGCCACGATGGCCTGCCTGGGCACCCTTTACGCGCTCCATGTCCGCCGCGGGGGGGAGCAGGCCGCGACACTCGTGTACGCGGCGGCGGCGCTGGGGGTGATGTTCGCCGGGGACTGGGTGACGCTTTTCCTCTTCTGGGAGCTGATGGCCCTCGCCTCCTCCGCCGTGGTCTGGTACGGCGGCAGCCGGCGGTCGCGCGCGGCCGCCTGGCGCTACCTGCTGGTGCACGCGGCGTCGGGCTCGCTCCTGCTGGCCGGGATCCTCGTGCTGCAGGCCACGGGCACGACACGCGTGGGCCCGGTGCCGGAAGGCACGGCGTTCTGGCTGATGGTCGCCGGCGTGGGCATCAACGCGGCCATCCCGCCCCTGCACGCCTGGCTCACGGATGCGTATCCCGAAGGCTCGGTCACGGGGAGCGTGTTTCTCTCGGCCTTCACGACCAAGACCGCGGTCTACGTCCTCATCCGCGCCTTCCCGGGCGCCGAGGTGCTGGTGTATGCCGGCGTGGTGATGGCGCTCTACGGCGTCGTCTATGCCGTGCTCGAGAACGACATCCGGCGCCTGCTCGCGTACCACATCGTGAGCCAGGTCGGCTACATGGTGGCGGGCGTGGGGATGGGCACCGCGCTGGCGCTGGACGGGTCCACCGCGCACGCCTTCTCCCACATCCTCTACAAGGCGTTGCTCTTCATGGGCGCGGGCGCCGTCATCGAGGCGACGGGCCGGCGCAAGCTCACGGAGCTGGGCGGCCTGGCCTCGCGCATGAAGGCCGTGCTCGTCCTGTACATGGTCGGGGCCTTCTCCATCTCGAGCGTGCCCCTCTTCAACGGCTTCATCAGCAAGTCGATGGTCGTCTCGGCCGCGGCCGAAGGAGGATGGCCGATCGTCGAGCTGCTGCTGACCCTGGCCAGCATCGGCACCTTCCTTCACACCGGCCTCAAGCTGCCCTGGTTCACCTTCTTCGGTCCGCCGAGCGGCGCCGCAGTGCGCCCCATCCCTCGCAACATGCTGGTGGCCATGGCGGCGGCGGCGGCTCTGTGCACGGGCCTGGGACTGTTCCCGGGCTGGCTCTACGCGCGGCTGCCCTTCGACGCGGTCTACGAGCCCTACACCATCGACCACGTCGTCTCCGCGCTGCAGCTCCTGCTCGGGACCGGCATCGCTTTCGCCCTGCTCCTGGGGAAGTTCGCCGGCGAGCCGACGGTCAGCCTCGATACCGACTGGTTCTATCGCCGCCCGCTACGGTCGGCCGTCGCCGCCGGGGTGGCCCTCGCCCGGCGGTCCGGCGCGCGTCTGGAGCGCGCGGGCCTTTTGGCCACGGCCGCCGTATCCGCTCTCGGGCGCAACCCGATGCGGGTCTTGGGCGTGTTCCGGCGCTGGCTGCCGGGCCTGGAGGACGTCCACGAGGCGGCCTACGACCCGGACATCCACCGCCTGCCGATCGGCCTCACGGTCTTCTGGGCCGTGGTCGCGCTGGGCGTGGTGGCCCTCCTGGTCCGCTGAGCCTCGGTCAGGAGGCGGCGCGCATCCGCTCGCTGACGTCCAGGGCCGGTTTCAAGGTCACGGTGACGATGCCGGCCATCTCGGCGCTCCTCGCGGCTCTGAGTTACAGCATACCGTCAAGGTGTCCGACCCGCCGCGGCGGGCGGAGGCTCGTGCGGACCCTGGGCGGGCGCGATGGACACGCGGTTCCGGCCCGCCGCCTTGGCCGCATACAGCGCGGCATCGGCGGCGTCGAGGAGCGCCGGCAGGTCGGCCGTTCCTGCGTCGAGGAGGGCCACACCGCCGCTGAGCGTCACGGCCAGCGGGCCCCGCCGCGTGGCCACCGGCGCCTCGGTGATGGCGAGGCGGATCCGCTCGGCCACCTCCCGCGCGGTCTCGAGGTCGGTTTCCGGGAGGATGATCGCGAACTCCTCGCCCCCGTAGCGGGCCGGCAGGTCGGTCTCGCGGACGGTAGCCGAGATGCGCCGGCCCACCTCGCGCAGCACGTCGTCGCCG
>DATKEG010000219.1:0-4314 GCA_035544515.1 Vicinamibacteria bacterium | reverse complement strand
TCTGCCGCACGCGACGGCGCCCGCCGGCGCCACGGACATCGCCGCGCGCGCCCAGGAGGCGTCCCTGCCGGACGTATCGGCGCTGCCGGTCGTGTTCATGCCCGGCGTTCGCACCGTGGATCGCCCGCGCGCCGCGAAGGGCGTGCTCACCGCCGACGTCATGCGCGGCGAGGAGACCCTGTGCCTCGGGCTGCTCGAACGGGGGCTCCTGCCCCGCGGCGGGGCGCTGCTGAACCTGGGCTCGCACTGGAAGCTCGTGCGCACGGACGCGGAGGGGCGGATCGCCTGGAGCGTGACGTCGCTCTCGGGCGAGATGATCCAGGCCGTGCGCACCGGGACCGTGCTCGCCTCCGCGCTGGGGGAAGGGCCGCTCGTCGAGGTCGATCGCGCCGCGCTGGCCGGAGGCATGGAGGAAGCGCGCCGGGCGGGACTGCCGCGGGCGCTCTTCGGCGTCCGCCTGTTCGAGCTGTCCGGCCGCACGACACCCTCCTCGCGCCTGTCGTTCCTGGTCGGCGCCTTCATCGGCGCCGAGCTCGAGGGCCTGAGGACCACGGGCGCGCTCGCTCCCGGCACGTCCGTGACGATCTGTGGCGGCGAGAAGGTCGGCGGCGCCTGGGCCACGGCGCTGGAGCAGGGCGGCCACCGCGTGCGCAGCTTGTCGCCGGAGGAGGTGGAGTCGGGGTTCGTCACCGGGCTGCGCACGCTGGTGAGCCTGCGGCCGTCGCCGTGAGTATCTTCAGTTTAGCCGTTCGGCCGTAACTTCGCCTTGGACTCGACGAAGCGGCGCCAGGTCACCGGCGCGCGAAGTCCGACGCGGCCGGGAAGCCCTCCACCGACTTCGCGGCCAGGCAGCCGCGCACGATCGCCTCGGCCACCACTTCGGCCGCCAGCGCGCCCGTGACGGACACCGGCACGTCGGCGGTGAGCCGGCCGGTGGACACCGCGAAGAGCTGGTCGCCGTCGCCGGTGGTGTGGTACGGCCGGACGGCCCAGGCGCCGCCGGCGTTGGCCATCATGGCGATCTTCGTGAGCTGCGTCTTCGAATAGGCGACGTTGGTGGCCACCACGACCAGCGTCGTGCTGCGCAGCGGCGGATCGTCGATCTCGACGCGGCCCCGACGGCCGGCGGCGGCGACGTTCTTCTTCAGGGTGGCGATCGTGTCGGCGAATGCCGTCCCGTCGGCCGTGCGGGCGCCGGCCACGATGCGGCCGTTGCGCCAATCCACCACGTCGCCCGCGGCGTTGACGACGGCGAGGGCGCCGATCGTCACGTCGCCGAGCGTCAGGCTGGCCGTGCCCAGCCCGCCCTTCATCCCGCGCATGCCGTGCCGCTGCAGCATCCGCCCCACGGTGCCGCCCGCGCCCGCCCCGACGTTCCCCTCGGCCACGGCCGCGCTCGAGGCGGCCTCGCACGCCTTGTAGGCCGAATCGGGTTCCGGACGGATGCGGGCGTCCCCGACCGCCAGGTCGTCGATGATCGCGCCCACCACGATCGGGATGCGCACGGTGGGCGAGCCCCAGTCGTACCCGATCTTGCGGTCCTCGTGGAAACGCAGCGCCCCGGCCACCGCGCCCAGACCCAGCACGCCGCCGCCCGAGAGCAGGATCGCGTGGATCTTCTCCACCGGGCTCACGGGCTGCAGCATGACGACCTGCTGCTCGCCAGGCGCGGACCCGTCGTAGTCGACGCCCGCGGCCGCCGGCTCGTCGAACAGGATCGCCGTGCAGCCGGTGGGCCGGCGGGGATCGGTGAAGTGGCCGACCTTCAGGCCGGGCACGTCGGTGAGCGACCCGGAGAACCGCTCGGCCCCGGCGGCGTGGGCCCTCCGTCCCGCCGCCGCGGTCCCCGCGAGTGCCGCCGCGAACTCGCGCCGTCTCATGAATACTCGGGCAGCTCGTACGGCGGCCGGTAACGGTAGGCCAGACGCTCGTTGGCCGCGTCGCTGTTCGTGAAGCGCTCCGCCACGCGGTCCCACTCCAGGTAGGCCCTGGCGTCGTGGGCGACGTTGCCGAGCAGGGTGGCCGACGTGCTGCGGTGGCCGGTCTCGACGTCGCAGTGGCAGGCGGCGCGGCTCTTCACGCAGTCGAGGAAGTTGCGCGCGTGGTCGGCGGTGTCCACCTGGCCGCTGCCGCTGCGCGCCTCGATCAGCTTCCGAGCACCCGCGCGCCAGCCGCGCTCGACCGTGCGGTCCACCGGCGTGCGCGCGGGGAAGGGGTTGGGCGTGACGTCGTCGGGCACGATCTCGTAGCCGTTGCCGCGCAGGTACAGGGTCCCCTTGGTGCCGCGGAACTCGATCTCGGCGCGGTTGAGCGCCGCCGGGGCCGCGTTCGCGTTGTACTGCGAGAAGGTCACGAGCGTGCCGCCCGGGTAGAGCCACAGGACCTCGAGCGTGTCCGGCACGTCGCGGTTGTCCTCGACCGCGAACTTGCCGCCCATGGCGGTCACGGCCAGCGGGGCGTCCTGGCCGAGCGCCCACTGGATGACGTCCATGTAGTGGACGCCGAAGTTCGTGAGCTGCCCGCCGGAGTAGTCGCGGAACCAGCGGAAGCGGTAGAACGCGCGGTTCTTGTTGTAGGCGCGCTTCGGCGCGGGCCCCAGCCACGCGTCCCAGTCGAAGCCGGCGGGCGCGGGCTCGTCCGGCGGGTTGTCGATGCCCTTGGGCCATTCGTTCTGGATGTGGAACGAGCGCACGACCGTGACCTTCCCGATGGCGCCGCCGCGGACCAGCTCGGCCGCCTCGCGGATGAACGCCGCCGATCGGCGCTGCAGCCCCACCTGGACGACGCGCTGGAACCGCTTCGCCGCGTTGACCATGGCGCGGCCCTCGCTCACGACCAGCGAGAGCGGCTTCTCGACGTAGACGTCCTTGCCGGCCTCGCAGGCGTGGATGGTCTGCAGGGCGTGCCAGTGGTCGGGCGTGTTGATGACGACGGCGTCGACATCCTTCATCTCCAGAAGCTTGCGGTAGTCCTTGAGCCGGCGCGGCTCACCGCCCACCTTGGCGGCGGCGAAGTCCACGTAGGGCTCGTAGATGTCGCATAGGGCGACGACCTCCGCGTCGGGGTGCTTCAAGAAGGCGTCGAGCACCTGGTCGCCCCGGTTGCCCAGCGCGATGAAGCCCAGGCGGACCCGGTCGTTGGCGCCCAACACGCGCCGTCCGCCCAGTGCCGTGCCAATGGCGGCCGCGGCCGCGGCCTGGCCGAACGTTCGACGTTGCATATGGACCTGCCTTGTTTCCTGGATGCTACCACCGGCGTCAGGGGGCGGGCTGCTGTTGCGTGAGGCAGTGGAGCGTGCCCAGCCCCCAGACGAGGTCCACCGCGTGGATGCCGACCACGGGCCGGTCGGGAAACAGCTCCGCCAGCGTGCCCAGGGCCTGGCGGTCGGCCGGGTCGTTGAAGGTCGGCACCAGGACGGCCGCGTTGGCGACGTAGAAGTTCGCATAGCTGGCCGGCAGGCGCATCCCGCCGAACACGAGCGGCCGGGGCATGGGCAGGTCCACCACCTCGGGCCGCGAGCCGTCCTCGAGCCGCGCGTCGCGGAGCCGCTCGCGGCACTCCTCGAGCGGCCGATAGTTGGCGTCGGCGGGATCGTCCTCGCGGCAGAGCACCAGCCGGCTCGGTGAAACGAACCGGCAGACGTCGTCCACGTGGCCGTGCGTGTCGTCCCCCGCGATGCCGCGGCCGAGCCAGACCACGTTCGGGGCGCCGAGCGCCTCGCCCAGGACGGCTTCCAGCCCCTCGCGCGCGAGCCCGGGGTTGCGGACCTGTACCACGGGATCGAGCAGGCACTCCTCGGTCGTGATTAGCGTGCCGCGGCCGTTGACGTCGATGCTCCCGCCCTCGAGCACGACCGGCCTCCCGTCGTGCCGCGCGAGGCGCAGCGGCAATCCGAGCGCCCGCGCCACGCGCTCCGGCACCTTGTCGTCCCGGGCGAAGTCGGGGTACTTGGCCCAGGCGTTGAAGCGGAACCGGGCGATGGCGACGGTCCCGCGCCGCCGGCCTGCGCCGTCCTTTTTCACGAAGATCGGCCCGAAGTCGCGCGTCCAGCCCCGGTCGAGCGGGAAGCGGAAGAACTCGACCCGGGAGAGGTCCACGTTCGCTCTCGCGAGCAGGCGCCGGGCGCGCGCCTCGTGGCGGGCGGTCCTGGCGATGATGCGCACGATCTCGCCGGGCGCGAGCTTGCGCACGATCTCGGTGTAGACCCAGGGGATCGCCGCGAACTTGCCCGGCCAGTCGGAGAGGCGGTGCGGCCAGGCCAGCCAGGTGGCCTCGTGGTGCTCCCACTCGGCCGGCATGCGGAAGCCCCCTGCG
>DATKEG010000218.1:0-8704 GCA_035544515.1 Vicinamibacteria bacterium | reverse complement strand
CCGATCTCCTCGGGACGCTTTCGCGCGCCGACCACCCCCGCCGCCTCGCGCAGGTAGCTCGCCCGCCCGGGCGCCTCCCGCTCGACCAGGCTGCCGCGACGCAGCGCCCGAACGAGCGCGGCCGCGGCCCGGTCGGAGGAGGCGCTGAGCACCGCCACCTGCATCCACCGGTCGTCCATGGCCGACGCAAGCAGCCGGTCCTGCGCCGCGCGGGCCGTCGCCTGCTCGACGCCACCGAGCGTGGCCGCGAGCTGGAACCGGACGCGCGCGTCGCCGTCGGCGGTCAGGGCCAGGAGTCGCGCCTGCAGCCCCTGGTCGGCCGGGAAGCGCTCGGCGAGGACGATCGCGTTCTCGCGCACGCCGGCCTCCGCGTCGCCGAGGGCGGTGGCGACGAGGTCCGGCTCCAGCCGGCCGAGGCCCTCGAGGGTCCAGAGCGCGTGCAGACGGCCCAGCGCGGAGGGGCTCTCGCGGAAGAAGCGGGCCAGCCGCGCCGGCGCGTCCGCCGGCCGCCGGTCCACGAGCAGCCGCTGCGCCGTGCGTCGCCACCACAGGTTCGGATGGGCCAGCATGCCCACCAGCTCCTCCGTGGTGGCGTCCCCCGGAAGGCGCGGCGCGCGCGGCGACGCCTGGCCCGCGGCGCCGATGCGGTGGATGCGCCCGCGGTCGCTGCCCTGGTACAGGGCCGGCGAGTCGTGGTGGTGGTGCTCGGCCGTCCACTCCGGGTGCTCGATGATGGGCCGGTAGTAGTCCACCACGTAGAGCGCGCCGTCGGGGCCGCTCGCGAAGTTGACCGGCCGGAACCAGGCGTCTCCCGAGGCCAGGAACTCGCGGCCTTCCTCGGCGCGGCTCGCCACGAACGTGGACCCGGACGCCGACCAGACGTCCCGGTGCACGAGGTTGTGCACGGGCTCGGCGACCACGGACGACCGGCCGAGCACGTCCGCCAGCGGTCCGCCGGGGACGAAGAAGAGGCTGCAGGCGGACGTGAACTGGCCCGGCTCGCTCAGCATCTCGAACCGCGCGCCGCGGGTGATGGGGAACACGGTGGCCGCCGCCCCGTGGTCGGAGACGTCTTGCATGGCGGAGGGGAGGAGCAGGTCGGGGTTGCGGCGCAGGTAGCGCGCGGCGATCACCTCGTGCCGCGCGTGGTTGGAGTTGTCGAGCGTGAAGTGGCGGCCCCAGTCGTCGAAGGCGTGGCCGAACTGCGAGCGGCCGGCCAGCGTCTCGATCCGGCGCGGGTCCAGCCGGAAGCGGACGCCGTGCCTGTCGGCGTCGAGCGGCGCCGCCGTCTCTCCGTCCGCGAAGCGGACGCCCGCGCCGCGGTCCCCGAACTTCTCCTTGAAGACGATGGCCTCGGCCGCGCCCTCGTGCGCGAGGTAGATCCAGTTGTCGAGCCCGTACACCGGCCCGTTCACCGTGTGCTGCGGGTTCGTGAACGCGAAGCCGGTGAGCACCTTCCTCTTCACGTCCGCACGGCCGTCCCCGGTTTCGTCCTCGAGGTACCAGACGTCCGGCGCCGCCGTGACCAGCACCCCGTTCTTCCATCGCATCAGGCCCGTGGGCAGCACCAGCCCTTCGGCGAAGAGCGTCGCCTTCTCGTAACGGCCGTCGCGGTCGGCGTCCTCGAGGAGCTTGACCCGTCCGGTCGGCCGCGTGTCGAGCGGGTAGCCGGGCATCTCGACCACGAAGAGGCGCCCTCTCTCGTCGAACTCCATGGCCACGGGGCTGGCCACGGCGGGCTCGGTGACGAACGCCTCGATGCTCAGCCCGGGATGCAGGCGCATGGTGGCGAGCGACTCGGCCGGGCTCAGGGGAGGACCGGACGTGCCACGCCGGCACGACGCCGCGAGCAGGACCGCGACCGCGAGCGCACGCCTGGAACGCATGTGGGGCGAGCCGATTCTAACGGATGGCGCGGAGCGGAGCGCGGCGCATCCCTGTGCGTTCGCCGCGCGCAGCGGAGCCTTTCCTGGGCCGCATCCCGCCGGGTTCACCCCGGCGGATGCGTTCGATGAGGTAAGAGGGCGGAGCGGAGCGCGGCGCATCCCTGTGCGTTCGCCGCGCGCAGCGGAGCCTTTCCTCGGCCGCATCCCGCTGGGTTCACCCCGGCGGGATGCGTTCGATGAGGTAAGAGGCGGAGCGGAGCGCGGCGCATCCCGTGCTACGATCCCGGCGTTCCCTGCGCCGGCGCGAGTGTGGAGCATTTTTCCCGCGACGCGGGACACATTGGAAATGACCCTGCGAGAGAAGACGGTGCGGGCCGTCCTCGTGGGCGGGCCGATGTACGACGGCCTCTACGCGGCCATCCCCGCGTTCGAGCGGGAGACCGGCCTGCGCGTGGAGGTGGTGGTGCGCCTGCCCCATCCCGAGCTGAACGCCTGGGTCAAGCGCGAGTTCTCCGCCGGAGATCCCGATATCGACGTCCTCTCCACGCACACCAAATACGCCCCCTCGCAGGCCGCGTGGCTCGAGCCGCTCGACGAGCGGCTCGAGCGGGCGCTCGTGGACGACCTCCTGCCCGGACCGGCCGAGCTGTCGCGATTGGACGGCCGCTGGATGCAGGTCCCCCGCAACCTCGACATGCGGCTGCTGTACTACCGGCGTGACCTGTTCGAGGAGCGCGACACGCGCGAGACGTTCCAGCGGCATCACCGCCGGCCACTGGACGTCCCCGAGACCTGGGACGACCTCCTCGAGGTCGCCGTTTTCCTCACCGGCCCGCGCTGTCACGGCTTCCTCTTCCCCGGGCGCGACTCGGGCCTGTTCGGCACGTTCTACGAGCTGCTGGTGAGCGCGGGCGGCGAGCTGTTCACGAGCGACCTCGCGCCGGCGTTCGACTCGCCCGCCGGCGTGTGGGCGGCCGACCGGCTGGCCGAGCTGCACCACCGCCGTCACGTGACGCCTTCGCCGCTGCCGGAATGGCACTACGACGAGGTCTCGGCGGCCTTCCGCCGTGGCGAGGCGGCGATGGTCTGCGACTGGCCGGGCGGCCACTACCTGTACGGTGACCCGCGGACGTGCGCCGTGGCCGGCAAGGTCGGCGTCGCGCTGCTGCCGGCCGGGTTCACGGGACGCCGCGCCGCCTACGCCGGCTGCCATTCGTTCGCGATCGCGCGCGGGGCCCGCAACCGCGACGGTGGCCTGGCCCTGCTCCGGTTCTTCACCTCCCACGAGGCGCAGGTCGGCGAGGCGCGCCGCGGCGCCGTGCCCGTCCGCCGGAGCGCGCTCGAGGCCGTGCGGCGCGAGGTGTCGGCCGACGCCTCCGAGTCGCACCGCTGGGAGCTCCTGGCCCGGACGATGGCGGAGGCCCTGATCATCCCGCCGCGCTTCGCGGCCTATCCCGCCTGCGAGGACGCGATCTGGCGTTCGCTGCAGAAGGCGATCACCGGGCAGCTCTCGCCCCCGGCCGCGGTGCGGGAGGCGGCCGGCCGGATCGCGAGCGTGGTGGCGGGAGACGCCGCGTGAGGTTCGCCGGCCGCGTGGCGCTCGTGACCGGCGCCGGCTCCGGCATCGGCGAAGCGGCCGCCGTGCGCTTCGGGGCCGAGGGCGCCGCGGTGGCCGCCGCCGACCTCTCCGAGACGGCCGCCGCCGCCACCGCCGAGCGGGTCCGGAAGGCAGGCGGGCGGGCGATCGCCCTCACCGCCGACGTCTCGCAGGACACCGACTGCCGCCGCCTGGTCGCGCAGACCCTCGCGCAGCTCGGCGCGCTCGACATCCTGGTCAACAACGCCGGGATCGGCGCGGTGGGCACGGTGCTCGAGACGGACGAGGCGACGTTCCAGAAGGTGATGGACGTCAACGTCAGGGGCACGTTCCTGCTCTCGAAAGCGGCGCTGCCGTCCATGATCGCGAGGAAGGCGGGCGTCATCGTCAACACCGCGTCGATCGCGGGCGTGCGCGGCATCCCGGAGCGCGCCGCCTACACCGCGTCGAAGCACGCCATCGTCGGCCTCACGCGCGCGATGGCCCTCGACCACGTCAGGGACGGCGTGCGGGTGAACTGCATATGCCCCGGCACCGTGGACACGCCCTGGGTGGGGCGGCTGCTCGACCAGGCGGCGGACCCACCGGCGGCGCGAGCCGCGCTCGTGGCGCGGCAGCCCATGGGCCGGCTGGGGCGTGCGGAGGAGATGGCCGCGGCCATCCTCTTCCTGGCCTCCGACGAGTCGAGCTTCACGACGGGCACGGCGATGCTGGTCGACGGCGGGTTCACCGCCTGAGGGAGGAGTGATGCGGGGTACGGCGCGGCGGTCGGTGGCGGTGGGGTTGTGGGCGGTCCTGGCGATCGGCTGTGGCGGTGGCTCGGAGCCGGCGGCGCCGGCCGGCCGGAAGCTCACCATCGCGGTGATCCCGAAGGGCACCACGCACGAGTTCTGGAAGAGCATCCACGCCGGCGCGCAGAAGGCCGCGGGCGAGCTCAGCCGGGACGGCCGCGCCGTGGAGATCCTCTGGAAGGGACCGCTGCGCGAGGACGACCGCGAGCAGCAGGTGCAGGTGGTGGAGTCGTTCACGAGCCAGGGTGTGGACGGCATCGTGCTCGCGCCCCTCGACGCGAGCGCGCTCGTCCGGCCCGTGGAGGAGGCCCGCCGGCTCGACATCCCCACGGTCATCTTCGACTCCGGGCTGAAGTCCGAGGACATCGTGAGCTATGTCGCCACGGACAACTTCAAGGGGGGGGAGCTGGCCGCGGAGCGGCTCGGCTCGCTGATGGGCGGCAAGGGCAAGGCGCTGCTGCTGCGCTACCAGGAAGGCTCCGCGAGCACGGACGAGCGGCAGGCCGGGTTCGAGACCAAGCTCGCCTCGGCCCACCCCGGGGTGCAGCTCGTCTCGTCCGACCAGTACTCGGGGCCCACCCGGGACACCGCCAAGCGCGCCTCCGAGAACCTGCTCAACCGGTTCGGCACGCAGGTGCAGGGCATCTTCACGCCCAACGAGTCGTCCAGCATGGGGATGCTCCTGGCCCTGCAGGACGCGGGCCTCGCGGGCAAGCTGTCGTTCGTCGGCTTCGACGCCAGCCCCGTCTTCGTGGAGGCCATGCGCAAGGGGCAGATGCACGGGACCGTGCTGCAGAACCCGTTCAACATGGGTTATCTGGCCGTCAAGACCATGGTCGAGCACCTCGAGGGCAAACAGGTGCCGAAGGTGGTCGACACCGGCGTCGCGCTCGTCACCCCCGATAATCTCGACGACCCGCGCTCGCAGGAGCTGCTCAACCCCCCCCAGGCCGCCCACTGAGGTGGCGCTGCGCCTGCGCGGGATCCGCAAGCGGTTCGGGGCCACCGTCGCCCTCGACGGCGTGGACCTCGAGTTCGTCCCCGGCGAGGTGCACGCGCTCATCGGGGAGAACGGCGCGGGCAAGAGCACGCTGCTCGCGATCGTGGCCGGGGAGTTCCCGCCGGACGGGGGCGAGATGGACGTGGAGGGACGCCCGTATCGGCCGTCGTCGCCGCGCGACGCGCGGGCGGAAGGCATCGCGCTCATCCACCAGGAGCTGTCGCTCTTCCCTCACCTGACGGTGGCCGAGAACATCCTCATGGGCCGCGAGCCGGCGCGGCACGGGTGGGTCGATCCCGCCGCGGCGAAGCGCCGCGCGCTGGAGGTGCTGCGCGAGTTCGACCGGCCGGAGATCCGGCCCGAGGCGCGCGTGGCCGACCTGTCCCTGGCCGCGCGCCAGGTGGTGGAGATCTGCCGGGCCATCGCCGCCGAGGCGCGCGTGGTGCTCATGGACGAGCCCACCAGCAGCCTGCAGGGCGACGACGTGCAGCGGCTGTTCGCGCTCATCCGCCGGCTGCGCGAGCGCGGCCTGACCGTGGTCTACATCAGCCACTTCCTGGAGGAGGTCCGGCAGGTCGCGGACCGGTTCACGGTGCTGCGCGACGGGGCGCACGTGGCCACGGGGCCGCTCGCGGCCGTCACCGACCAGGAGCTGATCACGCACATGGTCGGCCGCTCGATCGAGAACCTCTTTCCCCCCCGCGGCGCCGGCCTTCCGGGCGAGCCCGCCCTGGTCGTGGCGGGCCTGTCGAACCCTCCGGCCCTGCACGACGTGTCCTTCGAGGTGCGGAAGGGCGAGGTGCTGGGCATCGCCGGGCTCATGGGCTCGGGCCGCACCGCGCTCGTCCGCTCGCTCTTCGGCCTGTTCCCGCCCCGGGGCGGCGCGATACGCCTGTCGGGTCGGACGCTGGGGACCCGCGCCACGCCGCGCGCGCGGCTGGCCCAGGGCCTCGGCTACCTCAGCGAGGACCGCAAGGGCGAAGGCCTGGCCCTGTCGCTGCCCATCGCCGACAACATCACCCTCACGCGCATGTCCACCTGCGCCCGCGCGGGCTGGCTCAGCCTCGCCGCCCAGGGCCGGCAGGCCCGGGCGGCCATGGATCGGCTGCGGGTGAAGGCGCGCACGCCGTTCCAGCCCACCAAGACGCTCTCCGGAGGCAACCAGCAGAAGGTGGCGGTGGCGCGGCTCGGACACCAGGACGCGCGGGTGATGCTGCTCGACGAGCCGACGCGCGGCGTGGACGTGGGCAGCAAGGTGCAGATCTACGAGGCCATCCGGGCCTGGGCCGCGGAGGGCCGCGCCGTGCTCATGGTCAGCTCCTACCTGCCCGAGCTGTTCGGGATGTGCGACCGCATCGCCGTCATGCGCCGCGGGCGGCTCTCGCCCGCCCGGCCCGTGGGCGAGTGGACGCCGGAGTCCGTGCTGGAAGCGGCCATCGGCGGCCCGGCGCCGCTTTTGGCGCCGGCGGAGCCCGCCGGCTGATGCGCGAGCCCCTGCGGCGCTGGCTCGACCGCCTGGGCCCGTTCCTGGGCCTGGCCGTCGTGATCGCGACGTTCGCCCTGCTGAGCGACTCGCCGGAGTCCTACCTCGGCGTGCGCAACCTGCGCATCGTCCTCTCCCAGACGGTCATCGTGGCGCTCGGCGCCATCGGCATGACCATGATCGTGATCGCGGGCGGGATCGACCTCTCGGTGGGGTCGGCCATCGCGCTCACCAGCGTCATCACCGCCGTAGGCCTGCGCGACGGATGGCCGCCCCCGGCCGCGATCCTGGCCGGCGTCGCGGTGGGCGGGCTGGTGGGACTGGTCAACGCCCTCGCCATCACCCGGTTGCGCGTGGTCCCCTTCATCGCGACGCTCGGCATGCTGGGCGTGGCGCGCGGCGCCGCCAAGTGGGTGGGCGGCCAGCAGACGGTGAACCCGCCCGCCACCTGGGTCAACGACCTCGCGGTGACGTTCCCGTCCCCGGAATGGCTGATCGTGGCGCCGGGCGTGTGGCTGACCGTGGCCCTGGCCGTGCTCGTCGCCGTCGTCCTGCGCGGCACGGTCTTCGGCCGCCGCATCTTCGCGCTCGGCTCCAACGAAGCCGCCGCGCGCGCCTGCGGCATCGCCACCGACCGGCTCAAGGTCTGGATCTACTCGCTGGCCGGCCTCTTCTTCGGCCTGGCCGGCGTCATGCAGATGTCGCGCCTGCGGCAGGGCGATCCGACCGTGGCCATCGGCACCGAGCTCGACGTCATCGCCGCCGTGGTCATCGGCGGCGGCAGCCTCTCGGGCGGCGAGGGCAGCATCCTGGGCGCCATGGTCGGCGCCTTGATCATGGCCTTCCTGCGCAACGGCAGCCAGCAGATGGGCTGGCCCAACTACATCCAGGAGATCATGATCGGCGTCATCATCGTGCTCGCCGTCGCGCTCGACCGGTACCGCAGCCGCGCGGCGTGACCGGTTCCCCTGGGTGCGGGAGCGCGCGGGAGACCGCGCTCGCGCTACGAGGTGGGACCGGCGTCCGCGCGCGACGGCCGGCTACTCCGCTTCCCGCACCACCTTCGCGCGCTGCGCGCCGAGCTTCGTGATGCGCAGGTCCACCACGTCGCCCGGCTGCAGGTAGCGCGGCGGTTTGCGTGCGTGGCCGACGCCGGGGGGCGTGCCCGTGCTGATGACGTCGCCCGGCTCCAGCGTCAGGTTCCGGCTCACGAACTCCACCAGCGCCGGGACGCCAAAGATGAGCGTCTTCGTGCTCCCCGTCTGCATGCGCTCGCCGTTGACGTCGAGCGAGAGGTCGAGGGCGTGCGGGTCGCCCACCTCGTCCGGCGTGGCCACCCAGGGCCCGAGCGGGCCGTAGGTGTCGAAGGACTTGCCCCGGAACCACTGGCCCCCCTCGCTGATCTGGGCCTGCCGCTCGGAGACGTCGTGGCAGATGAGGTAGCCGGCCACGTGCTCGAGCGCCCGCTCGCGCGACACGCGCCGCGCGCGCGGCCCGATGACGAAGGCCAGCTCGACCTCCCAGTCCGTCGTGGCGTAGTTGGACGGCAATACGATGTCGTCGTTGGGCCCGTTGATCGCGGTGACCGCCTTCGTGAAGAGCACCGGCTGTTCGGGGACCTTGGCCCCCGTCTCCGCGGCGTGGTCGCGGTAGTTGAGCCCCACGCAGATCAGCTTGCCGGGACGCGCGACGGGCGCGCCGAGGCGCGTCGACGTCGTATCCAGCACCGGGAGCCGGTCGAGACGGCCGGCCCGCAGCTCGGCGGCCAGGAACGCCGGCCCTCCCTCGCCCCAGAACCGGCTGTCGTAGTCGTCCACCACCGACGACACATCCAGCACCTGGTGATCGGCCTTCATGAGACCCGGCCGCTCCCCGCCGCGCGCACCGACCCGCACCAGTCTCACTCTCGCCTCCTCGGAACGCGGTGAAACTAAGCCGGGCGCGCCC
>DATKEG010000217.1:0-21422 GCA_035544515.1 Vicinamibacteria bacterium | reverse complement strand
CGCTGCGGCGGGAATGGACCCGGTTCACCAGGTCGTCGAAGTCCTGGGCCGGTTCCTTCTTCTTGTCCGTCCAGACGACGGCGCCCGTCTCCGGATCCACCTTGAGCAGCGCGCTGCAACAGGGGCACGTGACGTCGAGCGCCTCGGGCATGGAGCGATTGTCCGCCCGGGGCGGCGGGGTGGCAAGGGCGGCGGGCGGCGGCCCGACTTGAAATTGAAATTCATTTTCACTATGATGCGCTGGTCATGGCCTGCGCGCTCCACCCCGCCGCCGAGCCCGCCGCGGACGGACCCCAGGCCGCCCTCCCGCGCGCCGCCCCTCCCGCCATGACGCGCTGCGAGTGCGCGGGGATGACCTTCCAGGAGTTCGCGGCGCGGATGCGGGCCGCCGGCGTCTCCCTCGAACAAGCCAGCGTCCGCACCGGCTGTGGCCGTAACTGCACGGCCTGCCTGCCCGACCTGCGGAAATATCTCTCCAAACGCTAACCCCGCCCGGTCCTCTCGCGATAAGATCGCGCTCCCGAACCCACGCTCGACCGGAGGGCACATGAAGGGCGACGCCGAGGTCATCCAGGTCCTCAACGACGTGCTCTGCGCCGAGCTCACCGCCATCAACCAGTACTTCATCCACGGGATGATGTGCCACAACTGGCGGCTGGAGCGCCTGGCCAAGCACATACGCGAGGAGTCCGTCGGCGAGATGAAGCACGCCGAGGACGTGATCGACCGCGTCCTCTACCTCGACGGCGTGCCCAACATGCAGAAGTACATGCGCATCAACGTGGGCCCGACCGTGCCCGAGATGCACCAGTTCGACCTCGACCTCGAAAAGGACGCGGTGGGCCGTCTGAACGCCGGCCTCGAGCTGTGCCGGGCCAAGGGAGACAACGGAAGCCGCCTCCTGCTCGAGAAGATCCTCCGCGAGGAGGAGAGCCACATCGACTGGCTCGAAGCCCAGCTCACGCAGATCCAGACCATGGGCCTCCAGAACTACCTCGCCCAGCAGATCGACGAGTAGGCCTCGGCCGCGGCCACGAGCCGTGCGCGCGCCCGCGCCGGCGCGTGGAGACCCCCCGCCGCCGTCTCCTCCCTATAATCTAGACGTGTCGCGTCCGGGAATCGGCGGCTGATGGAAAGAGTCAGGCTGCGGCTGAGCGTCAACGGCGAGGAACGGGAGGTCCTCGCCCCCGTGCACCACACGCTGCTCGAGGTGCTGCGCGAGGAGCTGGCCCTCACCGGCACCAAACACGGCTGCGAGCTGGGCGAGTGCGGCACGTGCACCGTCCTCCTGGACGGCCGGCCCGTGCTCTCCTGCGTCACCCTGCCCGTGGAGTGCGAGGGCCGCCCCATCACCACGGTGGAAGGGCTGGCCCGCGGGGCGGAGCTGCACCCCTTGCAGCAGGCGTTCGCCGAGCTGGGCGCGGCGCAGTGCGGCTACTGCACGCCGGGCTTCCTGCTCGTGGCCGAGGCCCTGCTGCGCGAGAAACCGGCACCCTCCCGCCTCGAGATCGCCGAGGCGCTCGCCGGCAACCTGTGCCGCTGCACGGGGTACCTGAAGATCTTCGAGGCCGTGGAGCGGGCCGCCGAGCGGATGCGGGGCGCGGAGGTGGCCCGTGCCTGAGGAACGGCGCGACGACCTCACGGTCATCGGCCGGCCCCTCGAAAAAGTCGACGCGGCGGCCAAGGTCGCGGGGCAGACGCTGTTCGCGGACGACATCGTCCTCGCGCGCATGGCGTACGCCCGGCTCCTGCGCTCGCCCCATCCGCACGCCCGGATCCGCCGGCTCGACCTCAGGCGCGCGGCCGCGCATCCGGGCGTGCTGGCCACGCTGGTGGGGAGCGAGCTCCCCATCCCCTTCGGCATCCTGCCCGTCAGCCAGGACGAGCACGCGCTCGCGCTCGACACCGTGCGCTTCGTGGGGGATCCGGTGGCGGCGGTGGCCGCGCTCGACGAGGAGACCGCGGAGGAGGCCGTGGCCCTGATCGACGCGGATTACGAGGTGCTTCCCGCGCTGATGACCATCGAGGAGGCGCTGGCCCGCGAGGACGCGCGCATCCACGCCTACGGCCCGCGCGGCAACGTGCACAAGGAGGTGTCGTTCGACTTCGGCGACGTCGAGGAGGGATTCCGCCAGGCCGACCACGTCCGCGAGGACACGTTCTTCTTCGAAGGCAACACCCACCTGCCCCTGGAGCAGCACGCGGCCGTGGGCGTCTTCGGACCGGACGGCAAGCTCACCCTCTGGTCCTCCACCCAGACGCCCCATTACGTGCACCGGGCCCTGGCCAAGGTCCTGGAGATGCCGCCGGCGCACATCCGCGTGATCGCCACGCCCAACGGAGGGGGCTTCGGCGGCAAGAGCGACCCGTTCGGCCACGAGATCGTGGTCTGCAAGCTGGCCATGAAGACGGGACGGCCGGTCAAGGCGACGCTCACGCGCGAGGAGGTCTTCTACTGCCACCGCGGGCGCCACCCCGTGCGCATGTGGATCAAGACCGGCGTGAAGCAGGACGGCTCCATCACGGCCATGCACTTCCGCTCCGCGCTCGACGGCGGGGCGTACGGGAGCTACGGGGTGGCCAGCCTCTACTACACGGGCGCGCTTCAGACCGTCACCTACGAGGTCCCGCGCTACAGGTTCGAGGGCGTGCGCGTCTTCACCAACAAGCCACCCTGTGGGCCCAAGCGCGGCCACGGGACGCCGCAACCGCGCTACGCGCTGGAATGCCACATCGACCGTATCTGCCACGACCTCGGCCTCGATCCCGCGGCCTGGCGGCGGCGGCACGCCGTGGCGCCGGGCACCGTCACCGCGAACCAGATGGAGGTGCGGACGACCGGCCTCCGGGAGTGCCTGGACCGCGTGGTCGAGAGGAGCGGCTGGGGGGAGAGACGGGGGCGGCTCGGACCCGGCCGGGGCCTCGGCCTCGCCGCCTCGGCCTACATCAGCGGCGCCGGCCTGCCCATCTACTGGAACGCCATGCCGCACTCCGGCGTGCAGATCAAGGTGGACCGCGGCGGGGGAGTGACGGTCTTCTGCGGCTCCACCGACATCGGACAGGGCTCCGACTCCGTGCTCGCCTACGTGGTGGCCGAGGAGCTGGGCGTCGCTCCGAAGGACGTGCGCGTGGTCACCGCCGACACCGACCTCACGCCGGTGGACCTCGGGTCGTATTCCTCGCGCGTGACGCTCATGACCGGCAACGCCGCGCTGGAGGCCGCGCGCAAGCTGCGGGCGTTGATCCTCGACGCGGCGGCGAAGAGGCTCGCGGTGCCGGCCGGGCGCCTGCGGGCGTCGGGTGGACGCATCGCGGACGGAGCGGACGCCGCGCGGTCGCTGTCGTTCGCGGAGGCCGCCGCGCTCGCGGAGGCCGAACACGGGACGCTGGGCGCGGTCGGGTCCTACACGCCGCCCCGGTCGGTGGCGAGGTGGAAGGGCGCGGGCGTGGGGCCGACCCCGACCTATTCCTATTCGGCGTGCGTGGTCGAGCTGTCGGCCGACCGCGAGACGGGGCTCCTGCGCGTGGACAAGGTCTGGATCGCGCACGACGTGGGCCGCTCGATCAACCCGCTGCTCGTGATCGGCCAGGTCGAGGGCTCGGTCTACATGGGCCTGGGCGAGGTCCTGATGGAGGAGCAGGCCTTCCGCCGCGGCTTGCACAAGATCCCCTCGATGCTCGAGTACAAGAGCCCGACCACGCTGGAGATGCCCCCGGTCGAGTCGATCCTGGTGGAGACCCTCGATCCCGAGGGGCCGTACGGCGCCAAGGAGTGCGGGCAGGGTCCGCTCCTGCCCGTGATCCCGGCCGTGGCCAACGCGCTGTTCGACGCGCTCGGCGTGCACGTGAGCGAGGTGCCGATCACGCCCGAGAAGGTGATGGCCGCGCTGGAGCAACGCTACCGTGGCCCGCAGATGCCGCCCTTCACCTATCCGCCGGCCGTGGTGGTGCCGCCCCTGGAGGCCGCGCAGCCCGCGCGCGCCCCCGACGTGGACCCGGCGGTGCGCCCGTGAGCCCGCGATGCTGAGGCTGCCGCCCTTCCGCTATCTGCAGCCGCGCACCGCACGCGACGCCGCGCGTGTCCTCGCGGAGTACGGGCCGGACGCCATGGCGGTGGCCGGCGGTACGGACCTCTTTCCGAACATGAAGCGCCGGCAGTTCACACCCAAGGTGCTGGTCGGCCTGCGCGGCCTGCCCGGCGCCGCGGGCATCGCGGCCAACGGCGGGCTGACGGTGGGGGCGATGGCCACGCTGGCCGACGTCGCCGCGCACGAGGCGGTGCTCGCCCGCTGGCCGGCGCTCGCGCGCGCGGCGGGCCTCGTCTCCTCCCCGCCGCTGCGCAACGCGGGGACGATGGGCGGCAACCTCTGCGTGGACACGCGCTGCAACTACTACAACCAGACCGAGTTCTGGCGCGCCTCGATCGGCTACTGCATGAAGAAGGACGGCGAGATCTGCCTGGTGGCCCCCGGCTCGGACAAGTGCTGGGCGCTGTCGTCCTCCGACACGGCGCCGGTGGCGATCGCGCTCGGCGCGGAGGTGACACTGGCCGGCCCCGACGGCGAGCGGCGCATCCCCGTGGCGCAGCTCTACGGGCGCGACGGCATCGCGTACCTGGCCAAGCGTCCCGACGAGGTGTTGACCGCGATCCACGTGCCCGACCGGACGGGCTGGACCGCGACCTACCGCAAGCTCCGCCGGCGCGGCTCGATCGACTTCCCGATTCTCGGCGTGGCCGCGGCCGTGAAGGCGGATGCCGGCAAGGTGGTGGAGGACGCGCGCCTCGTGCTCGGCGCCGTGGACACGCACCCGGTCGAGGCGGCCGAGGCCGAGGCCTTCCTGCGCGGGCGGACGCTCGACGCCGAGACGATCGAGATGGCCGCGGGCATCGCCTACAAGCCGGCCCGTCCCCTCGACAACGCCGACCTCAACTACGCCTGGCGCAAGCGCATGGCCCGCGTCGAGGTCGCGCGCGCGTTGCGCGAGCTGGCCGGCCTGCCCACCGGAGACCTGCCGCAGGTCTGGTCGTGAGACGAGCCGCCAGACCAGCTTCGAGAGGATCAGCCCGTCCGGCCGAACAGCGCCATGTGCCCCTGCAGGATCCGCTCCGCGGCGGCCGGGTCGGGCGTGAGGCTCCATTCGCCGCGCTCGAACGTGCCGCCGAGCAGGATCCCGTCGCGCCGCGGGAACATGTAGAGAAGGTTGTCGGTCAACACGGCGTAGTCCACCTCCGGCTGCGGGACGAGCACGCTGAGCTGGCCCTTGGCCGGCACCATCTCCTCGTCCCCGAACAGCGCGCGCGATCCCAGGCCCGTGCAGTTGACGACGACCGGCTCCGGCAGGTCGAGCAGCGCGCGCCGGTCCCTGAACTCGCGCACGACCACCTTCCCCCCCGCCAGGCGGAAGTCCGCCAGGAGCGCCTCCAGGTACACGGGCGGCTCGATCAGCATCGTGGTGAACTGCCGCGCGTACGGCCGGTCGAACGGGTGCTCGTTGCGCGCCAGCTCATGCGAGGCGGTCTGTAGCTCCGCCAGCGCCTCGGACACCGCGTCGCCCCGGCGCGCGGCGGGAGCCGCGCCGGCCAGCTCGTAGGCGTCGAGCCAGCGCACGCCGTAGCGCTCGCCCACGAGGTCCTGGAACATGCGATGGGACAGGCGGGCCGCGCGCACGAGCTGCTCCGCGAAGGCGGGCGTGCGGCGCGACGGCTCGGCGACGGAGAACGTGCCCCACTCGGCCCCGGCGACGTTCGAGGTGGTGTTCGGCGGCAGGTCGCGCGCGTAGATGACGACGTCGTGCCCGCGCCGCTGCAGCAGCCGGGCGGTGGCGAGTCCCACCGCGCCGCAGCCGAGGACCGCATAGCGGCGGGCGCCGCTCGGCGCCGCCTCTTCGACCGCGAGCGCGGCCGTGCCCCAGCTCAACGAGACGCCCGCGCCGCCGTGGCCGTAGTGGTGGACGACGAGCCGGCCGTCGAGCTTCTCCGCCCGGACGACGAAGCCGGAGGGGCGATAGGGCCGCAACCCGGCCACGGTGCGGATGACCCGATCCGGCGCGACCCGCACGCGCGCGAAGCGGCGCGGGACGTCGAGGAACGCGGCCCGGCGCCCGCCGGTGGCGCAGCCCGCGGCGAAGCCGGCGGCGGCCGTGCCCATCGTCTTCAGCAACTGCCGGCGATCGACCGTGGCGCTCATCCCGAGGTCCCCGTCATGATCCCACCGTCGATGGTGAGGGCGGTTCCCGTCATCCAGCCCGAGTCGCTCGAGGCCAGGAACAGCGCGGCGCGGGCGACGTCCTCGGGCCGGCCCAGGCGCTTCAGTAGGGTCTTACGGCCCGCCTCCGCGACCGCTTCGGCCGGATTCGGGAACGCGACGGCCGAGTCCCAGAGCAGCGGCGTGTCCACGGGACCGGGGCACAGCGCGTTCACGCGGATCGCCGGGGCCACGTCCACCGCCACCTGGCGGACGAGCGCCACCAGGGCGCCCTTCGAGGCGCAATACGCGGCGTGGTTGGGGAAGGCCTTGAAGGCGGCGATCGACGCGTTGACCACGATCGCGCCGCCTCCGGCTTCGCGCATGGCCGGGATGGTGCTGCGCATGAGATGGAAGACGGCGTCCAGGTTGACGGCGAGCGTCTGCCTCCAGGTCTCGACCGGCAGATCGGTCACGGAGCCCAGGCCGAGGACACCGGCGTTGGCCACCGCGATGTCCACCCGGCCGAACCGCCGCCGGCACTCCGCCACCAGCCGGTCGTTCGTCTCCGGCCGCGTGACGTCCCCCGGCACGAACGCGGCGCGCCCGCCCCGCGCGGCGATCTCCTCCACCAGCGTCGCCCCGCGACCCGGGTCCCGGCCGCTGCACAGCACGGCCGCCCCCTCACGCGCGAAGAGCACGGCCACCGCGCGTCCCATCCCGCTGGTCGCGCCCGTGACGATGGCGCTCTGGTTCGCGAGCCGGCCCGCGGCGATCATCTGGCGCGCACACTAAGCTCCCGGCGAGACCCGCGTCAAGAAGGGCCGAAGTCCCCGTGCTAGAGTCGCCGCGGATGCCGGTGCTCCGCGCGGCCGCGCTCTACACGCTCCTTACGGCCGCCCTCACCTGGCCGCTCCTCACCCGTCTCCACGTCATGGACGCGGGCGACTCCGCCTTCTTCGCCTGGGCCATCGGCTGGGAGCTGCACGCGCTGAAGACCGATCCGTCGCTGCTCCCGCACGGGCCGATCTTCCACCCGCTCCGCCACACGCTGGGCTTCGACGAGCCGATCCTCGGCACCACCCTGCTCGTGGCGCCGCTCGGCCTGTTCACCTCCGACGCCGTCTTCCTGTTCAACGTCGCCCGGCTGCTGACGTTCCTGCTCTCCGCCCTCACCGCCTACCTGCTCGCGCGGGAGCTGGGCTGCGCGGAAGGCCCCGCGCTGTTCGCGGGCGCCGCCTTTGCCTTCAGCCCCATCCGCACCGACCAGATCGCGCACCTGAGCACGCTGGGCAGCCAGTGGCTTCCCCTCGTGCTGCTCTTCCTGCACCGGTACGTCGCCGCGGGCCGGTGGAGGGACGCCCTGCTCTCGGCGCTCGTGTTCGCGCTGGCGACCTACGCGTGCGGGTACCACGGGCTCATCGGCCTGGCCGTGCTCCCGCCGGCCGCGCTCGTCCTGCTCTGGGGACGATGGCGTCGGCTCCCGGCGGCCGTGGCGGCCGCGATGGTCGCGGCCGCGCTGCTGCTGCCCTTGTACGTGCTGCACCAGCGCGCCCTCGCTCCGCTCGGCTACGAGCGGGGCACGGGCGAGACGGTCGTCTACTCGGCGGCGCTCGAGTCCTTCCTGGCCACCACGTCGTGGAACCGCGTCTACGGCGAGGCGACCGCGGAGTTCCGGAGCACGAACGCGAACAACCTCTTCCCGGGGCTGGTCCTGCCCGCGTTGGCCGCCGTGGGAGCGTGGTGGCTCCTGCGGCACGGCCGCCGCCCGGGCCGGGACGCGATCGCGCTCGCGGTCATGGGGGGAGTGGCGGCACTCGTCGCCCTCGGTCCCGAGCTCCGCGTCCTGGGGCACGTGCTCGGTCCGGGCCCGTTCGCCCTCGTCCGGGAGATCGTCCCCGCCTTCCGCATGATCCGCGTGCCGAGCCGGGCGGGCATCTTCATCGCGCTGGCCCTGGCCCTCCTGGCCGCGAAGGCCCTCACGCTCTGGCGGCCGCGGACGCCGCGGATGGTCGCCCTCACCGCGCTGGCCCTGGCCGAGACGCTCATCGTCCCGATACCGATGCCGGCCTGGGCGCAGGTGGTGGACAGCCGCCAGCCTCCGCCGGAGGTCTACCGGTGGCTGGCGGCCCAGGCCGGCGACCCGGTGGTCGTGGAGCTGCCGATCTTCGACATCTACGGGATCTTCCGGCGGCCCGCGTACCACGAGAGCATCTACCTCATCCACCAGACGCACCACTGGAAGCCGCTGGCCAACGGCTACGCGGGGATCGAGCCCGCTCCCTACCTCGACCTGCGCCGGCGCGCGCGCCGGTTCCCCTCGGCCGACGCGCTGGCCGCCTTCCGCGAGCGCGGCGTCCGCTACGTGATCCTCCACCGCGGAGGCTTCGGCCCCAACCAGTGGGCCCGCATCGAGCGGGACCTGGGCGGGTTCGGCACCGAGCTGAAGGAGGTCGCGCGCTTCGGCGGTGACACCGTTTACGAGGTGATGCCGGCACCCTGACGGCGCGTCGGCGACGCCGCTGACCATGCCGGCCGCCGTTTGACCCCTCACGCACCCGGTGTTAGCTTGGCTTCTCCGGTCCGGCCGACCCCCGAGGCGGTTGCATGACCAAGGACTCGCTCACCATCACCGACAACCGCACGGGGAAGACCTACGAGGTCCCCGTCAAGGACGGCACCGTCCGCGCCATCGACCTCCGGCAGATCAAGACCGGCGAGGACGACTTCGGCCTCATGACGTACGACCCCGCCTTCACCAACACCGCCGCCTGCCGGAGCCGCATCACCTTCATCGACGGGGACAAGGGCATCCTCAACTACCGTGGCTATCCCATCCAGGAGCTGGCGGAGCAGAGCACGTACCTCGACACCGCCTACCTGATCGTGCACGGCGAGCTGCCCAGCCGGCCGCAATACGACGCCTGGGTGCACAACGTCGTGAACCACACCATGGTGCACGAGAACATCAAGGGGCTGATGAGCGGGTTCCGCTACGACGCCCACCCCATGGGCATCCTGGTGTCCACGGTGGGCGCGCTCTCCACCTTCTACCCGGACGCCAAGGACATCCGCACGGCCGCGGTGCGGCGCCGGCAGATCTACCGGCTCATCGCCAAGATGCCCACGCTCGCCGCCTTCGCCTACCGCCACTCGGTGGGGCGGCCGTTCGTGCAGCCCGACAACGAGCTGAGCTACGCCGCCAACTTCCTGCAGATGATGTTCAAGATGACGGAGCGGCGCTTCACCATCAATCCCGTGCTGGAGAAGGCGCTGGACGTGCTCTTCATCCTGCATGCCGACCACGAGCAGAACTGCTCCACCTCCGCCATGCGCGGGGTGGGGTCCTCCGAGGTGGACCCCTATTCGGCCTGCGCCGCCGCCATCGCCGCCCTCTACGGCCCGCTGCACGGGGGAGCCAACGAGGCCGTGCTGCGCATGCTCAACGAGATCGGCTCCAAGGACCACGTGCCGGACTTCATCAAGGAAGTGAAGCAGAGCGGCGGCGAGGTCCGCCTGATGGGCTTCGGGCACCGCGTCTACAAGAACCACGACCCGCGCGCCCAGATCATCAAGAGGATGGCCGACCAGGTCTTCGGAGTGACCGGCCGCAACCCGCTGCTCGACATCGCGCTGGAGCTGGAGAGGATCGCGCTGGAGGACGAGTACTTCGTCAAGCGCAAGCTCTATCCCAACGTGGACTTCTATTCCGGCCTCATCTACCAGGCCATGGGCTTCCCCGTGGACATGTTCCCGGTCCTCTTCGCCATCCCGCGCACCTCCGGCTGGCTCGCGCAGTGGGAAGAGATGTTGCAGGACAAGGACCAGAAGATCGCGCGCCCGCGGCAGATCTACCAGGGGCCGCCGCCACGTGGGTACATGCCGCTGGCGGCGCGCGGATAGCCGCTCCTTCCTTCGGAGGTGACACCGTGCGCCGAGTACCGGGCCTGGGTCTGGCCTGCCTGATCCTGGCCGCGCCCGCCCGCGCCGACGAGGGCATGTGGACGTTCGACAACCCGCCCACGCAGCGGCTGCAGGAGCGCTACGGCTTCACCCCGTCGCGGGAATGGCTGGACAAGGTGCGCCTGGCCGCCGTCCGCTTCATGGCCGGCGGCTCCGGGTCGTTCGTGTCTCCCGACGGGCTCATGCTCACGAACCACCACGTCGGCCTGGGGTGCATCCAGAACCTCTCGACCGCGGAGAACGACTACGTGAGCGACGGCTTCCTCGCGGCCTCGCGCGCGCAGGAAAAGGCCTGCCCGGGATACGAGGTGAACGTGCTCATGGGCATCGAGGACGTCACCGCCCGCGTCCTGGGTGGCGTGCGTCCCGGCATGACGGACAAGGAAGCCGGCGACGTGCGCAAGGCGGCCGCCGCCGGCGTCGAGAACGACTGTGCCCGCCGCACCGGGCTGCGCTGCGACCTGGTCAGCCTGTACCAGGGCGCCGAATACGCGCTCTACACCTACAAGAAGTACACGGACGTGCGCCTGGTCTTCGCGCCCGAGGGCCAGGCGGCCTACTTCGGCGGGGACGCCGACAACTTCACCTACCCGCGCTTCAACCTCGACGCGGCGTTCTTCCGCGCCTACGAAGGCGGGCAGCCGGCGCGCTCGCCCTCCTGGCTGCGCTGGAGCCGGCGGGGCGCGAAGGAGGGCGACCTGGTGTTCGTCCCCGGCAACCCCGGCTCGACCTCCCGCCAGGAGACGGTGGCCCAGCTCGAATCGGAGCGCGACCTCCTGCTTCCGGAGGCGCTGGCCTATTACCAGCGTCGCCTGAAGGTCTTGCGCGACTACGCGGCGAAGGGCCCCGAGAACGCGCGGCGCGCCGCCCCCACCATCCTCGGTCTCGAGAACAGCTTCAAGGCGCTCGGCGGCCGCCTCGGGGCCCTGCGCGACGAGGCGGCCATGGCCGCCAAGCGGGCCGAGGAGGAGGCGCTGCGCCGGCGCATCGCCGCCGTCCCCGCGCTGGCCGGGGATGCCGGCCGGGCCTTCGAGGACATCGCGGCGGCGCGGCAGCGGCACGACGCGCGCCTCACCGAGTATCGCTACGGCAGCTTCGGCTGGTCCAGGCTGCTCGGACTGGCCGGCCAGCTCGTCCGCTACGTGGAGGAGAGGCGGAAACCCAACGAGCAGCGGCTCGACGAGTACATCGACGCCGTCCTGCCGTCGCTCGAGAACGCGCTCTTCTCGCCGGCGCCGATCTACAAGGACCTCGAGGTCGCCACCCTGACCGACCAGCTCGAGGGCGCGCGGGAGGCGCTGGGGGCGGACCACCCCTACGTCGCGAGCGTGCTGGGCGGGCGCACGCCCGCGGAAGTGGCGCGGGAGGCGGTGGAGGGCACCGGGCTCGACCAGGTCGCGGCCCGCCGCGCGCTGGTCGAGGGCGGACCCGCGGCCGTGGCGGCCTCGCGCGATCCCATGGTGGTGCTCGCGCGCCGCATCGATCCCTTCGGCCGCGAGCTGCGCCGCTACGACGAAGACCAGGTCAAGTCCGTGATCACGCGCGCGGGGGAACGCATCGCGCGGGCGCGGTTCGCGCTGCACGGGAAGACGGTGGCGCCGGACGCCACCTTCACCCTGCGCCTGGCCTACGGAACGGTGAAGGGCTACCCCGCCCAGGGCACGCAGGTCCCGCCCTTCACCACCCTGCACGGCCTCTACGGCCGCGCGGCGGGCTTCTCCTACCGGGAGCCCTGGAACCTCTCGCCCCGCTTCCAGGCGGAGAAGGACGAGCTCGACCTGGCCACACCCTACAACTTCGTCTCCACCGCCGACATCGTCGGCGGCAACTCCGGGAGCCCCGTCATCGACCGCGAAGGCGAGCTGGTCGGCCTCGTCTTCGACGGCAACATGGAGAGCCTGGCCCTCGACTACTTCTATACGGACGAGAAGGCCCGCGCCATCGCGGTGGACGTGCGCGGCCTGCTGGAGAGCGCGGAGGAGGTCTACGGCGCGGACGGCCTGGTGCAGGAGCTGCTCCGCGGCCGCTGACCCCGGCGGCGCCGCTTCCGGGACGACCGGCATAGAATGGGCGCCGTTTGCTGAGGGGCGTGCTGCTGGCGGCGTCGCAGAACCGGTGGCTGCGCGAGCGGGCGCCGCGTTACGGTTTCGTGCGCCGCGCCGTCGCCCGCTTCATGCCCGGCGGCGACGTCGAGGCGGCGCTGGCGGCGGCGCGGGAGCTGCGAGCGCGCGGCGCGGGCGCCGTGCTCACGCAGCTCGGCGAGAACCTGTCCGAGGCGCGTGAAGCGCTGCAGGTGCGGCGGCACTACCTCGACCTGCTGCGGCGCGTCGAGGAGACCGGCGCGGACGTCGAGATCTCGGTGAAGCCGACGCAGCTCGGGCTCGACTTCAGCCGTGAAGCCTGCGAGGAGCACCTCTTGGCGCTGGCCGCGGAGGCCGCCCTTCTCGGGAACTGGGTGTGGGTGGACATGGAGTCGACCGCCTACACGGACGCCACGCTCGACATCTATGGCCGCGTGCGCGCGCGCCATGCCTTTACCGGCATGTGCCTGCAGGCCTACTTGTACCGCACCCCGGCCGATCTCGAGGCCCTCGTCCCGCTCGGCGCGGGCGTGCGGCTGGTCAAGGGCGCCTACCGCGAGGGCGCCGACCGGGCGTATCCGCGCAAGGCCGACGTGGACGAGAGCTACTTCGCCCTGGCGCGCACCCTCCTCGCGCCGCGGGCGCGCCAGGCCGGCGTGCGCGCGATCTTCGCCACGCACGACACGGCGCTCATCGGCCGGATCGAAGCGCACGCGCGCGCGGCGGGTCTCCGCCCCGCGGACCTCGAGTTCCAGATGCTCTACGGCATCCGGCCGCGAGAGCAGGCCCGGCTGGCCGCGGCCGGGTACCGCTTCCGCGTCCTGGTCAGCTACGGGGACGCCTGGTTCGCGTGGTACATGCGCCGGCTGGCGGAGCGCCCCGCGAACCTCCTGTTCGTCCTGAAGAGCCTGCTGGCGCGCTGAGCGCGCGGCGTGACCGCGCCTCAGTGCCTCCGGCCGCGGTCGTAGCGATCGTCGTCGTAACGGCCGCGATCGCCGTAACGGCCGCGATCGCCGTAACGGCCGTAGTCGCGGCCGCGACCGTAGCGGTCACGGCCATAGCCGTACTCGCCGTAGCCCGTGTATGCGCGGTGATAGCCGGACTCGAAACCCTGGCGGTAGACGCGCTGATACGAGTGTTTGGAGCCGAACTGCCGCTTGTAGCCGTCGTCCGCGTTGCGGTAGTCGCGGTGACGCCTCAGGCTGTAGCGCTCGCCCTTGCGTCCATCCCGCTCTCCTTTGTCGAGCCCGTCGCGATACCCCTCGTCGTACGCGACACGGCCGGGGTCCCGGTCGTAGTACCGATCGCCGCCTCCGAAGATGTCGCGCCAGTCGATCGCCTCCGCCGGCGCGGCCAGGCCCGCGAGGGCCAGCGTGCCGACCGCCCATCCGAGCGCCTTCATCCCATGGCCTCCTGGGTCCCGCGAGAGGACACAGGGGACCCGCTCCGCATCGCAGCAACGACCGTGCCCAGGAGCGCCGCCGCCGCATCTCGCACCCAGGCAGCGCGATAGCGCGAAAGGTGGCGGCTCGGCGCTGTCGCCGCGCGCGGACAGGGGTGACCACCACCGGTATACTTCCGGTCTCGTGCCCGGCTTCTACCTCGGCAAGGAGTTCGACCCCGCGACCGGCGCGCTCGGCGCCCGCGTGGAGCTCGACCCTGCGGACCTCCTGACGCACGGCCTCATCGTCGGCATGACCGGCTCGGGCAAGACCGGCCTGGCCGTGGCGCTGATCGAGGAGGCGCTGCGCCAGGGCGTGCCGGTGCTGGCCATCGATCCCAAGGGGGACCTCGGCAACCTCCTGCTCCTCTTCGAGGGACTGGAGGCCGCGTCCTTCGCGCCGTGGGTGGACGCGCCACCCGGCGCCGGCCGCGCGGCGGCGGGCGAGCAGGCCGCGGCCGCCTGGCGGAAGGGCCTCGCGGACTGGGGCCTGGGCCTCCCCGACGTCGCCGCGCTGCGCCAGGCGCACGATCCCGCGATCTACACCCCGGGCTCGGGCGCGGGCATCCCGCTCAACCTGCTCGGCGCCCTGGAGGCTCCCGGGGTGCCCTTCGACTCGGCGGCGGAGGACCTGCGCGACGAGATCGCGGGCCTCACGGCCGGGCTGCTCGCCCTGCTGCACGTCGAGGCCGATCCGCTGCGTTCCCGCGAGGCCGTGTTCCTGAGCACGCTCGTCGAGCGCGCCTGGCGCGACGGCCGGACGCTCTCGCTGGAGGAGCTGGTGGGCGCGGTGTCCGACCCGCCCTTCGAGAAGCTGGGGGCGCTGCCCCTCGAGAGCGCCTTCCCGCGCAAGGACCGCCAGGCCCTGATGCTCGCCTTGAACAACCTGCTCGCTTCGCCCTCGTTCGAGGCCTGGCGCCGGGGCGAGCCGCTCGACGTGGACTCCCTGCTGCGCGCGCCGGACGGCCGGCCACGCCTCTCCATCGTCTCCATCGCCCACCTCGCCGACGCGGAGCGGCTGTTCGTGACCGCGCTCGTGCTCGACAAGGTGAAGACCTGGATGCGGCGGCAGGGCGGGACGTCGCGGCTGCGCGCCCTCGTCTACATGGACGAGATCCACGGCTTCTTCCCGCCCCATCCCGCCAACCCGCCCTCCAAGCGGCCGCTCCTCACGCTCCTCAAGCAGGCGCGGTCGCAGGGCGTGGGCGTGGTGCTGGCCACGCAGAACCCGGTGGACCTCGACTACAAGGGACTGGCCAACACCGGCCTGTGGCTGGTGGGGAAGCTGCAGACCGCTCAGGACCGCGATCGCCTGCGGGAAGGCCTGCTCGGCGCGGGCATGGAGCCTCAGGCGCTGGAGCGCGCGCTCGACGCCACGCGCAAGCGGGTGTTCCTCCTGCACGACGTCCACCGTCCCGCCCCCCTGCTGTTGCACTCGCGCTGGGTGATGTCCTACCTGCGCGGCCCGCTCACGCGTGACGAGATCGGGCGCCTCATGAGCGAGCGCCGCGGCGCGCCCGCGGCCCCGCCGAGCGCGCGCGCCGGCGCGCCCGCGATGCCGCCCGCGCTGCCCGCTCCCTTCGCGCACCACTACTACCGGCTGCACGGCGGCGAGCTGGCCCAGCCTTGCCTCTTCGTCAAGTACGCGGCGAGGTACAAGGGACTGGCGGAGAAGGTGGCGGTGCGTGCGTGGGCGCTCGAGGAGCGGCCGCTCACCGAGCTGCTGGAGACGGCGCCGCTCGTGCTCGAGGAGAGCGGGATCGCGCGCGAGGCCCCTCCCGGCGTGCGCCTGGCGCCGCTGCCCCCGGCCTTCGACGCCGGCAGCGCCCGCGCCGTCGAACGCGTCCTGAAGGACCGCCTGGCCGACAAGCTCACGGCCCGGGCCTGGTACGACCCGGTGACGGAGCGGCTCTCCGACCCCGGGGAGGACGCGGCCGCCTTCGCCGCCCGGCTCCTCGCCGCCGGTCCGGGGCCGAAGGAGGCGAAGCGGCGCGAGCGGCTGCAGAAGGCGCGGCGCAACCTCGAGACGGCGGAGCAGTCCCTGTCGGGACGGCGGGCGGAGAAGTGGACGGCCATCGGCACGGCCGTGCTCTCCAACCTCGGCCTGTTCCGCGGCCGCAAGCGCACGATCTCCGGCGCGGGCAGCGTGGTGACGAAGAACCGGATGGAGAACGCGGCCGAGGCCCGCGTGGCCGCCCTGCGCGCGGAGGTGGCCGGGCTCGAGTCGGAGCTGGCGGCCCAGGCCTCCGCGGGGGCCGAGCGGTTCGAGCCGCGCATGGTCGAGCCCGTCCGCTCGGACGTGAGCATCCTGCGCTACGACCTCGTCTGGGTGTACTGAAAGAAGGGGCGAACCCCGGGGCCGCATGTGCGTATAGTCCTTTGCGGGCGCATGATGCCCGTTCGGGGAGAAAGGATGGGAAGGGCGCGAGCTTGAAGGCCGGCTTGGGAGACCTCCGCAGCCGTCTGGACGCGTTCACCGCTCGCTTCGCCGAGCACGCGCACCGTCCCGGCGAGGCGCCGCCGCGCGCGGGCCGGGTCCCGGACACCGACGACTACTGGCGGAGCGTCCAGGACCTCTTCACGCGCGACGTCACCGGGCAGGGCGTCCGCGACCTCGTCGGCTACGAGACGCACGACGCGTGGCGCTATTTCAGCCGCGAGATCGACTTCGCGCGCCTGCGCGCCCTTCCCTGGCACAAGCGTTACCCGCTGGCCGCCTGGAAGATCTTCCTGGCCGTCGCCTTCCGGCTCTCGCCCGCCCGCCGGCTGCTCTTCGCGGTGGCGGTGCCGCTGCTCGCGCTGGGCTGGTTCCGCTACCTGCTGTCAGGGACCGCCGGGGCCTGGTTCACCGCGCCCGCCTTTGCCTGGGTGCTCTTCGCGGCCACGCTGCTCTTCGCCCTGCTCGTGCTCGAGCTGCGCGACAAGCTCGTGCTGAAGGGCGACCTCGAGATCGCCCGGCAGATCCAGTTCGGCCTGCTGCCGTTCGAGCCCTACGAGCGCGACGGCGTGACGGTGCACGCCGCGATGCGCCCGGCCAACACCGTGGGGGGTGACTACTTCGACATCATCGAGCTGGGCGAGGGGCGGCTGGGCATCGCCGTGGCCGACGTGGCCGGCAAGGGGATGCCCGCGGCCCTGCTCATGGCGCTCCTGCAGGGCAGCCTGCGCACGCTCATCACCGCCGGCTTCCGCGGTGCCGAGCTGGTCGGCAAGCTCAACGCGCACCTGCACGCCAACATCCCCGCCAACCGTCTCGTCACGCTGTTCTACTGCGAGCTGGAGCCCGAGACCGGGCGCTTGGGCTACGTCAACGCGGGCCACAACGCGCCCTTCCTGCTGCGGCCGGGCGGCCTGGCCCGCCTGCCCGCCACCGACGTGGCGCTCGGCGTCCTGCCGGACGCGCGGTTCCAGGAGGCGGAGACCGCCCTGGCTCCCGGCGACCGGCTCTTCGTGTACACGGACGGGGTGAGCGAGGCCTTCGACGCCCGCGACTGCGAATACGGCGAGGCGCGGCTGCAGGCCCTGCTCGAGGGCCACCGCCACCTGGCCGACCCGGAGCTGCTGAAAAAGGTGCAGGCCGACGTGCTCGTCCACTGCGGCGCCGCGAAGCCGCACGACGACATGACGCTCCTCGTCCTCGCCCGGCGCCCGGCGGCGTAATCCGATCTGGTCTACACTGCACCTCCGCGCCGAGTTCCGGCCCTGATCCGGGAGGTGAGATGGCCGCCGCGAACGGAGACCTGAAGGCCGCCCTGAAGTACCTCGACGGCCACCTGGACGACTTCAAGCGCACGCTGGTGGACCTCTCGCGCATCCCCAGCATCTCCGCCCAGGGCTTCCCCGCGGCGGAGGTGCGGCGCTCCGCGGAGGCGGTGGCGGACGTGCTCCGCGAGGCCGGGCTGGACAACGTCCAGGTGCTGGAGATCCCGGACGCGCATCCCTACGCCTACGGCGAATGGCTGCGCCGGGAGGGCGCGCCCACCATCCTGCTCTACGGCCACCACGACGTGCAGCCTCCGGGCCGGCCGGAGAAATGGCTGAGCCCGCCCTTCGAGCCCACCGAGCGCAAGGGCCGGCTCTACGGCCGCGGCACGGCGGACGACAAGGCGGGCGTGATGGCGCACGTGGCCGCGGTGGCCTCCTACCTGAAGTCCTCGGGCACGCTGCCCTGCAACGTGAAGTTCCTGGTGGAGGGCGAAGAGGAGATCGGCTCGGGCAACCTGGGCCGCTTCCTGGAGAAGTACCGAGGCCTGATGGCGGCGGACTTCATCGTCCTTTCCGACACCGCGAACTTCGACACCGGCGTGCCCGCCCTGACCTACCAGCTCCGGGGGATCGTGCGGGTGGACGTCGAGGTGCAGTGCCTCGAGCGGCCGCTGCACAGCGGGATGTGGGGCGGCCCGGTGCCCGACCCCGTGCAGGTCCTCTGCGGGCTGATCGCGTCCCTGAGCGGCAAGAAGGGCCAGCTCGACGTGCCGGGGCTGTACAAGGACGTGGCCCGGCCCAGCAAGAAGCAGCGCAAGCGGATCCGCAAGCTGCCCTTCAGCGAGAAGAAGTTCAAGAAGGAAGGCGGGCTGCTCGGCGGCGTCCAGCTGGCCGGCGAGAAGGGCTACTCCGTCTACGAGCAGCTCTGGACGCGCCCGTCCCTCACCGTCATCGCCATGGAGTCGCACCCCCTCCTGGGCTCGTCCAACCAGATCGTGGACTCCGCGCGGGCGCGCCTGTCCCTGCGCACCGTGCCCGACATGGACGGGCAGAAGGCCGGCATGCTGCTGGTCAAGAAGCTGGTGAAGGAGGCGCCCCACGGCGCGCGCGTGACCGCGCGCGTCACGGGCAGCACGCCGTGGTGGACGACCGACCCGGAGGGGCCCGCCTTCGACGCGGCGCGCCGCGCGCTCAAGGCCGGGTTCAAGAAGGAGACGGCCATGATCGGCGCGGGCGGATCCATCGGCTTCGTGCAGCCCTTCGCCGACCTGCTCGGCGGCGCCCCCTGCCTGCTCATGGGCGTGGAAGACCCCGCGTGCAACGCGCACTCCGAGAACGAGAGCCTGCACCTCGAGGACTGGGTCAAGTGCATGCGCTCGGCCGTGCACCTCTACGACGAGCTGTCCCGGGTACCCGTCTCGCGGCGATGAGCCGTGGCGCCGCTCCGGCGGCGCTGCTGGGCGTGTGCGCGCTGGCGGCGGCGGGGCCGGCCGCCGCGGGCGAGCCGGCGAAGCCGGCGCCCGCGCGACGCGGCCCCCTCGAGATGCGCGACGAGTGGCTGCTCGCCCAGTCCCGCCTGACCTTGCCCGCGCTCGCGCCCGATCCCCTCGGCGCCGGGAAGACGCGGGTGTCCGTGGATCTCGCCTGGGGCAGCGACTTCGGCTGGCGGCGGGGGACGCCGCGCGACACCACGGCCTACCTGGTGGACGGCGAGCACCGCACGCTCTCCCTCGACGTGCGCCGTGGGCTCACGCCGGCGTTCACCGTCGGCCTGCGCCTGCCCGTCCGCTGGCGCGGGGGCGGGATCATGGACGGGATCGTGGACTGGTTCCATGGGCTGACCGGCCTGCCCGGCGGCGGGCGGCCGCTCTTCCCGGCCGACCAGCTCCGCGTGGAGTGGACCGATCCCGTCCGCGGCTACGTGCGCTGGGACGCGGACCCCGGCACGGGCCTGGGCAACGCGGAGGTGCTCGGGCACTGGGCGTTCCGGAGGGCCGAGGTCCGGGCCTGGACCGCCGCGCTGGCCGTGCGCGCGACGCTGCCGACCGCGACCGGAGCCTTCGCGCCCGGCGGCGCCGAGGCCGGCGCGCAACTGGTCTCGGCCTGGCCGCTCCACCGCCGCGTGGACCTCTACGCCGGTGCCGGCGGCACCGCGCACTCGCGACGGGTGGCGGACGGGATCGAGTACGCTCCGGCGCGCGGGCACGGGTTCGTCGCGCTCGAGTGGCGCCCGCACGCGCGCTGGAGCCTGGTGGCCGAGGTGGACGCCAGCACGCGGCTCGTGGAGAACCTGCCGGGTTACCCCGGCGGGCAGGGTTACTTCCGCATGGGCGCGTCGGTGGACGTGTCGGAGCGCTGGCGGCTCCACGGCGGCTTCGTGGAAGGGATCAAGAACCAGCACGCCACGACCGACTTCGGCATCGTGGCGGGCGTGAGCCGGACATTCTGATGGCCGACGACGACCGCCCGCCCCGCGCGGCCTTCCTGGCCGCCGCCGTCGCGATCACGGCCGCCATGGCCTACCTGGCCTTCCTGCTCGGGGCCTGGGGCTTCGACACGCGCCGCTATGGCCAGCACGAGGGGCGGCTGCGCAAGCTCCTCCTGGCCAACCCCCGCCTCGATCAGGTGGTGGAGGCTTTCCAGGCCGAGAAGAGTTCGCTCGTGGCCTCGGCCCGCGGGCCGCGGGAGCTGGACGAGGCGGCGGCGCGGTGGGCCGGCGACCGGAGGAGCGCGGTCGTGGCGAAGGGCGCGCGCTGGCCGCAGGCACGCGTCTTCGCCGCCGGCGACATGGTGTACTTCATCTTCTTCGACGAGGCGGGGGTGATGCGCGACTTCGCGCTCGTGTCGCGATGACGCCGGCCACGAGGCCCGTCACGCCACGTCCTCGCCCTGTTCCGGCTGGTCGAGGACTCGCCGCACGACCAGCCGCCGCTCGCCCGCCGGAAAGTCCCACGTGAACTCGTCGCCGGGCCGGCGCCCCAGGACGGCCATGCCGAGCGGCGCGAGCACCGAGACCCGCCCCTCGGCCACGTTGGCGTGGCGCGGGAACACCAGCGTGAACGTAACCGTGTCGCCGCTGTCGAGGTCGGCGACCTCGACCCGGGAGTTCATGGTCACCACGTCCGGGCCGACCACGCTCGCGGGCACGACCTCGGCATCCTCCAGGTGGCTCTCCAGCCGCTCGGCGCAGGCGGCGTCACGGTGGTCCGTGGCACGTGAGCCCTCGACGACGCTTCCCAGACGCCGGGCGTCGAGGTCGGTGACCTGGATGGCGGGCTGCTTCACGGCGGCTCCTTTCCGGAACGACGTGCGCCGGGCGCGCGGTGCGGCGTGCGTGCCGGCGGTTCTACGGTCCTACGGCGGGGTGGGAGTGGTGTCGGCCGGGAGGCCGCCGCGCTCTGCGGTCGAGCGGGGCGAGCCGACCGGCCCCGCTATCGCGGCGTGCTCGGGCCCGGGAGTCGGCCGTGGTGGCAGGTCCGTGGAGCGGCACCGCGGCGGCGCGAGGACATAACCGAAGAGTACGCTCAAACCGAGGCGGCTGTCCAGGTCTTCCGGTGGCTTTTGGGGTGCCCCGGGAGGAGGCGCGGCCGCGGGCCGATATACTCCGGGCCATGGCGCGTCCTCGCGCGAAGGACCCCCAGCCCCGCGAGTGGCGCGAGGAATTCGAGGCCGCCGCCCGCCGGTGGCCATGACGGCGAGCACGCGGATTCGCGCCGAGGAGCCGGGGGATCACGCCGCGGTGTTCCGGGTCAACGCCGAGGCCTTCGGCCAGGAGGTCGAGGCGCGCCTGGTGGACGCGCTCCGCGGATCGAGCGCCTTCATCCCGGAGCTGAGCCTGGTGGCGGTGCGCGACGGCGAGGTGGCTGGCCACATCCTCTTCAGCCGGATCTCCATCTCGGGTTCCACGAGCGCGAGCGCCCTCGCCCTGGCGCCGATGGCCGTCCTCCCGGCCTGCCAGCGCCTCGGCATCGGCTCGGCCCTGGTGCGCCAGGGACTGGCCGAAGCGGCGCGCCTCGGTCACGGCGCGGTGATCGTGGTCGGCCACCC
>DATKEG010000216.1:0-9285 GCA_035544515.1 Vicinamibacteria bacterium | reverse complement strand
CCGCCCCTCAACCCGCTACCGCCCGGCCCGCCGCCCCTGCATCGGCGCCGGCCGCGGCGCCCGCGCCGCCCCGGCCGGGCGGCGAGCGCGTGCAGGTCGTGCCCATGTCGCCGATCCGGAAGAAGACGGCCGAGCACATGGTTCTCTCCACGCGCACCTCGGCGCACGTCACCACCGTGTTCGAGCTCGACCTCTCGCGCGTGGGCACGCTCCGGGAGAAGTACCGGCAGGTCTACGAACAGCGCAACGGCGTCCGCCTGACCTACATGCCGTTCATCATCAAGGCGGTGGTGGACGCGCTGAAGGCGTTCCCGGTCCTCAACGCCAGCGTCGAGGGCGACGCCATCGCCTACCGCCACGACATCAACATCGGCATCGCGGTGGCCCTGGACTGGGGCCTCATCGTGCCCGTCATCCGCAACGCGGACGAGAAGAACATCCTCGGCCTCGGCCGCACCGTGAACGACCTCGCGGACCGCGCGCGCACGCGCCGGCTCAAGGTCGAGGAGGTGCAGGGCGGCACCTTCACCATCACGAACCCCGGGGTCTTCGGCAGCCTGTTCGGCACGCCCATCATCAGCCAACCGCAGGTCGGCATCCTGGCCGTGGGCACGATCGAGAAGCGCCCCGTGGTGCGCGACGACGCGATCGCCATCCGCACCATGTCGTACTTCGCGCTGAGCTTCGACCACCGGATCGTGGACGGCGCCGACGCCGACCGGTTCATGGGGCACGTCAAGCACACGCTCGAGGAATTCGACGAAAACGCGCTCTGACGAGCGAGCGGAAGCGCCCAGGGTGGCCGGGACGGGCCTGGCGGAGGACGCGCGGGTCCGGGGGCCGCTGCTCGTCCGCAGGCTCGGGCGCATGCCCTATGCCGACGCCCTGGATCTGCAGGCGCGGCTGGTCGCGGAGCGGCAGCGCGACGCCGTCCCCGACACCCTTCTCCTCCTGGAGCACGACCCGGTCTTCACCCTCGGGCGCAACGCGCGCGCCGAACACGTCCTCGTGCCCGCGGAGGCGCTGCGCGCGCGCGGCTTCGAGGTCTTCGAGACGGGCCGCGGCGGCGACGTCACCTATCACGGCCCCGGCCAGGCCGTCGGTTACCCGATCCTCCGGCTGGAGCCCGGCCGCCAGGACGTCCACCGCTACGTGCGCGACCTCGAGGAGGTGATGATCCGGGCCTGCGCCGACCACGGCGTCGCCGCCGCCCGCGTCGCCGGCCGCACGGGGGTCTGGGTGGGCGGCGAGAAGATCGGCGCCATCGGCGTGCGCATCGCGCGCTGGGTCACGTCGCACGGGTTCGCGCTCAACGTCGGCAACGACCTGGCACCCTTCCAGCTCATCGTGCCCTGCGGCATCCGCGACGGCGGCGTGACCAGCCTGGAACGGGTGCGCGGAAGGCCGGTGCCGATGGGCGGCGTCATGGACCGCCTCGCCGCGCACGTCGCCCGTGTCTTCGGCCGCCACCCTCCATCCGCATGAGCGCGGGGTGGCAGCCCCACGTCGGCCCGGACCAGAGCCCGCCCGAGTTCACGCTGCGGGCGCTCGTGCCCGGCGTCCTCTTCGGCATCGTCTTCGGCGCCGCCAACGCCTACCTCGGCCTGCGCGCCGGCCTGACCATCTCCACCTCCATACCCATCGCCGTGATCACGATGGCCGCCTTCAAGGCCTTCGCCGCGGCCGGCCGGCCGGGATCCATCCTCGAGGCGAACATGTCCCAGACGGTGGGCTCGGCCTCGAGCAGCGTGGCCAGCGGCGTGATCTTCACCCTGCCCGCCCTGTTCCTGTGGAACCTCGATCCCACGCTCGTGCAGATGACGCTCCTGGCCATGACGGGCGGCGTGCTGGGAACGCTGTTCATGATCCCGCTGCGCGCCTTCCTGATCGAGCGCGAGCACGGACGGCTGCCCTACCCCGAGGGCACGGCCTGCGCGCAGGTGCTGCTGGCCGGCGAGCGCGGCGGGGGCCGGTCGCGCAACGTGTTCCTGGGCCTGGCCGCGGGCGGCGCGCTCAAGGCGGCCACGGGTTGGGCCCGCGTGGCGCCCGAGGAGGTGGAAGCGGCGGTGCCCGGCCTGCCCAAGGGCCAGATCGCGTCGGACATCTCCGCGGCGCTGTTCGGCGTCGGCTACATCCTGGGCCCGCGCATCGCCGCGGTCATGGTGGCCGGGGGGCTGCTCTCGTCGCTCGTCATCATCCCCGCGCTCGCCGTCTGGGGCGAAGGCCGTGCCACCCCGCTCTACCCCGAGACCGTGAAGACGATCGCCGCCATGTCGCCGGGCGAGATCTGGAGCCGGTACGTCCGCTACATCGGCGCGGGCGCGGTCGCCACCGCCGGCTTCATCACGCTCGGGCGCGGTTTCCCGACCATGGTGGGCAGCTTCCGCGTGGGCGTGGCGCAGATCCGCACGCTGGTGTCGGGCCGCGCGGCCACGGCCACGCGGCGCACGGCACGGGACCTGCCGTTCACCGTCATCCTCGCGGGCCTGGCCGTCCTGGCGTCGCTCATGGCCTCGCTGCCGCAGATGTTCTCCTCGCTGCCCGGGCCCTTCGCCCGCGCCGTCGCCGCCCTGCTCGTGGTCGTCTCCGCCTTCTTCTTCGTGACCGTGTCGTCCCGCATCGTGGGCCTGGTCGGCGTGACCTCCAACCCGACGAGCGGCATGACCATCGCCACGCTGCTCGTGACCTCGTCGGTGTTCCTCCTCATGGGGTGGACGGGTGACGCGGGCAAGGTGGGCGCGCTCACGGTGGGCTGCGTGGTGGCCATCGCCGCCTCCATCGCCGGCGACACGTCGCAGGACCTCAAGACCGGCTACCTCCTGGGCGCCACGCCGCGCCTCCAGCAGGCGGGCGAGATCCTGGGCGTGGTGACCTCGGCCGCCTTCGTGTGCCTCACCGTGCTCCTGCTCGACCGCGTCTGGGGCTTCGGCACGCGCGAGCTGCCGGCGCCGCAGGCGACGCTCATGAAGCTCGTCATCGAGGGCGTCCTGGACCGGTCGCTGCCCTGGGCGCTCGTGGGCCTCGGCGCGCTGCTCGCGCTGGGGGCGGAGGCGGTGCGCGTGCCCAGCCTGCCCTTCGCGGTCGGCGTCTACCTGCCGGTCAGCACCATGGTGCCGGTGTTCCTGGGCGGGCTGCTGCGCCACGTCGCGGAGCGGCGCGCGCCGTCCCCCGACGCCGGCGCGGAGCGGCGCGAGCAGGGCACGCTGTTCGGCTCGGGCCTCGTGGGCGGCGAGGGCCTGGTGGGCGTCGGCATCGCCGCGGCCGCGCTCCTGGCCGGCGGCGCGCCCGCGGGCATCGGCCCCGGATGGAGCGGCGGGGCCGCGCCCGCCGTGGCCGTCGCGCTGTTCGCGCTCCTGGCCTGGCTCTTCTGGCGCCGGCTGACCGCCTCTACCTCACCTCGTTCCGGCGCAGCTTCAACGTGAACGTCACCGCGCCCACCCGGCGCTCGCCCTCGCTGATGGGCACGCTGAGCTGCACCGCGTAGACGCCCGTGCTGGTGTCGAGCGCCGGCTCCTCCACGAACACCGCCCGGCCCTGCTGGAAGGTGCGGATCCACTTCAGCTCGTCGCCCTGCCAGTAGTCGCTGGTCTCGACCGTGGAGCACACCAGCGCGCCGCGGTCGTCCATGGCGAACGCCTCCACCACGCTTAGGTCGTCGCCCACCAGCTTGCGCAGCCGGATCGAGCAGGGTCGCCCCACGACCTGCTTGCGCAGGGGATAGATCCTCTGCGCGATCCACATCGCGTCCTTCCGCCGGATCTCGGCCAGGCTCTCGGCGCGCGCGTTGCTCTCCAGCACCGCCTTGAGCACGTCCGGGTCGCGCGCCACGGCCTGGGCGCGCGGCACGCGCTCGCCGGCCAGCTCGCGCACGCGGGCCATCGCGGAGGCCCCGGGCCGGACCGCCTGGGGGTCGAGCAGCAGCGACACGACGAGCGCCAGCACCATGCCTCCTCCTTCCGGCCCGGTCTGCTAGCCCTGCCCCCGCCGCGCCTCCGCCAGGAGGCGCGCGTTGCGCAGCGAGACGACCAGGAACTCCGCGATGGTCTCCCCCACCGCCACCGCGTCGAGGTCGAAGGCGCCCGCCTTCTCGCTCTGGAAGTCCATGGCCCCCACGACCTCGCCCTCTTCCAGGAGCGGGATCACCATCTCCGAGCGCGTCCCCGGCACGTCCGCGTGGTAGTCGGGATCCTGGCTGACGTCCGCCACCACCTGCGGCGCGCGCTTGCGCAGCGCGCGGCCGATGATGCCCCCGGCCGGTCCCTGCGCCCGTCCCGAGCTGCGCCGTCCCACGCCGGTCCGGCCCGCCCAGCGCCCGACCAGGACGCCTTCCTCGTCGAGCACCACCACCGCCACGTAGGTGTGGTTCATGCGCGCCTGGATGGCCTCGGCCGCCTCCTGCATCAGCCTCTCGGGCTCCATCACGCGGGCGATGCGCCGCGCCACCTCGCTGAGCAGCCCGATCTGCTCGGCGCGGTGCTGGCTCTGGGCCTCGGACCGGCGCAGCGCCTCGTTGAGCCGCGCCAGCTCGGCCAGCTTCTCCACCGTGCGCGCGCCCTGCGCCTGCGCGTCCACCAGCCGCCGCGCCGCTTCGTGCTCCTGCGCGCGCAGCAGGATCTCCAGCCGCCGGTCGCCCAGCTCGTCCAGCGCGAGCAGGCACTCGGCCAGCGACGCGGCGTCGGGACAGGCGGAGAGCAGGAAGGGCAGGCAACAGCGGTCCAGCACCCGGATCCCCAGCGAGAGGGGGAAGAGGCTGGTGCCGGCCTGCGCGGCGGCCTCGGCCTTGAGCGTCTCCTCGGCGAGCAGGCCCTCCACCTCGCCCCGCGAGAGCCGGCTCAACAACGTGTCCACCATGCCCGCGCAGAACTCGCGGACGGACGCGCCGGGCGCCGGAGAGACGGAGAGGAGGGCGGCGATCCAGGCCTCCACCAGCGCGTCGCGGTGCGGCCGGAGATGACCGGCCGTCTTCTGCAAGGAGGCGGCGAGCGGGGTCACGCGGGCACGTCGCCGCGGTAGAGCCAGGCGATGCCCAGCGTGAGCGGACGCCGGGAGACGGCCGCGAACCCGGCCCGCTCCAGGAGCGCGCAGAACCCGTCGGGGCCGGGGAAGCGCGCCACGGAGAGCGGAAGGTACCGGTATGCGCCCCCGTCCCCGCTCACCAGCCGCCCGATCCGCGGCAGCACCCTCTCGAAGTAGAGCCGGTACAGGGCGCCCAGCGGGCCGCGCGGCGTCCCGAACTCGAGCACCACCAGGCGCCCCCCCGGGCGCAGGACGCGCCGCAGCTCGGCCAGCGCGGCCGCGGGGTCGCCGACGTTGCGGATGCCGAAGGCCACGAGCGCGCCGTCGAAGCGCGCGGCGGCCACCGGGAGCCTCTCGGCGTCGGCCGCGGCCAGCGACGCCCGCGGCTGCAGGCCGCGCCGGAGGACCTTCCTGTCCGCGCGGCGCAGCATCTCGGCCGAGAGGTCGAGACCGACGCCCCGGTGCCGCGGGTCGCGCTCCAGCGCCTCGATCAGCAGGTCCGCCGTGCCCGTGCACAGGTCGAGCAGCCGCGCCGGAGCGGACAGGTCCAGGAAGTCCACGCAGGCGCGCCGCCACCGCCGGTCCGTGCCCGCCGAGAGCAGCCGGTTGAGCAGGTCGTAGCGCGGCGCGATGCGGTCGAACATCGAGCGCACCGCTTCCCTCTCGGGAGCGCCGGGCGTCGGAGGGGCCAGGGGCCGGAACGAAGGCGGGCTCTGGGGAAGCGTCACGGGCACGCGGATTATAGCGTCAGGCCAGCGTCCGCGCGGCCAGCGTCACGGCCAGGTAGCCCACGCTGATCCATCCGTTCACGGCGAAGAACGCGGCGTCCACGCGCGAGAGATCGTGCGCGCGCACCAGGCTGTGCTCGTAGACCAGCAGCGCGGCCACCGCGCCCACGCCCGCGAGGTACACCGGATGGAGCGGCGCGAGCGCGTACACCGCGGCGAGCAGGGCCACGGCCACGACGTGAAGGCTCCGGGCCACGAGGAGCGCGCGCGCCACGCCGAGCCGCGCGGGCAGCGAGTGCAGGCCGGCGGCGCGGTCGAACGCGACGTCCTGGCACGCGTAGATCGTGTCGAACCCCGCCACCCAGCACAGCACCGCGAGGCCGAGCACGAGGGGCGCGGGCGCGAACGCGCCGCGGACGGCCAGCCAGGCTCCCACCGGCGCCAGGGCCAGTCCCAGGCCCAGGACCAGGTGCGAGAGCGCGGTGAAGCGCTTGGTGTACGAGTAGCCGAAGACGACCGCAAGCGCGACCGGCGAGAGCAGCAGGCAGAGCGGGTTGAGCATGGCCGCGGCCCCCACCAGCGCGGCCGCCGAGACGAGGACGAAGGCCCAGACCTCGGCCCGCCGCAGGACGCCGCGGGGCAGCTCGCGGGAGGCCGTGCGCGGGTTGTGCGCGTCGATCTGGTGGTCGGCCAGGCGGTTGAAGCCCATGGCCGCGCTGCGCGCCCCCACCATGGCCACCACGATCCAGGCCACCTGCGGCCAGCGCGTCGTCTCGTCCGCGGCCAGCGCCGCGGAGGCGAGCGCGAAGGGCAGCGCGAAGACGGAGTGCGAGAACTTGATCATGCGCCCGTAGAGGAGGGCGCGCCCGGCGAGCGTGCTCATGCCGCCAGCCTCTGGAGCCGGGCCTCGCCCGACACGAGGAACGCGCACGGATCGGCCAGGCCCGCCGCCGCCGGGGCGAAGGCCATCTCGGCCGCCTGGCCCGGGGCGAGCGTCCCGAGGTCGGGGAGCCCCAGGGCCTCGGCGCCGCCGGCGGTCGCCAGGCGCACGAGCAGCGCCGGCTCGACCCGGGGGTAGGCGCGGTGCAGGAGCGCGGCGTCCTGCAACAGGTCGAGCGAATCGCCGCTGGCCACGCTGTCGGTCCCCAGGCACAGGCGGACGCCGTCGGCGAGCAGGTCGGGCAGGGGCGGCAGGCCCACGCCCAGATTGCGGTTGCTGCGCGGACAGAGCGCGACGTGCACGCCCCGCCGGGCCAGGATCGCGCGGTCCTCGCCATCCACGTGCACGCAGTGCGCCGCCACCAGGCCAGGGTGGAGGACGCCCAGCGACTCGAGGTAGCGCACGGGCGTCAGCCCGGCCGGCCGGTAGGGCACTCCGGCGAGCCCGCGGCGCGCGAGGAAGCCCGCCCACTCTCCTCCGCCCGTCCCCAGGAAGTCCGTCTCGGCTTCGGACTCGGCGAGGTGGATGGACGCGGGCCCCCCGCGACGGCGCAGGGCCATGAGCAGCGGCGGCGACACCGAGTGCGGCGCGTGCGCGGCGAGCCGGACGCGCACGCGCCCGTCGAGTCCGCCCACCACGCCAGCCAGGCGCTCCTCCGCGGCCTGCAGGACCGCGGCGCAGCGCCCGGGGTCCCAGCCGAGCAGCTCGTAGAAGACGACGGCGCGCAGCCGGGAGTCCCGCAGCAGGTCGAGAGGGACGAGCGTGTTCGACACGTCGCCGACGGCCACCGTGCCCGCCTCTTGGGCGGCGCCGATCGCCTCGCGCGCCCGCTCGCGCACCACCCCCGGCTCGTCGTACAGGCGCGCGGCGACGAGGGCCTCGACCCAGGGGACGAAGCCCCCCGCCCGCGGCAGGCGGCCCGCCAGGTGCGACAGCTCGAGATGGCAGTGCGCGTTGACGAGGCCGGGCGCCAGGATCCCGTTCCCGAGGTCGGTCAGCGGGCCGTCGGGCCGGCCCGGGGAGTACCGCCCGCCGAGCCACGCGATGCGGCCGTCCGCGACGGCGACCAGCCCGTCGGCCAGGGGCGGACCGCAGACGGGCACCACCCAGGACGCGCGCAGCACCCGGACGGCCATCCGCCCATTCTACCCACGCGCTCGCCGCGCTCGCTGGCGTGCCGGCGCCGCGGTTCAGCCCGCTATAATGGCTCTTCGGAGGTCCTCATGGTTCGTCGCTGGTGCGCCGTGTTCGCCGTGGGTATGGCGCTGGCCGGTCCCGCACAGGCCCAGGATTGGAAGGGGATGGGACGTCTCGAGGGCAAGGTGCTCGACGCGCAGGGCGCGCCCATCGCCGGCGCGTCGGTCAAGCTCGAGCGGGAAGGTTACGGCGACGGCACCACGGTGAAGACCGACAAGAAGGGCCGCTGGGCCATCGCGGGCATCACCGCCGCGACCTGGAACGCCGACATCGAGGCGCCCGGCTACGCGCTCAAGAGGATCAGCATCCCCCTCCCCTCCGAATCGGCGCGCCTGGCGCCGGTCGAGGTGAGGCTCGACAAGGCCGCCGCGGCCGGCCCGGCACCCGAGGCGGTGCAGGCCCTGGAGAAGGGTGAAGCGGCTTACAAGGAAGGCCGCTTCCCGGAGGCGCGCGCCGAGTTCGAGAAGCTGCTGGCCCTGCGGCCCGACCTGGCCACCACCATCCACCAGCGGATCGGCTTCGCCTACATCCAGGAGAAGGAGTACGTCAAGGGCCTCGACCACCTGCAGAAGGTGCTCGACGCCGAGCCCGCGAACGCGACCGTCCGCGGCATCATGGCCCAGGCCGCGCTCGAGGGCGGCATGCTCGACCGCGGCATGGAGCTGCTCGCGGGCATCGACGAGTCGTCCGTCACGAACCCCGACCTCTTCTTCAACATCGGCGTCAACCTGGTGAACGCGAACAAGCCCGAGGACGCGATCGGCTACTTCACGAAGGCGGTCACGCTCGACCCCGCCTACGCCGACGGCTACTTCCGCCGCGGGCTGGCCTACATGGGCGTGGGCAAGATGGCCGAGGCCAAGGCCGACTTCAACAAGCTCCTGGAGCTCAAGCCCACGGGCCCGGAGGCGGACCTGGCGCGGAAGGCGGTCGAGCAAATCAAGTAATCCCCGGCTCCGATGCCGCCCCGGCTCGGGCCGCCACGCGCGGGGCTGGCGGCGGCCTTCACACCGCCGGACACGGGTTGAACCGCGACCAGTCGGTCTCCCGGATCACCTTCTACCTGGAGAACCACTCGTGCCGCTGCCGCAGAAGCTCGGCGTGCGCGCTGCGGTAGACATAGGCGCGCAGGGCCTCCGCGGTCTCCCACACCGACAGGTTGAACAGGATGCGGTCGTCCTCGTACGGCCGAAGGTACGTCGCGCTGCCTTCCGCGGTCTGCAAACGCCAGACGAACCCCTCACTGCGGTCGGCCAGCGCGTTGATCTCGTCGAGCCGCGCGACGAAGCCGGCCATGGCCGGGCTCTCGAGCGAATCCTTCATCCGCGCGACGTTCACCTGCGCCAGATGCGCGCTGCTCAGATCGCTTCCTCTCCGCTCCACTGGTGTCGGGCGAACACTGAG
>DATKEG010000215.1:0-12374 GCA_035544515.1 Vicinamibacteria bacterium | reverse complement strand
CCATCCGCGCGGTCATCCGCCGGGACCTGCGCCCGGGGCGCGGCCTGCGCTCGCTCGACCTGGGCTGCGGCCCCGGCGCCTTCGCCGACCTCTTCCTCGGCGACGACTACTTCGGCGTGGACCTCAACGCGCGTTACGTCGAGCACGCGCGCCGCACGCGCAAGGGAACGTTCCTGGTGGGCGACGCGCGCAAGGTCGACCTGCCCGACGCCCGTTTCGACCAGATCCTCATCTTTGGGCTGCTGCACCACCTGCCGGACGACTACGCCCGGGCCGTGCTCGGGGAAGCGACGCGCCTGCTCGCCCCGGGCGGGAAGATCCTGGCCATCGAGGACATCCCGGCCATCTCCCGGATGAACCTCATCGGCCACCTCATCCACAACGTGGAGAACGGCGAGCACATCCGTCCGGCCGACGAGTACCGCCGCCTGTACGCGCAGGACGGCCGCCGCATCGAGAAGGAGGAGATCCTGCAGAGCGGGATCTGCGACTACTACGCGGCGGTCCTGACGCGCGGTTAGGAGCGATCGCTTGAGGGCGCGGGACCTCCTGGCCGCGCTCGCGCTGGCGGCCGCCGCCTGGGGTGCGTCCGCCTTCGCCACCCGCGTCGCCGGCCGCGCGCTCGTCAACTTCGGCCCCAACGACGCGGTGTACGTGCAGGGCTTCCGGGGCGACTGGGAGCGCGAAGGCTTGACGCGCTTCCACTGGACCTCGACCTCGGCCGCCGTCCATCTGCCCATTCACGTCAGCGGCACGGGGCACGTGCTTCGGATGCGCGTACGGCGCCATTTTGTTGAGCCAGCTAGAGTTACGATCCGAACGGAAGGGCGGATCGTCGCGGCGTTCGACCTGCGGGCCGATGAGCGTGTCCCCTACCTGCTGCTCGAGTTCCCCCTGCCGTCACTCCACGGACGCGCGCCGTTCTCGCTGCTCATCGACGCGCCGTCCGCGAGCCGTGTCCCGCTCGGCATCGCGATGGACTGGCTGGAGGTGGAGCGGCGCGGCCCCGGGGCCCGGTTCGCGCTCCCCACGCGCGTCGCCCTGGCGGTCGCGGCGGTGGCGCTCGCCGGATTCATCACGGTGCTCGCCGCCGGAGGTGCCTTCTCGAGCGCGCTCGTTCTCGGAGCCGGCCTGGTGCTGGCGGCCGCGGCGGGCATCGCGGCGGACCCTCTCGCCGTGGAGCGCATCCTCCGCGAGGGCTGGGGCGTGTTCACGGCCGTGGCCCTCGTGGCCCTGCTGCTCGTCCGCGTGCCGCCCATTCGGCGCGCGTTCGACATCGTCTCCCCGCACGTCGCGGGCGCGCTCGTCGTCGTGGTGCTGCTCGGGCTCGCGGTGAGGCTCGCGCTGCTCCTGCACCCCGGGTTCTATTACCCCGACGTCCGCATCCACGCGATGTTCGCCGACCAGGTGGCCCGGCACGGCCTCGCTCGCTTCCTGCAGGAGTTCACCGCCAGCCAGTTCCGGCTGAGCCTCGGCCTCCAGTTCGTGAACGGCCACTGGTACGCGTTCCCCTACCCGCCCGTGTTCTACCTCGTCTGCTGGCCGCTCGTGCGCCTGGCCCGCTATCCGCCCGAGGTCGCGGTCTCGGTGCTGGCCGCGGCCCTCAACAGCCTCGAAGCCCTGCTCGTGTACGCCATCGGCCGGAGGCTCCGCCTGTCCGCCGCGGTGTCGATGGCGGCGGCGGCCGCGCATCCACTGTTGCCGATCTTCCTGGCGCGCCTGTCGCTCGCCTACTTCCCGGCGCTCGCCGGCCACTTCGTCGACGCGCTGGTGCTCCTCTACCTCGCGGCCCACCTCGACGAGCTCGATCGTCCCCGGATCGTCGTGTCCCTGGGCGCGCTCGTCGCGCTGGCGCTCCTCACCTACACCCAGTCCCTGCTCAACTTCGGCATCCTGCTTCCGCTGCTGCTCGCGTTCCAGCTCCTCCGCGACCGCACGCCCTTCGCGCGACGCCGCCAGCTCGGCCTCGCCGCCGCGGGCGCGCTCGGCGCCCTGCTGTCCCTGGCGCTGTTCTACGGCCGATACGTTCCCGTCTTCCTGGACATGCGGCGCGGCATCCCCATGGCCGAGGAGCAGATCCTGCTCGACAAGACGGAGCAGCGACAGCGCGTGGCGACCGAGGAGACGGCGCCCGAAGAGCCCGACGACCCCTACGCCGGTCCCGGCCTCGATCTTCTCCGCGGCGCGCGCAAGGCGGCCTGGCGGACGTACCTCTTCTACGGCGGGTTCGCTCCGGTCATCGCCGCCGGCCTCGTGCTGCTCCTGCGCGCGACGGAAGGCGCACGCACGCGGCTGGTCGTCGCCTGGGCCTCCACGTTCCTGCTCCTGAACCTGGCGTCCGGCGGCCTGCCCGGTCCGAACCTCGTGCGCTACAACAAGGACCTGGAGATCGTGGCGCCGCTGTTCGCCCTCGCGCTCGGCGCGGTGGGAGTGTGGCTGGCCACCATCGCCCGCCCGCTCGGGCTTCTCTACGCGGCCTCGTTCTGGTGGTTCGGCGCCGCGCGCGCGGCACGGTACCTGACGGAGAAGTTCGTCCTCGAGCGCTGACGGCCGAACCGAAACGGATTCACCGCAGAGGCGCAGAAGGAGGCCTGAGAGGACGCAGCGGACGCTGCCCGCAAGGACCAGCGATTAGACGCTCACACCGACAGAGCGAGCGCGGGATTCACTTCCGCGCGAGCGAGGGGGGTCTGGCGGGTGCGACGCAGCACCCCCCAGCTCAATAGAGCTGACGCGCACCGCGCCCGCGGCGATTCCTTACGCGCGGGCGAGATCGCGCGTCAGCTCGTCAATGACGGCTTGCAGCGCGCGGACGACCTCGTCGCGCGGGACCTGCGCCTTGCGGAACTGCAGCGAGAGGCTGAAAGTCTTCTCGCGCGGCTGATAACGAAACACGAAGTTGCGCGGCCGGCCGCGCGACGCCTTGGCCTTCTGCCGTTGCGCGATGCGGCGCGCGTGTTCGCGCGTGGTACCGCCGGCCTGCAGCCGTTCGATGAGCGCGATCATTTTCTGCGTGTCCGACTGCCGAACGATTTGTAGCAGCAACGACTTCGAGTGAATGTCGGCCAGCCGACACAGCTCGCGGATGTCGTCCGGCATCACGGTGAGCGAGAGCGTCTCGGTGATCGACGTGCGGCTGCGTCCGATCCTCTCCGCCATCTGCTCGTGCGTATAGGCGTACGTCTCGGCCAGCACCTTCAACCCGTCGGCCTCTTCGAACGCGCTCAGGTCCTTCCTCTGGAGGTTCTCGATGAGCGCGAGCTCCATCATCTCCGCGTCGCTCGTCTCGCGGACGATGCACGCGATCTCGGCGAGCCCGACCTCGCTCGCGGCGCGGTAACGGCGCTCGCCGGCGATGATCTGGAAGCGGCTGCCGCGCGGCCGCACGAGGATCGGTTCGAGCACGCCCTTCTCACGGATGGAGGCGACGAGCTCGCTCAGATCGCCCAGCGCCTGTCGCGGCTGGTTCGGGTTGGGATCGATGTCCTCGACGGGGATGAGACGGCCGACGGGAATCCCGCCGGGCCGTCCGAGCTGGTCCACGAAGTGCGTGTCGTGGCGCATGCGGAGCGTCTCCGGCAGGCCAAGGCGTCGCGGGCTAGACACGTTCGATGACCTCCTCGCAGAGGCGGTAGTACTCGTACGCTCCGCTGGATTGGGGCGCGAAGGTGAAGATCGGCTCCTTGTGGGCCGGGCTCTCCTCGAGCCGGATGCTCTTGGTGATGGTGGTCCGGAAGAGCCGGTCCCCGAAGACATCGGTGATCGCCTTGTGCACGTCGCGAGAGAGCGTCGTGCGCCGGTCGTGCAGCGTGATCACCGCGCCGAGCAGCTTGAGGTCCGGATTGGGCCGCGCCCGGATCTTGTCCACGGTCTCCAGCAGGTCGTCCGTGCCTTCGAGCGCGAAATAGCTCGACTGCACGGGGACGAGCAGGTGCGTCGCGGCCACCAGCGCGTTGACCGTGATCAGGCCCAGCGCGGGCGGGGTGTCGATGACCACGAAGTCGTACCGTTCGCTCACCGTGGCCAGCCGGTCCTTCAGGCGGAAGTGGGCGTCGAGCTCTCCCACGAGCTGCGACTCGAGCTTGGCCAGGCCGATGCGCGCCGGCGCGATGTCGAGGCCGCTCACGCGCGTGGGCTGGATGATCTCGGCGATCGGAGCGCACCCGTTCGCGAGCACGTCGTACATCGAGCGCGGCTGCGTGCGTAGGTCGAGGTAGGTGATGGAGGAGTTGGCCTGCGGATCGAGGTCCACGAGCAGCGTGCGCCGGCCGCGCATGGCCATGCCCGCGGCCAGGTTGATCGCGGTCGTGGTCTTGCCCACACCGCCCTTCTGGTTGGCGATGGCGATGACGATCATCGCGTCCTCCGCGGGACGGGGCCCGGAGCCGGGCCGGAGGGAACCCTGGGGAGCATGTGTGGAGGCAGGATAGTAGGGGACCTTGCCTCAGCAGGTCAACTACGAGCTAAATGTTGGGGGGAGGAGCGGAACGGGGCCCAGGGATGGTGTCCCCGGTCACATCTTGTACTTGCCCAGCTCGTCCTCGGAGAGCCCCTCGAGCCACTTCTGGAGACGGCCGAGGTCCATGTTCTCCTTGCCCGATTCGACGCTGCGGGCGCTCTGGATGACCGCCTCCTCCACGAAGATCGGCGAGCGGGTGCGCAGCGCGAGCGCGATGGCATCCGAAGGCCGCGCGTCGACCTCGAGGGCCCGTCCGTTCGCCGACATGTGGATGCGCGCGTAGAAGGTGTTCTCCTTCAGCTCGGACACCACGATGCGCTCGACCTGCGCGCGCAGGTCGTCGATCACGTTCTTGAGCAGGTCGTGCGTCATCGGGCGCGGCGTCTGCACGTTCTCGATCTGGAGCGCGATGGCGTTGGCCTCGAAGACGCCCACCCAGATCGGCAGCACGCGCTGGCCCTCCTGGTCGCGCAGGATGATGATCGGCATGTTGGTGATGGGGTCGATCATCAGCCCCTTGATCGTCATCTCGATCTGCATGCCGAAGAGCCCCCGCGCGTCCGTTCAGAATATAGGAAGGCTGGAAACGGCTGTCAATGAATTGTTTGCAAGGACTCGACCAGTCAGCGAGTTGGCCCCGCTGCCCGTGACCTCCACGGTGAGCAGCCGGCCGAGCCACGAGGGCGGCCCGTCGAGGTGCGCGATGCGGAAATGGGGCGTCCGGCCGGAGAGCCTCCCCGGGCCGGCCACCGCATCCACGAGCACCGTCTCGCTCTTCCCCACCCGCCTCGCGTTGCGCCCGGCCTGCCGCCGCTGCTGCGCCTGGTTCAGCACCTGCAGCCGCCGCGCCTTCTCCGCCTCGGGCACGCCGTCGCCCAGCCGCAGCGCGGAGGTGCCCGGGCGGGGAGAATACGTGAACACGAAGAGCCCGTCGAACCCGACCGCCTCGACCAGGTCGACCGTGGCCTGGAAGTCGTCGTCCGTCTCGCCCGGGTAGCCGACGATCACGTCGCTCGAGAGCGCCAGGTCCGGGACGCGGTCCCGCAGGAGGGCGACCTTGTCGAGGTATTCGCCGCGCGTGTAGCCGCGCCGCATCGACGACAGGACGCGGTCGGAGCCCGACTGGACGGGCAGGTGGAGGTAGGGGCAGACCCTGGGCAGGTCACGAAGCGCGTCGGCCAGCCGCGGGCCGACGTGCTCGGGATGGGAGGTGGTGAAGCGCAGCCGCGTGAGGCCGTCCACGGCATCCACCCGTCGCAGCAGCTCCGCGAAGTCCGCGCCGCCGTGCGCGTACGCGTTCACGGTCTGCCCGAGGAGCATGACCTCCTTGTACCCGCGTCCGACCAGCGACTCGACCTCGGCCAGGACCTCCTCGGGCGCGCGGCACGCCTCGGTGCCACGTGTGCGCGGCACGACGCAGAAGCTGCACACGTGGTTGCAGCCTTCCATCACGGTCACGTAGGCGCGCACGGGGCTCGAGTGCGCGACGGACGAGACCGGGACGGCGAACGAATCGGCGCGCCGGTCGAGGTCCGTGGCCGCCCGTGCCGTGTCCCGCGCCTGCCGCAGCAGCTCCGGGACGCGCGCGACGTTGCGGGCGCCGGCGATGACGTCCACGTACGGCGCGCGCGCGAGGATGCTCGCGGCGCCCTGGAGCTGCGTGACGCAGCCTCCGGCGCCGATCATCAGGTCCGGCCTGCGGCGCTTGAGCTGCTTCAGGCGGCCCAGCGCGTGGAAGAGCTTCTCCGAGGCCTTCTCCCGCACCGCGCAGGTGTTGACGAAGACGAAGTCGGCCTCGCCCGCTTCCGCCACGGGCTCGTGGCCTTCGGCCTGGAGCAGCCCCGAGACCTTCTCCGAATCGTTGACGTTCATCTGGCAGCCGAACGTCTCGATGAAGAACTTCACGAGGAGATTGTCCTTTGGAAGGCCTCCCGCCTACAAGTACCGGCTACGCGCGGGCGGCCTGCCTCACCATCTCGCGGGCGTGCCTGCGAGCCGTGTCCGTGACCGTCTCGCCGCCGAGCATGCGCGCGACTTCCTCGACCCGCTCGCCGTCGTCCAGGCGCTGCAGCTCAGTCAGGGTGCGCCCGCGCTCCGTCCGCTTGCGCACGACGTAGTGCGTGTCCGCCATGGAGGCGATCTGCGGCAGGTGGGTGACGCAGACGACCTGGTGGCGCTCGGCCATCGCGCGCAGCTTCCGTCCGACGACCTCGGCCACGCGCCCGCCGATGCCGGCATCCACTTCGTCGAAGACGAGGGTCTGGCCGCGCGCGTCGAGCGTGGCCACGGACTCGAGCGCGAGCAGGATCCGCGACAGCTCCCCACCCGACGCGATGCGGGCCAGCGGGCGCAGCTCCTCGCCGGGGTTGGGCGAGAGTAGGAACTCGGCCGCTTCGAGCCCCTTCTCGGTCCAGGCGGACGTGTCGGCGGGGTCCGCCAGGGGGATGTCGGGATCGAAGCGGACGCGGAAGCGCGTCTTCTCCATGGCGAGCAGGGCCAGCTCGGCCTCGACCTTCTTCTCGAGGTCCTTCGCCGCCGTACGGCGCTTCTTCGACAGCGCCTTCGCCAGGTCGAGGTACCGCTCGGCGGCCGCGCCGCGCTCCTGCTCCAGGGCGCGCCGGGTCTCCTCCGGTGAGGCCAGCCGCTGCAGTTCCGCCCGGCAGCGCTCGGCGAAGGCGAGGACCTCGTCCTCGGTGGCGCCGTACTTGCGCTTCAGGCGCTCGATGAGCGCCAGCCGGGCCTCGATCTCGTCGAGCCGGCCGGGAACGATCTGCACCGTCTCCTGGTAATCACGGAGGAACAGGGCCAGCTCGTCGAGGGGGGCCACCACGGCCTCGCGGCCATCGAGGTACGCCTGGAACCGGCGGTCGATCAGGGAGAGCTCCTCGACCTTGCGGTACGCCTGGCGGAGACGAGCGAGCGCGGCCCCGTCGTCCTCGTAGAGCAGCGCGTACGCTTCGCTCGAGAGCGCGGCGAGCTTGCCGGCGTTGGCCTGCACGGCCTTCTCGGCGCGCAGCGCCTCCTCCTCCCCCGACCGGACGGCGGCCCGCTCGATCTCCCCGGCCTGGTACTCCAGCATCTCGCGGCGGCGCTCGGCCTCGCGCCGGTCGCGCTCGAGGGCGTCGATCTCCGCCTCGACCTTGCGCAACCGGCGGTGCTCCTCGCCCACCGCCCCGCGATCCACCCCGGCGTGATGGTCCACGACGTCGAGGTGCGTGTCGGGATCGAGCAGGCCCCGGGGCTCGTGCTGGCCGTGGATGACCGCGAGGAACGGCGCCAGGTCGCGCAGGACGGTGGCCGGCACGAGCGCGCCGTTGACGCTCGCGCGGCCCTTGCCGGAAGCGTGCACCTCGCGGCGCACGATGACCTCGTCCTCGTCGGCGGGGAGGCCGAGGCGCTCCAGCGCATCGCGCGCACGGTCGCTCTCGATCACCGCCTCCACGACGGCGCGGTCGGCGCCGGTGCGGACCAGATCGGACGAGGCCCGCGCGCCCAGGACGAGGCCGAGCGCGTCGACGAGGATGGACTTGCCCGCCCCGGTTTCGCCGGTGAGCAGGGTCAGGCCCTTCCCCAGCTCCAGCTCGGCGTTCGTCACGAGAGCTATGTTGTTTATTCTTAGCAACTTAAGCATATTGACCGGCGGTGCCGCGGAGGATAGCACACGCGCTTCGCGCCTGTAAACGCCACTATCGCCGAGGAAACCGCCAGCTCGGGGCCGGCGTCCCAAGGAGAGCGTCCGCTACAGCGAATGTGTTTGACACTCCCCAAGGTATTGTGGCATCGTCGCTGGACAGCGCTATTCAACGAGGTTGCGCGTGTCATCCCTCTTCATCCTGGCTCAGGCGCAAGGTAGCACGGCGTTCACCGGCGGGGTCCTCGGTCTCCTCTCCCACCTCGGGCCGGTTGGGATCGCGATCCTGGTCATCCTCGGGATCTTCTCCCTTCTGTCGTGGGCCATCATCATCTACAAAGGCATCGCGCTCCATCGCGCGCGGTCTCAGTCCGAGACGTTCCTGCAGGTCTTTCGCAAGAGCAACAAGTTCTCCGAGGTGAACTCCGTGTGCGTGCAGCTCAAGGCGAGCCCGCTGGTCGGGGTCTTTCAGGCGGGCTACGTGGAGCTGAACCAGCAGGTGCGCGGCGGGTCGCAGGGCAGCGCGGCCACCGCGCCGCCGAAGCCCACGGTGAAGAGCCTCGAATCCCTTTCGCGCGCCCTCGCCCGCGCGGCCACCGTGGAGGCGACGCGCCTCGAGCGGCGCGTGACCTTCCTCGCCACCACCGCGAGCGTGGCGCCCTTCATCGGCCTGTTCGGGACCGTTTGGGGGATCATGATCGCCTTCGAAGACATCGGACGCATGGGCTCGGCGAACCTGGCCGTGGTGGCCCCGGGCATCGCCGAGGCCCTCGTGAACACGGCCATGGGCCTGCTCGCGGCCATCCCGGCCGCGGTCTTCTACAATTTCTTCAGCAGCCGCATCCGCGTGCTCGCCTCGATGATGGACGACTTCGCCTTGGAGTTCCTCAACATCGTCGAGCGGCACTTCACGTAGGCACATGCATCTCGGTGGCGGGTCCAGCGAAGGCGGGGGCGCTTCGGCCGTCTACCGGGGGCTGCGCGGCCGGCGCGGCATGTCCGCCATGGGCGAGATCAACGTGGTGCCGCTCGTGGACGTCGTGCTCGTGCTGCTGCTCGTGTTCATGGTGACCGCGCCCATGATGTCCCGCGGCATCGACGTCACGCTGCCGGTGGCGGACCAGCCGCAGACCGATCCCGAGGACCGCATCACGGTCACGGTGAACGCGAAACGGCAGATCTTCGTGGGCGACCGGGCCGTCAACATCGTGCTGCTCGAGGACCGGCTCCGCGGGATCTTGGAAGGGCGCGCGGCCAAGGTCGTCTACCTGCGGGCGGACGAGGCGCTGCGCTACGGCGACGTGATCACGGTGGTGGACCGGATCCGGCGCGCGGGCGTGGACCAGATCGGCTTCGCGTACGAGCTGCCCCGGGAGCGGGCCCAGCGGTGAACGACCCCGTCAACACCCAGATCGAGCAGCGCCAGGCGCTCGACCGCGGGCTCTCGGCCGGATTCCTGTTGTCGCTGGCCGGCCACCTGCTGATGGCGGGCATGGCGTTCGGCGCGGCGGCATTCGGGCCGAAGGAGCCCTTGATCAAGGTCGCGCCCGGCTTCGTCGTGCCCCTGCCCCGCGGCGGGGGCGGCACGCCCAACGTGGAGCCGGCGGGCCCCGCGCCCGCGGCACCCGAGCCCGCGAAGGCGGAGCCGCCCGCGCCCCGGCCCGAGCCACCGCCGAAGGTGGTCAAGCCGCCGAAGGAGACACCGAGGCGGGGACTGCCACCGCCCGACGCGCGCAAGAGGCGGGCGACGCCCGCGCCCACTCCCCCGCCGCGCGGGGGCGCTCCCGAACGCGGGTCGGGGGCCTCCGCGGGCGCCGTCCGCGACGCGACCGGGCGCGCGACGGGCACTCCCGGCATCGAGCTCGGTCCACCCGGCCCCGGCGTGCCCGGCGGGGCGGAGGGCGGCGATTATTACCTCGCGGGCGTGCAGCGGAAGATCTGGCTCATCTGGACGCGGCAGATCAAGAGCGGCTTCACGCACCCGGTGACCGTGAGCTTCACCATCCTCGCGAACGGCTCCGTGGAGGACGTGCGCGTCGTGCAGTCGAGCGGGGCATCACTGCTCGACCTCGCGGCCCAGCGCTCGGTCTTCTCCGCCGCGCCCTTCAACCCGCTCCCCAAGGACTATGGAACCAACCGCTACACGATCCAGGCGATCTTCCGGCCGACGACGCCTTAAGCGCGGCCTTCCGGTCGGGCTCGCGCTTCTGCTCCCGCTCACCGGAGCCATGGGCAGCGCCTCCCAGCCGCCGGCTCCGCCGACCCAGGATCCCCGCATCGTCATCACGGACGTCGCCACCCAGCGCTTCGCCGTGCCGGAGTGCGTTCCGCGCCGGGGGGACGAGGCCAGCCGCGAAGCCTGCCGGACGCTGACCCAGGTTCTCCGTCGCGACCTGGCCTTCGAGGGCCTCTTCCGCTTCGTGCCCGAGAACCTGCTCACGGCCATCCCGTCGCTCAACCCCGAGGCCCCGAACTACACGGACTGGCAGGGCATCGGCGCCAACGTGCTCGTGGTGACGCGCGCGCAGGTCACGGGCGGCGAGCTGGCCGTGGAAGCGACCGTGCACGCGGTGGACTCCGGCCAGACGATCATCGCCAAGCGCTACTCGGGACGGGCGGACAACCCGCGCGTGTTCGCGCACCAGATCTCGGACGAGATCGTGGCCGCCGCCCAGCAGCGCGGTGTCGCGCGCACCAGGATCGCCTTCGTCTCCGACCGCCACGCCACCGCGAAGGAGCGCACCAAGGAGCTGTACATCATGGATTACGACGGGTTCAACCCGCGCCGGGTGACCGTCAACCGCTCGATCAACATCCTGCCGGCGTGGAGCCCGGACGGACGGTCGCTGGCCTACGTGTCCTATCGGCGAGGGCAACCGGACATCTTCCTGGCCGCCATCTTCGAAGCCCGCAGCGCCAACCTCACCGGCGGCCAGGGACAGGCCTTCGCGCCCGCCTTCAGCCCCGACGGGCGGCGCATCGCCTACGCCAGCAACCGGAGCGGGAACATGGACGTGTGGGTGGCCGGCGCCGACGGCACGGGCGCGCGCAAGCTCACCACCAGCGCGGCCTCGGACACGGCGCCCTGCTGGAGCCCGACCGGCCAGGAGATCGCGTTCACCTCGGACCGCTCGGGCACGCCGCAGATCTACCTGATGGACGCGGAAGGCCTCAACGTGCGCCGCCTGAGCACGGTCGGCGGCTACAACGACGCACCGGCCTGGAACCCGTCGAAGCAGTTCAGCGAGATCGCCTACACGTCCATGCTGGAGAGGGGCAGGTTCGACATCGCGGTGGTGGACCTGGCCACCCGGCAGGTGCGCCAGATCACGCAGGGGCGCGGTCGCTGCGAGTACCCGTCCTGGGCCCCGAGCGGGCGGCACCTGGTCTTCGCGTGCCAGCGCGGCCGGATCTGGCAGATCACCGTGGCCGATCGCCTGGGGCAGACGCTGCAGACCCTGCCGGCCGGGAACGGGAACAACGTGTACCCCGACTGGGGGCCGTGAGTGTGCGGAGGTGAGATGAACATGCGTCGGAGCGCCGTGGTCGCGGTCGTGTTCCTGTGTCTGGCCGTCGTGTCGGCGTGCGGGGGGACGAAGCGGCCGCCCAACGTGGCCAGCGGCGGCGTGCGCGGCGGCGCGCCGGCGGGCCGCGGCGCGCCCTCGGACGCGCCCCGGCCCGTGGACAGCGGCCCGGACCTGGCGCCGTTCGACGCCGACTCCGCCAGCTCCGAGGACTTCTCGGTCAGCGATCCCCTGACGCTCGAGGGCGGTCCGCTCGACGACGTCCTCTTCGGCCTCGACCAGGCCGAGCTGAGCGACCAGGCCCGCGCCACGCTGGAGAAGCACGCGCTCTGGCTCCAGAACCATCGCGCCGCTCAGGTCACCGTGGAAGGGCACTGCGACGAGCGCGGGACGGCGGAGTACAACCTCGCGCTGGGCGACCAGCGCGCGCGCGCCGCGCGGGATTACCTCGTCTCGCTCGGCGTCGCCGCGGACCGGCTCCAGACGGTCTCCTACGGCAAGGAACGCCCGCTCGACCCCCTCAACAGCGAGGCCGCCTACTCCCGCAACCGGCGCGCGCATTTCGTGGTCAGGAGGTGAACGCGGCGCGCGCCGGACGCTCGCGGTGACGCGTCGCCGCGGGTAGGTGGCGGGGCGTCCGGCGGCCGCGCGTGTATGATGGAGGTTTCGGGAGCTTTGCATGCGCCACCTTCTGATCGTGGTCGTGAGCGCCTGCGTGGCGCTGGCCGCGGGTCCAGCCTTCGCGGCCAACAAGGACATC
>DATKEG010000214.1:0-2435 GCA_035544515.1 Vicinamibacteria bacterium | reverse complement strand
GCGGCCTGCGCCGTCCAGGCCAGGGGCAGGACGATCAGGGCGCCGAGCACCTTGTACGTGGCGGGCTGGTCGGGCGTGCGTGTCGCGTGGCGGGCGATCCAATCGATGACGCGGTAGGGCACGACGTTCAGGACGGCGCCGGCGAGGGCGAGAGGGGCGGCCGCGAGCAGGCCCGGAAGCGATCGCGGCGGCGGGGTCGGGCCGCCGGCGAGCAACGCGTCTTCGGGCGTCAGGCCGCGCGCGCTCAGCGCCCGTTCGTAGCGGCTCACGTCGTGCGCGATTCGTTCGGCGCGGGGCGCGTCCTCTGTTCGCAGCTCCTGGTAGGTGCGCCAGACCCGCTGCCGGACGGGCCACACCTCTCCGAACGTCGGCGCGCGTCCGGGCGGGGCCTCGGCCAGCAGCGCGGACGCTCTCGCCACCAGGCGCGCCTCCTCCCAGGACGCATGGTCGAGCGTCACCTCGCCGAGCGCGTCCGCGATGCGCCGGGTCAGGCTCCGCACCGCCGCCCCGGGGTCGGCCGCGTAGGCGGCCGCCTCGGGAGCGGGGTCGAGGGGCGGCCCCACCTGGACGACCACGCGGGAGCGGAAGCGGGCCTTGTCCTCGTACACGAGGCCGACGGGCACGATGCGCAGGCCGAGCGGGCCATGCCGGGCCTCCGCCTCCAGCGCGATGCGCGCCGCGCCCGTCTTGAGCGGCAGCCGATGCGGCCGGTTGTGGCTCGTGCCCTCGGGGAAGAGGGCCACGGCCGCCCCGTGCCTCAGCTCGGCGTGGCAGCGCGCGAACGTGCCGAGGTTGCGGGCGGCGGCGGAGCCCGGATCCTGGCGGCGATACACGGGCAGCGCGCCCGCGACCAGGAGCAGCGGGGCCACCACCGGGTGCGACCAGAGCGTGCTCTTGGCCAGGAAGCGCGGGCGCACGCCCAGGAACCCCGCCAGCAGCAGGGGATCCACGATGTTGTTCTCGTGGTTGGCCACCACCACCAGCGGGTGGCCGCGCGGCACGCGCTCCGCGTCGAAGACCTCAACCTGCCGGAAGAACACGCGCGCCACCGCGCGGGAGAGGAGCGCCAGAGCCACGTCGAGGGAGGTCCGCAGCCGTCTCGGCATGGGCGTCTAGGCCGCGTGTACTCCGGCTCGGGCCTCCGCCTCCCGCGCCGTGCGCCGGCCCTCGTCCACGTTCACGAAGGCGAGGATGACCCCGCCCACGACGAAGAACACGTTGAGCGCCAATATGGCGTTGCGGCTGGCGCCCGTGGACGCGATGACGGCGGCGAAGAGGGCCGGACCGATGATGCCCGCGAACTTCTCGAAGACGCCGTAGAAGGCGAAGAACTCGGCGGAGCGGTGCCGGGGGATGAGGGTCGCGAACAAGGAGCGGCTGAGCGCCTGGGACCCGCCCTGCACCGTCCCCACCATCACGGCCAGGAGCATGAAGTGGACGATGGACGTCATGTAGTACGCGGTGATCGTGATGAGCAGGTAGACGGCCAGGGTCAGGAGGATGGAGAGCTTGGGACCCAGACGGCCGGCCAGCCAGCCCCAGGCGAACGTGCACGGCACGCCGACGAACTGCACGAGCAGGAGCACGCCGATGGCCGCGCCCTGGTCCAGGCCGATCTCGGCCGCGTAGGGGGCCGCCATGCGGATGATGGTGTTGATGCCGTCGTTGTAGATGAGGAACGCCACCAGCATCAGGAACGCCTGCCGGTACCCGCGCAGCTCACGGAACGTCTCCCCGAGCCGGGCGAACCCCACCTTCACCAGGTTCACGCGGAGACCCTCGTCGGTCCGGCGCGGCCGCGGCGGCTCCGGCACCCGGCGGAAGAGCGGAATGGAGAAGCCCAGCCACCACAGGGCGACGGTCAGGAACGACAGCCGCATGGCGGCGGCCGCGTCGGCCAGCCCGAACCAGTGTGGCTTCTGGATGGTCAGCAGGTTGAAGGCCATGAGCAGGCCGGACCCGAGGTAGCCCAGCGCGAACCCCGCGGTCGAGACGCGGTCGATCTCCCGCTCGTCGGCGATGTGGGGCAGGAGCGACTCGTAGAAGACGATCGTGCCCGCCACGCCGATATTGGCGACCATGAACAGCGCCGTGGCCAGCACCCAGTCGCCCGTGTAGACGAAGGTCATGAACGCGGTGGCGGGGACGCCCAGGGCCAGGAACGCGGCCAGCATCTTCTTCTTGATGCCCGCGTAGTCCGCGATGGCGCCGAGCACGGGCGAGAGCAGCGAGATGACGACCATGGCCACCGCGGTGGCGGTGGCGTAGCGCAGGTTGGCCAGGGCGGCCGGCTGTGCGGCATGGACGACGTTGACGTAGTAGAAGGGGAAGATCTGGACGACGGTGGCCCAGAACGCGGAGTTGGCCCAGTCGTACATGGCCCAGGCGCGCAGCTCGGGCCGGTGGAGCCCGAGCCGGTCCAGCCAGCGCTGCGT